>DASTWJ010000234.1:0-26742 GCA_035776695.1 Bacilli bacterium
ACTGGAAGTTGGAGAACACCCATGTCGAGATGAAAGCCGGCTCCGTTCACCTCGACCTGCTCGACGTGACGATTCCCGAAGGCGAAACGGCGATTTACATCGAGGTCAAAGCGGGCGATGCCCACATCCGCCTGCCGGAAGGAGTGGCCGTCGACGTGGTCGGCTCGGTGAAAATGGGCGATTGCCGCGTCTTGGGGCAGCACACATCGGGCGGCGGCTCACTCGTGCATCGCAGTGAAGACTATGACGAAGCGGAGCGCAAACTGCGCGTGCGGGTCGAAGTCAAGTTCGGAGACTGCCATGTCAAACAAATCTAAGGGCACGTTTCAAAGCGTTCGCTGGCCGTTGTTGTTCGCATTCGTGCGGACGACGGCTGCGGCGCTTGTCGTGTTTGTCGGGCTGGTCTGGGTGATGCTCGCCTTGTGGAGCGCGTGGACGGGCGATCCGCTGTGGGGCGAAGCGTCGTGGATCGGGGCCAAACACGGGGGTGCGTCGGTGGTGATCCTGCTCCTGTCCGGCTTGGTGACGACGGTCGTGGTCGGCGGGTACGCAGGGCTTGGCGAGTCGCGCTCCTTGTCGCGGCGGGTGGAAGCGCTCGGCGATGCGGCCGTACTGTGGGCCAACGGCCGGCTGGGACATCGCATCGTCGGACAAGGCGGTGAGGATGAGCTGTCCGAGCTGGCCGATTCGCTGAACTCGATGGCCGAGCGGTTGGAAGAGCAGGTGATCGCGTTGCAGCGGCTGATCGAGAAGAACGAGCAGTTGACCCAGCAGGCGGCCGGTCTCGCGGCGCTGGAGGAGCGGTCACGGCTGGCTCGCGACCTGCACGATTCGGTGTCGCAGCAGTTGTTCGCGCTCGGCATGACGGCCGGGGCGGCGGCGAAGCTGGTGACGAGTGCGCCGGAGCGGGCGACGCCTTTGGTGTTGCAGACGGAGCAGATGGCGGCAAAGGCGCAGGCGGAGATGCGGGCGTTGTTGCTGCACCTGCGTCCGGTAGAGCTGGAAGGGCGCTCGTTGGTGGAAGCGCTGGAGCGCTTTTTGCATGATGTGTGTCCGCGGCAAGGGGTCACATACGATCTGGAAGTGGACGGCGTGACGCGGCTGCGCGAAGGGATGGAGGCGCAGTTGTTTCGGATCACGCAAGAGGCGGTGTCGAACGTCATCCGCCACGCGTCGGCGAAACGGTTGCTGGTCAGTTTGACGCAGAGTGCGGAACGAGTGGTGCTGTCGATTCGCGATGACGGGCAGGGGTTCGACCCGCAGACGTTGCGGGACGGTTCGTATGGCTTGAAATCGCTTCGAGAGCGAGCGGAAGAGATGGGCGGACGCCTCGACGTGCGCTCCCGACCGGGTGACGGGGCGGATGTGCGCGTGGTGGTCAGTTTAGTGGGAAACGGGGAGGAAGCGACACGTGGGGAACACGATACGAATTCTGTTGGTGGATGATCATGACATGGTGCGGATGGGGGTCAAGACTTATCTGCTGACCGAGCCGGACTTGGAAGTGGTCGGCGAAGCGGGCTCCGGCGAGGAAGCGGTGCGGGCGGTGGCCGATTTGCAGCCGGACGTCGTGCTGATGGACCTCGTGATGGGCGGCATGGACGGCGTAGCGGCGACGCGCGAGGTACTGAAGATCAAGCCGGATCTGCATGTGCTGGTCGTCACGTCGTACTTGGAAGATGAGAAGATTCTGCCCGCGTTGGAGGCGGGTGCGAAAGGCTATCTTTTGAAAACGGTGCTTGGCGAGGAACTCACCGGTGCGATCCGCAAAGTCGCCAGCGGTGAGACGGTGCTCGAACCGCAAGTCGCGGCGAAAGTGGTGGCCTCGTTGCAGAAGCCGAAGCAGGAAGCGTCACCGGTCGATGCTTTAACCGAGCGGGAGATGGATGTGTTGCGCTTGCTGGCGGACGGGTATACGAACCAGCAGATCGGTGATACGTTGTACATCGGGATCAAGACGGTGAAGACGCATGTCTCGAATATTTTGGCGAAACTGGGTGTGGAGGACCGCACGCAAGCGGCGATCTATGCGTTGAAGAACGGATTGGTCGAGGAGAAAAAAGGATAAGTGATGGGGGGGGCTTGGGGATGGAACGGGAGGAGGAGTGACATGAACGACGACATGAACGACGACATGAACGACACGAACCACAACCGTGACATTCGCAACAAGCCTGACAAAAACTTGCTCCTCGAACCGCACCAAGGCATTCTCCTCATCGCCCACGGCAGCATTCTGGCAGATGCCGAAGGGGACGTCCGGCTGCTGGCAGAGGGGTTGCGCGAACACACCGACGCGCGGGTAGTGGAAGTCGGCTTCCTCGACTACACCGACCCGCGCATCCCGCAAGCGGTCGCAGCGTGCGTCAAACAGGGCGTGAACGAGCTGCTGGTACTTCCTTACTTCCTCACCACCGGCTTCCTGCTCACCAAGTGTCTCACCCGCGTCAAGGAAGCCGCCGCCAAGCACCCCACCCTCACCCTCCGCCTCGCCCCGCCGCTGGGGCCGCACGAGAAGTTGGCCGACATCGTGGTGGAACGGGTGGAGGAGGCGAGCGAAAACCTAGAAAAATAAGTGATGGGAAGCCTACGAGGTTCATGTGCAATCGAGGCTTCCTATTTGACCCCGTTTTCACATAGAATCATCAACTAGCAGAGAGTTCACCTCCAATGCGTGAACTCTTTTTCTATGCCAAGGGAAACATAAAAAGAGGTACGCAGATCGCGTACCCCCTAAACAGTTGTTTCGTGGTATGATGAGTATCGGCGTCCCTTACCGCTCGCCGCAATCGGCACACTGTCCGAAGATCTCAAACCGATGCGACTTGATGTGGAACCCGGACGGGGCCTTCAATTCGAGGGCGTCCATCGGGCAGTCGTCGACGACTTCGGTCTTGCCGCATTGGGTGCAGATGTAGTGGTGATGGTGCCGGTTGGTGTCGCAGGTGATGCGAAACTTCGAGCCGCCGTCGCCAAACGTCGTCTCCTCGATGATCTTCTCATCTTTGAGCAACGAGAGGTTGCGGTAGACGGTGTCGAAACTCAAGCGCGGGTACTGCTGCTTCAGCCGTTCGAGCAGTTCCTTGGCCGAGATGTAGCGGTCTTCCTCCAGCAGGACTTCGATGATCTCTTTGCGTTTGCCGGTCAGCTTGAAGCCCTGTTCGCGCAGTTGCTCCATGTACTTGTCCGTGGTGTTGGCGCAGTCGTGCTCGTGATCGTGCGGCATGGACGTCACCCCTTTTGATTGCCCTCATTATATCATAACTTGCCACCGATTTACGTGGGAAAGGGTGTTACCTCTGGAACTTCATCAGCCTGCTGCGAACCCCGCCAAGAAAACGCGGGTGCTCAGTCTCTACTATCTTTTGTTCTTCTCCGCATTCGGCGCGATGGCCCCGCTCCTGCCCCTCTTTTTAAAAGAAGAAGGGCTGTCCGGCACGCAAACGGGCCTGATCGTCGCCGTCGGGCCGGTGATGACCGTCCTGTTCCAACCCGTGTGGGGCATGCTCTGCGACCGCTTCAACGCCCAGCGCACCGTCCTGATGATCACGTTGTCGCTGGCCGCCGTGCTCAGCGCCCTGTACCCGCTTGCCGGGGGCTTCCTGCTCTTCTTCCTGCTGTTCGCGGGCATGTCGATGTTTCACTCTTCGGGCGTGCCGATCGTCGACAGCATCGCCCTCAACTATGTCCACCAACATGGCGGTGATTACGGCTCCCTGCGCCTGTGGGGGGCGATCGGGTTCGCGGCTGCTTCCTGGGCGGCGGGGCGACTGGCGGAAGGCGTCGGCCTGTCCGTGATCTTCTGGTTCTACGCTGCCGCCTACGTACTCTGCGTCCTGCTCACACCGAAGCTGCCTCGCGAATCGAACCGCATGGGAAGCGTCGACCTGCGCAAAGGGTTAAAAGTCCTGCTGGGACACCCTCGCTTCCTCCTGTTCTGCTTGGCGACGTTCCTGATCTTCGGGACGATTCAAGCGAACAACTCGTACTACGGCATCTTTTTCACCGAGATCGGTGGGACGGTGGCGGGTGTCGGCTTGTCCTTCTTGATCGCGGCGGGCAGCGAAGCGCCGGTGATGCGCTTGGCCGGCCCCTTGGTGCGCCGCTTCGGTCTCCTGCCGATGCTCGTCATCGCCGGGCTGATCTCCTCGCTGCGCTGGATCTTCTACGGCACCGAGCCGTCCTCCACGCTGGTGCTGTCCCTGCTGTTCGTGCAAGGGCTGTCCGTCGGCCTCTACATCCCCGCCGCCGCCCAGTACGTGCGCGAGATCGCACCCGAAGGCATCAAAGTCACCGCGCTCGGCATCTACTCCGCGATCGGCAACGGTCTCGGCTCGATGGCGGGCACGATGGTCGGCGGCTACCTGCTCGACCGCGCGGGCATCTTCCAGACCTATACGTTCTTCGGCATCGCTTCGCTGGTCGGGGTCGGCGCGATCCTCGTGCTGATGTTGATGAACAAAAAGAGACCCAGCCTCTAACGGCAGGGTCTCTTTTTCTACTCCTGTACTTTCGGCAGTTCCATCGTAAACGACGTGCCCTTGCCGAGCTCCGATTCGACGGTCAGTGCGCCGCCGTGGGTCTCGGCGATTTTTTTGCAGACGGGCAGGCCGAGGCCGGTGCCCATCGCTTTGGTCGTGAAGAAAGGGGTGAAGATCTTCTGCGCTTGCTCCTCGCCGATCCCGCACCCGTTGTCGCGCACGGTGACGAAGTAGCGGTCATCGCTTTCCGTCAACGAAATGTCGATCTGTCCGGGTGCCGACTGTCCCTCGATCGCGTCGAACGCGTTGCGCACCAAGTTGATCAGCACCTGTTTCAACTCGCGAGCGATGCCATTGATCCGGCAGCCGCCGGTCGTGTCGAGAGTCAAGGAGACGCCGCGGTAGTTCGCTTCGCCTTCGAGCAGCAGGAAGGTGTCGCGCACGAGGTCGGTCAGGTCGATCGCATCCCACGACGTCTGCGGTGTGCGGGCCATGCTCAGGTATTCGCTGAGGATCGAGTTCATCCGGTCGATCTCCGTCTGCATCACATCGAGGTACATCTTGGGCGTCGATCCTTCGATCTCCTGCGCCAACAGTTGCAGGAAACCGCGCACGGAGGTCATCGGGTTGCGCACCTCATGGGCGATCGTCGCCGCCATCTGCACATAATGCGAATGCGCGTCGACCCGCTGGGTCAACTCCTCCCATTCGCGATAGACCGTCTTGTCCTTGATCAGGATCATGCACCCGTCCGACTCGGCCGTGTACGGGTTGAAGATCGGGAACAGGTCGATCTCCAAGTCATACTCCCGCCCGCGCAACGAGAACCGGGTGTTGTTCAAGTGCCTGCGCATCCCGTACTGGAGCACCTGATCGATCTTACCGTGCAACAAATGTTCCGACGAGTCGTTGCGCCCCGCTTCGCAAGGCATTGCCTCATACAGCGTCTTGCCGAGGAATTCCTTCTCCTGCAACCCGAACAGGTGGCAGGCGGCCGGGTTGACGAACCCGATCTCCTGCTTATCGTTGACGAGAAGCATCGAGAGCGGGATCGAGTTGAACATATAGTGGGCTTTTTGTTCCAAACGGGTGAGGGCGAACTCGTTCGACAGGTCGGTGAACAAGAGGAGCACGCCAAGCGATTGGCCTTCGAATTCCGGCAGGCGGCGAGCGGAGACGGAGAACGGAATCTTCTGTCCGTCTTTGCGCTTGACGAGCACGGTTTGATTTTCATAACCGCCGCTGGCGTGATATAGGGCGGCCAGGTCGGCACCGTCGCTGACCGTGTAGATCTCCTCCCACTGCTCGGTCGTCCATTGCTCCATCTCTTCTTCCGAATAGCCGACCAGCTTGAGGAAGAAGGGATTGACGTAGCTCAGTTCCCCTTTGTTGTCGAACGTCAACACCCCGACGGGAAGCTGATCGAGCACTTGCCGCTTCTGGTTGCGGGCGTATTGGGCCAGGTGGAGGGCGCGCTTGAACTCGCCGGATAAGCCTTTGAGAAGAGTGAGCTTGGCGTCGAGCAAATCGCCGGAGCTGTCTTCGTTTTCAATGTACGCTTTCAGCCAGCGCACGAGGTTGGCCTGCTCACTTTGCAGGCGTTTCTCGCGGCGGTATTCGGTCAAGCCGGCGAAGGTCAGCACCAACAGAGCGACCACGGTGACGAGCAGCCCGGACAGGTAGATCGTGCTGACTTGCTTGTCGACCAACGACTTGTTCTGGTTGATGTTGACGATCGCCGCCACCTGACCGTCACGGAACACCGGCACGGCATAATTGTACACGTCAAAGTCCCGCACCAAGGAATGGGCGGTAAAATACAGCGGTTGCCCGCTCTTCGCCACTTTGTCAAAATGATCTCGATGCACGGTAAACGGCAAGGCGGTCTGCAAGTCGTCCGTCGGCGCCATGGCGATCACTTCGGACGAGGCGGTCAGGTAGACCGAGGCGCCCATCTGGTTGCCGGCGACGACCAACTGGTCGAGAAAAGGCTGCATCTCCTGCCGCGCCAAGTTGACATCATGCTCTTGGAGCGCTTGTTGCAAGTCTTGATTCTCATGAAACTGGTGAACCAACACATTGGCAAAAGCCGAAAACTTCTGTTCTTTTTCATCATGCAACGCCCCGAGCGCCACCTGTACTAGGACAAAGGTGGTGACGAGGATGACTAAAGAGGGAACAAAATACTTCCATATGTAAGACATTCGGTTCATTCTACATACCCCGTATCCTCAGGTTGTTAGATTTTAGAACGTTTGGCAAGTTTGTACTTATTCTATTACACCACAGTCTATTGTATGATGATTGAGTGATGATTGCCACTTTTTCCGCTAAAAAATATAGGCATTAACCAAAAGGAATTAAGAGGTTTCTAGCGAATAGATTAACAAGATAAGAACATTTGTTCTCGCTACGAGGAGGTTTTTTGGCTCGTGAACATCGATTTGTTGCTCGATGAATGGAAGCGCACCGACGCTTTTATGAAAAATATCACCCATTGGCGCGTCTATCCGGCCCAAGAGGCGGTGTACGCGCCGTTTCCCGTTGCCTTAAACCCTGTGTTGCAAGATTCGCTGCGGCGCAAAGGGATCGGGCAGCTTTATTCGCATCAGGCCGAGGCGTTCACCGAGGTCAACCAAGGCAAGCACGTCACCGTCGTCACGCCGACCGCCTCGGGCAAGACGCTGTGCTACAACTTGCCGGTGCTCAACCGGATTCTGGAGGACGAGTCGGCGCGGGCTTTGTATATCTTCCCGACCAAGGCGTTGGCGCAGGACCAGATGAAGGAACTGCATCAGATGGTGGAGCATCTGGAGCAGGACATCAAGACATTTACCTATGACGGGGATACGCCGGTGACCGCGCGGCAGGCGATACGGCAGGCGGGGCATATCGTCGTGACCAACCCGGACATGCTGCACTCCGGCATCTTGCCGCACCACACCAAGTGGGTCAAGCTGTTTGAGAACCTCAAGTATGTCGTCATCGACGAGATTCACATGTACCGCGGGGTGTTCGGGTCGCACGTGGCGAACGTAATCCGCCGTTTGAAGCGGGTCTGCAAGTTCTACGGGGCGCGGCCGCAGTTTATCTGCTGCTCGGCGACGATCGCCAACCCGAGAGAGTTGGCACAGGAGCTGTTCGAAGAGGACTTCGAGCTGATCGACAAGTCGGGGGCACCCAGAGGGGAGAAGCACTTCCTCTTTTACAACCCGCCGGTCGTCAACCAACAGCTCGGCATCCGGCGTTCTTCATTGCTGGAAGCGCGGCGGGTGGCGACGCAGTTGTTGGCGAACGACATCCAGACGATCGTGTTTACGAAGGCGCGGACGCAGGTGGAAGTGATGCTGACTTATTTGAAGGAATCGACGGCGGGGATCGTGCCGCACAAGGCGGTGCGCGGCTACCGGGGCGGTTATCTGCCGAAAGAGCGACGCGAGATCGAGCACGGCTTGCGGGACGGTTCGGTAAAAGGGGTCGTGTCGACGAACGCGTTGGAGCTTGGCATCGATATCGGGTCGTTGGAAGCTTGCGTGATCACCGGCTATCCGGGTTCGATCGCGTCCGTCTGGCAGCAGGCGGGCCGGGCCGGGCGACGGCATGGCAAGGCGGTGACGGTGATGGTCGCGTCCTCCTCGCCGCTCGACCAGTATATCGTGCAGCATCCGGAGTATTTCTTCGAAGGCTCGCCGGAGCATGCGTGGGTGCATCCGGAGAACCTGATCATCCTCGTCGATCATTTGAAATGTGCGGCGTATGAGTTGCCGTTTGAGCCGACGGAGCAGTTCGGCGTGACGACGACGGAGGAGATTCTGGATTTTCTGGTGGAGGAGAAAGTGTTGAACAAGGCGGCGGACGAGCGGTATTACTGGATGCAGGATTCGCTGCCGTCACATGACATCTCGCTGCGTTCGGCGGCGCAGGAGAACGTCGTGATCATCGACATGACGGAGCAGAACCGCGTGATCGGGGAGACGGATCGGTTCTCGGCGTTGACGACGCTGCATGAAAAGGCGATCTACATTCATGAAGGCGTACAGTTTCAGGTGGAGAAGCTCGACTTGGAATATGGCAAAGCGTTCGTGCGCAAGGTGGACTGCGACTATTACACCGACGCCGAGCTGGCGGTGAACCTGCGGGTGCTCGACCAGTTTCGGGAGAAAGGTAGCGAGCTGGCGGGGCATGGGTTTGGCGAAGTGATGGTCAACGCCCTGCCGACAATCTACAAGAAGATCAAGTTCGACACGCATGAGAACCTCGGCTGGGGCAAGATTCATCTGCC
This sequence comes from Bacilli bacterium, assembly GCA_035776695.1. Taxonomy (GTDB): domain Bacteria; phylum Bacillota; class Bacilli; order Tumebacillales; family Tumebacillaceae; genus Tumebacillus. Next base: position 8,764 of record DASTWJ010000234.1, read on the forward strand.
GGAAGCGGAGATGCACACGATGTCGTATTGGGTGTCGTTCTCGGAAAAGTTGACCGAGGAGTTGACCAAGGAGGAAATTGAGAACGGCTTGGTCGGCCTGGCCAACCTGTTAAAAGGCGTCGCTCCCCTCTACCTGATGTGCGCCCCCGGTGACTTGCATGTCCAGCCGCAGGTGAAGGCACCGCATACGGAGCTGCCGACCGTGTTCGTGTACGATTCCTACCCCGGTGGCATCGGGCTGGCGGACAAGCTGTACAACGTGGAGCGCGAGGTGTTTCGCACGGCGCTCGACATGCTGGAAGGATGCGGCTGCGGCGAATACGGTTGCCCCTCCTGCGTCGGTCCGGTCGAGATCGTCGGGGAGAAGGGGAAGGCGTTGGCACGAACCTTTTTGCAGGCGACGGTGGGGGAGAAGGTTGTGGAGGCATAAGATAGATCGTGGGAATGCCCTCGCTTGGGAAGCGAGGGTTTTTCATTGGGGTTGCGAACTTGAAGTATGGAAGGATCTGTTATGATGAGGGGAAGAACTGTACAATTTGTTAGGTAGAGAGGTGTTCGTGATGCTGAAGCATTTCTCCGTGATCTCCCGAGCAGACCAACGTCCTGCTCCTCGACGAGCCTGAGTTGAACATCCACCCTTCATGGCTCAAAGCACTCGGCATGTGGATGCAAAACTCCACCTCCGTCCAACAAATTTTCCTGAGCACACATTCCCCCGACCTGCTCGATCAATTCACGGAGGGTTTCAGAAAAGGGGAGGTGGCCTTGTTCGTTTGCGATCTTGACGCGGAGGAAAGCATTCACCAAGTCGACCCGGCGAAACTCGAACTGTTTTTCCAAAACGGCTACGACCTCGGCGACATGTATCGCGTCGGGGAGCCAAGGCTTGGGGGGTGGCCGTTCTGAGTAAAACGGTCGGCTACTTCTGCACGGATGGTGATTGAAACGTAAACCGGGGCCGTTATTTTTGCATCGGTGTATCAAGAATTTAATAAATTGGGTTGAAGAACGACAAGCCCGTGTGGAATCCATCCGCACGGGCTTTAGTGTTGGAAGAGGAGGACATTGGGGATTTTACAACCGTTGTTCACAGTGGGGCCAACAAACCTGTTACAGACGCTAATGGTCAAAGACATTTTTCGTTCCGAATTGAATCGCGAAATCTATGCGATAAGCAATGTTGTAGAGTTGAGTGACAATGTATCTATCTCATGGTTTTTTTAATTATGAGACGTGATTTTAAGTGTCCTATATATTTTCAAGAATTTATTTATTGCAAAAATATAAGATTTATACTAGTATGTATCATAGATGTTATATTTACATATTCAATAAAACAAACTAGCAAAGGTGGTCTTTCTAATGAAAAAGCTGGCTTATGTGACCAACACCGACTCCAATGACATCTCCGTCATTGACGTAGCGGAACAAAAAGAACTCGGTCGTATCCCGATCGGTGGTAGCCCGCGCGGCTGCATGATCATCGATCCCAAAGGGAACTACGGCTATGTATCGAACTGTGCAGGAAACAGCGTGTCTGTAGTAGACCTCTTGGAAGACAAAGAAGTCACTCGTATCGTGGTTGGTCTTGCACCGCGTGGCGTGGCCATGACGCCGGATAGCAAGTACCTTTTCGTATCGAACTCGGGTTCCGATGATGTTTCGATCATTGACCTTGAGCGCCGTCAGGAGGTCAGTCGGATTGAAGTGGGCTCGAACCCGCGTGCTCTGTCCATCACTCCGAACGGAAAGTATGCGTGCATTCCGTTGTGGGGGGATGATGCGGTTGCTATCATCGAAATCAAGGATGACATCATGACATCGAAAGTCGTATCGCGTATCTCTCTGGGACAAGATGCGAAGCCGTACCACGCATGCGTCGATTGGGACAACGAACACCTCTACACCGCAAACACGCATCGTCACACATTGTCGGTGATCAACTTAAACGATCTTGCTCTGATTAAAGAAGTCCCGATCGGCTTTGGCCCGCGTGGCGTTCTGCCGGACCCGGCTGATCACTATGTCTATGTCAGCTGCGAGGCAAGCAACGCGGTCAGTGTCGTGGACAAAAACATGTGGAAAGAAGAAAAGCAGATCGCGGTTGGCCCGACTCCACGTGGCATGAAGATCGACGAAGTTGAACGTACGTTGTATGTAACAGCATTCGCTCGCACGATTGAAGCACCGCATCTTGAGAAGGCTAACGCATTGTCTGTGATTGATTTGAATGTCAAGGAAGCGGTAGGCGTTATCAAAACCGGTCTGGGCCCGTGCTCTGTCAACATCTATGACCCGGCTCTGTTCGGCAAAGTGGAGAGCGAGAATAAGGAAGTCAGTGTGAACGGCTAATCAACTTCGAGTATAAAGGAAGGGGGCGCTTCCGTTGGGGCGTCTCCTTTTCCTTCCTGTGAGGTGAATCTACACATGTCCCAAGTCACATTCTTAAAACTGCAAGACTGGGCACTACCGCCGATACAAGAAAAAATCTCGACCCCTGAACCCGTTTCGTTATCCCTGCGTTGGTGTACGAATGAACGGGTAAAAGGAGCTTGCTATCCCTATCGAATGGGAAAAGAACTGGGGTGGACGATATGTTCCCCCATCGACATTGAGATTTTTCCGGTTGAAGAAGTTCAGATTCGAGGCACTCGGGATGATGTCATGGAAGTGGGACGTATGATGGGGATTGATTTTTGGCTTGCCAGAGGGGAGTCCTTCATTGGGATCAAACCGGCCGGGTGGTTTCAGATGCAACAAGCGAAAGTGGGGGATAGTTGGCAAGGATTGTTTTTGCCCAACGGAGAGCGCACGTTCGAATGGCGTTTGGGTTTTGGAGTGGAGATCCCGGAAGATTATGTGTTGCTGATTCAGCCGATGGAAGGAGAACAGAACTATATCGTTCATCCGGGTTTGTTGTTTGCAAAATCACTGGGAAAATTCAATCAGGGTTTGGGACTGGGGATCGCCTTTGAACCGATTAGGCAGCACAAGATTCGAAAAGGGGAACCGCTTGCCAAATTGTTGGTGTTTCACAAATCAGCTTTGGAGTTGAAAACGGTTGTCGAGGATAGGAGCGAGGTAAAATGAGTCGTTTGATAACCTATCGGCAATTGTTCATGAATTGGCGGTTTATGTCCCTATGGAGTGGTTCATTGCTTTCCGGGATTGGGGATGCCGTGATAACCGTTTCTCTCGTATGGATGATCTATCAGCAAACGGGCAGTCCTTTTTTGTTATCCCTGACACTTATCTGTCTGGAATTTCCCAAGTTTCTTGCATCTCCGATATTTGGGGTGTACTTGGATCGCTATCCTGCAATTTTCTTTGCCCTCTTATCGAATTCGATCAGTGGAATTTTGTTCGTATTTCTTGCTTTCGTTCCACTCGAATCAGGGATGAGTTATGTGTGGTTCATGCTCTTGATCGCCTTGTCAAGTTCCTTGTCACCGGTCACAAAGGCAGCCACTTCGATCATCATTAAGGAAACGGTAGACGAGGAAAAGCTGATCTCCGCCAATTCCTTGATGAATATTCAATTTGATCTGGCACTGACACTTGGCCCGGTGGTGGGTGGCATCCTCATGGCGTTGGGGCAAATGGAAGCGGCTTGTTTGCTAAATGCAGGGACGTTTTTCATAGGGGGTATCTTGTATTATCTGGCGATGCCACCTCATGCGAGACGAAGAAAGAGAGCGGTGATCGGTGAGAAGTCCGTTTCGAATCGATTCACGAATTGGAGATCCGAACTGGCTAGCGGTATCCGGTTTATCTTGAAGTCAAAGGTGATACGAGCAGTCGTTGTTGCGAATTGTATGTGGAACTTTTTGATCTGGGGCACTTCTTCTGCGCTGTTGCCGATCTTTAGCGATCATTACCTATCCGCCGAGGCAAATGGATATGGGATTCTGATCGCTACTTTATCGGTGGGGATTGTGATCGGGTCTTTTGTAACGGGAGCTGTGAAGGTTGAGAATTTTTCTCTCAAGAAATTTGTGTTCCTGTCGATTGCAGCACATGGACTGGCTTATTCCCTACTTTCGGTATCGAGTGGCATCCTAGGTGCGGTAGCGATCTTGCTTTTATGTGGAATTGTTTCTGCACCCGCCATGATCTACATCCGTACGTTACTGCAGGTATCTGTGCCAAGAGAGATGATGGGTAGGGTTATTACCGTAAGTTCAGCATTTGTTGGACTAGGCTATCCGGTGGGAACGACTTTGGCGGCTGGAACGGTTACAACCATCGGGCAGGGGAATGTTGCTTGGCTCTTTGCAATTTTTGGTGGTGCGATTGTTCTTTTGACTCTCTGGTTGTTGGTAACGGCGGTTGAGCGTGTAAAGAAAGCACAGGTTCATTCGCCGATCAAAAAGAATCGCACAACTCGATTGATAGGAATGGTGCCAAACAAACTGGTAAATAAGGTTATGGTTGTCACGATTCAATCCAGCGATCAGATACAAATGTATGAGCGAATTACAAGTGAATGATTATGTCGGCAAAAGGCAATTACCTACCGAAAGGCAAGGATATTGCCTTTTGCATGGGCACTTCCCAAGTTGCGCCACACGCCCTAAACGGTGATGTTCACCGTGTCTTGGCTTTCGTCTGCTTCCGAAGAGAGCAACGTGAGCAAGGCAGCAAGCATCTGAAGAGAGCCATCTCGATCTACAAGCAACATGAACTGCTTTCCAAATTGGATGAGGTGTCCCAGCACTACTCCCAGTACCTCGCCGATCAGAACCGAAAGGATGAGGCGTTGGAGGAGTGCATGAAGTACAGGCAGTTCCTTGTCGAGACATTGGGGAAAAGGGGGATCGTGCTGTGACCGAGGAGGCACAAAAGTTCCACCGCGCCGTCAGAGAAAGCCCGTGCAGATCAACTCTGCACGGGCTTTTCCCATCGAACCTTTTCTCAAATCCTATGCCTTCGCATTCGTCCAGCGAATCGACAACCCTCTCGTCTCAACATTCGGCATCCCTTTAAATGTCTCCGCGATCGGTTGCGTGAAATTGCGGTCGAAGGGGTAGCCCATCGGACGGGTGTCGGGGTACTTGTCTTTCGCGCCGCAGTAGCTCATCGAGCCGCAGGAGGAGTTGTCCTCGACGCGGTCGATCTCCCAGTCGGTCAGCATCACCAGCAGGCGGAACTTCATGCCTTCGCCGGTGCCGCGTGGCAGGAGCATCGAGTAGGGCCAGCCGCAGTCACAGTAATAGTAGGAGTCTGCGTTCTCCGGATCTTGAGACGGTTCGTGACTCGGATCGAAGTCGGGCGCGACGGACGGGTCGACGGCCGGCTTGCGGATGACGGAGGAGTGACGGTCGCGACGGGCGACGACTTTTTGCTCCAGTGGGTTCAGCTCGACTTGGAACTTGTCCATCTCGATCCACGCCCGGCGATCCTTCGCTTCCGTCTCCGGCACGAGGAACAGGCGGGCGGTGACTTTCTTCGGCATGTTCACGCGGTTTTCCAAACGAAGCGCGTAGAGGAACGGCTCGTGGTTCACATAGTCGATCTCCACTTCCTCATGCCCGTACAGGTGGATGCTCCGCTTCTGCATCTCCGTCTTCAACTCGTCCGTCGTCGTGATCGACAGGTCGTACGCCTTGCCCGTCGCCGGGTTGGTGTAGGTAAAGGAAAACGTGCCCGACGAGAAATCCTGTGCCCACTTGTCGCCGCCAAACGCCTGCTCCGCCACCGCTTGGTAGTTGTAGAGCAGGTCGTCTTGGGCCGCAATCGGTTGTCCTTGCGAGTCTTGGTGCAGCGCCGGAAGCCCTTCGTTATTCAGCAAAATGATGTCGTGCATCGCCACGCTCGGCGCATCGGAGAAGTCGTGGGCCGGCTGCGTCTCCTGCCACGCGTAGGAGATGTCGTCGATATGCTTGTGCCAGCGCCAGAAGATCGGGTCGCGCAACGCGGTCGCCGTGTCGGACATCACGCCGAACTCGCCGTACTGCGACGGATCGGCTCCCGTCGGCAGGTCGCGGATCGACGCGATGAACATATGGCCCATGTTGTGCAGGTTGCCGTACACCGAACGGGAGACGGAGCCGATGTTCGCTTCCACCGACGTGCCGAGCAGAGACGGCGTGATCGGCAGCGTCACCGGATTGCCTTTGTCGTCGTTGTACGAGAAATGCCCTTCCTTGATCGCGCCCATCAGGTTCTCCGTCCAGCCTTGCAGGTCGGACAGCTTCAAATGCATCGCCTCGACTTCGGTCGGCAGTTTCGAACCGGCGTTGCGCGGCGGATACAGCTTGTCCTCCTGATCGCGTGCCGGCGTCGAGTCATAGCCTTCCGCAATCGGGGCGGTCAAATCATCAAACGGCTTGACGCGCGGCAAACCGACCGCCAACCGCTCCGCATCGTAGCGGGCGACCATCTGCTCGTGCATGTAGAGGAACAGCTCGCCTTGGCGATCTTTGATCTGAAACGAATCGGTCGCCAAGTTCGGCAGGCCCGAGGTCGGGTAGACGACATGCCAGTGCTCATGATGCTCGTTGACCAGCGGGTCTTCGCGCCACCAGTGCAACACGCTCTCGTCGACGCCGCCTACTTCTTCGGTCATCAAGAGTCCGGGGGACGGTTTCGACGGCGTGACGAACTGCGGCAGGCGCTCTTCCATCGTCGGGATCGCACGGGTCAGCTTCTGCCCGTTCTTGTCATGAGTGAGAAAGACCATCAGGGCGTACTTGATAAGAGTCGGATTCTGGTTGCGCAGATCCTGTTGCACTTCGTTCAGGACGCGCTCCAACCCGTCGGTGCCGGGGTTCGCGTCGGCGATCTTCATGTACGATTTCACATACTCCATCGCCGTCGTCATCGCGTCGACGTCAAAATTGGTGAACTTCTCGACAAACGGGTGCTTCGGTGCGCTGTCGGTCAGCAACTGGTCTTGCTGCGGCTGAGGCACCCTCTGTTTTAAAAGATCACGAACTTGCAGGCGCAAAGTCTGAATATCGGCCAAGTGTGTCACTCCTTAGGGGGATGATTTGTGTAAAGAGACTATTGATACATAAATTATAAGGTGACAATCTATCGTTTGCAATTTAAAAATACCAATCATACCAGATTCGCATACAAGATCGACAGCAAGCCGGACAGAGCCAGCGACGCGATGATCGGGTCCCGTCGGCGCCGCCCGCCGTGTGGAGACGTCTTCATCGTGCGCAGACCGCTGCCGACGAACATCACCAACCCGGCGAGGAAAAAATACAGCGACGGCGAGATCGCAGCGACCCCGCTGAGGAAAAAGGTGCGATAAAGAATCGTGGAGACAGCGCTCCAAAAGGCGGTGTAGAGAACCAGGTACAAATAATACTGGGCAGACCCGGGAACCATGGCGCTCCCTCCTTTAGGGGGAAAAGGTGTGCTTTATGTATATTCACCGACCGACGAGAATCGCCATCGGCGCATATCTCGATATTGTCCGAAAATTTTTTCTTATTTTCTAGTAGATTTGAGGAATAAAAATGATAGGAAGGGGCATACTCTATACCAAGAACACCACATCACACGAACCGGAGGGATGAACAATGGCGCATGAACAAGTGTTGAAGGCATTCTACGCACGGTTGAAAGGGGTGGCGAGCGACTCGCTGACCCGCATGATCGATCTCGGCAAGGAATACGGTCTCTCCTATCGCCAACTGCGCGAACTGGTCCGTCACCACGGTCTTGAAGTCTTCTGGATCGGTGGCAAGGCGTTCGTTTGCAAACAGGAAGCTGTCAACGTCATTCTGCGCGCGTCCTAGGGGAACGGGGTTGCGCCCTTACTTATACGTACGGCTGGTCTTATTCATAGTGGAAAACCGGTGTCGTCATGGGGGCGAGACCGGTTTATTGGCATTGGCGAAGACGGGCGCACGATGGAGGTCGCGTCCGTCCACGGTCTGATTTCACAAAGATTGGAAGAGTGGTACAATACAGACAACACCAATTCTTTCGCTGTATCAAACAAGGGGGAACTGACAACATGGGAGATCCGCGTTACGCACAATTGGCCAAAACGGTGGTTGAATATTCCTTGGACCTGCAACCGGGGGAGAAAGTCCTGTTCTCCGTCAACGACGACCAAACCGAGATTACGACCGAACTGATCAAAGCCGCTTATGCGGTCGGCGCTTTGCCGTTCGTACAGCAGAATAGCTCGAAAGTTCGTCGCGAACTGTTCAAGAACGTGACGCAAGAGCAGGTTGAACTGATGGCACAGAGCGATCTGGCGTTCATGAAGCAGATGGATGCGTGGGCGGATTTGGGCAACCCCCAAAACCTGTACGAGTTCCGAGGCATCTCGGCTGAGAAAATGAAGATGTTCGCTGAAAAATATGTCGTGCCGGTGCATTACGAAGAACGCGTTAACAACACCAAATGGGTGCTCGTCCCGACGCCGATGGAATCGATGGCGCAAAAAGCGGAGATGGCGACGGAAGACTGGGCCGATTTCCTGTTCAACGTGACGACGATGGACTACGGCAAGATGGAAGAGGCGGCCAAGCCGCTGAAAGAGCTGATGGATCGCACCGACAACGTACGGATCATCGGCAACGGCACCGATCTGACCTTCTCGATCAAGGGCGTCGGCTCGGTGATGTGCGTCGGCAAGCGCAACCTGCCGGACGGCGAGGTCTTCTCGGCGCCGGTGCGCGATTCGATCAACGGGGTGTTGCAGTACAATGCGCCGACGGTGTATCAGAACACCAGCTTTGACAACGTGCGCTTCGTGTTCCGTGACGGCAAGATCGTCGAGGCGACGGCGAACAACAACGAGAAGCTGAACGAGATCTTGGATACGGACGAAGGGGCGCGTTACATCGGGGAATTTGCCATCGCGTTCAACCCGTACGTGTTGGAGCCGATGCGCAACATTCTGTTCGACGAGAAGATCGCCGGGTCGTTCCACTTCACGCCGGGGCAGTGCTATGACCAAACGCCGAACGGCAACAAATCCTCCGTCCACTGGGACATCGTCAACATCCAACGTCCCGAGTACGGCGGCGGGGAGATCTGGTTTGACGATGTGCTGATCCGCAAAGACGGCCTGTTCGTCCTGCCGGAGCTGCAAGGTCTGAACCCGGAGAATTTGAAGTAGGTTCTATCATATCGTGTGAGAAAAGACTCCTTGGCGAGAGAGCCGAGGAGTTTTTTTGTGGGGGTGGAGGAACGAGGATAAGAAGATTCTTGAACTCCTACACAATTATGGTAATATTAGGTTGAGGCGGTAGACGACATATGTTTTAGGAGGAATTTATGGAAACGCCAATTCTGAGTAAGGGCCAGACTCAAACCCATGTGAATGCGGAGGACATCTACAACCCGGCATTTAACTTGGGTACGCTGTCCGAGCAACAAAAAGCGAACTACATGCGTCACACCTTCACCAACTTCCCGACGGTACTGGTTATCGTGCTGCATTTCTTGACAGGCGGGATTTTCTCCTTCATCTATTTGGGGCTGAAACACTCGCAGGTGCCGATGATCAAGGCGAACGACTTCTCCGCGGGCAAGGCGATCGGCTTTATGTTTATTCCGTTTTTCAACCTGTATTGGATCTTCATGTTCCACGTTCGTCTGGTAAATCGCATCAACTTGCAGTTCCGTCTGCGCGGTCAACAGGAAGCGCTGTCCACAGGGTTTGCGATTACGGTTCTGATCTTATCCTTCATTCCGTTTGTGAACCTGATCAACGTGATTCTGTATCCGGTGCTGATCGGCCAAATCCAATCGGCTTGCAACAGGCTGGCTGATCAACAATAGAATCACGGTACGACCGTCTCCGAAGAAAAAGGACACGCGGCTTGGAGGCCGTGTGTCCTTTTTGCGTGGTGCGTTTTACGGGGCAAAGGAGACCGGACATGCTAAGGTACAAGGGCTATCATGGAACCGGTGCGGTACAGGCCGGACAAATTGAAAAGCATCACTTTAAAGTCAATCTCACACGAACGCCGATCGATCATAAGCCGAGAAAAGTGTACTGGTTGGGAAGTGGAGTCTATTTTTTCGAAAACGACCCGGATCAAGCACGGAACTTTGCGCAGCTCTTTCATGAAACGCCAATTGTTCTGGAATGCACGATCGATATTTCAGAGGATAAAATCTTCGATGTGACCGACCCGGAAAGTGAGGCCGTGATCGACTTTGAAGCTGCGAGGGAAATCTTGTTGGCACAAGCGATAAACAGGAAACTCAACATCAAGATGACAGTCGAAAGCTTGGATCAGAAGGTTTTTGACGATATATGTATAAGAGAAGGATATGAAGCGGTCCGTGCTTATACGTATACTCCTTTTGGGAGAGCACGAGAGGCGAAGGCAAAAAGTATCGTACCGAACGGAATTGAAATATGCGTTCGCAATCGGAATTTGATCACGGAAAGAATTCGGATGGAAGAGTGGTGAGGTAAGATGGAGAAGAAACGCCTAACTTCGGAAGAGCGCAGAGCACGGAAGGAAAGTGCTTTGAAACGATATGAGGAGTATTTTTCCAAGTTTTCTGATGAGGAGTTCGCGGACCAATTTCGAGCTTACGGGATGGAAGTTGAGTTCGGAGAAGGAAGGATTACGTTTGTGGAAGCGGATGAACTTTCTACTTCGGGAAACGAACCGCGCCCGATTACTTTGAAATGGCAAGGGCACTTGCGTTATCAGCAAAAACCAAGACTGAAAGGGCATACGCAGGCGGTTAAGAATGTGGATCGTACCATGTCGGGCAAGGCTTTCTTCCTTGTTGGGCATGTCGATCGTCCTACTTATTCGGATGAGAGGAAGGGATAGGGGATGGAGCCTATCAAAAGCACCCTTCGGCGAGTTGAAGTTGAAGAATTCCTATATCGAAAGGAATTTTTAAGCCTCACGGAAGAGGCGGAAGAGAACCTGACCTTTGCGATTGACTTGCAAGTTCTGGTGCAAGTTGACGAGGTGAAGGTTCCCGTCACGATGACCTTTCTCGATTCGTGTTTCGAAGCTCAACCTCAGGCTTGGTTTATGAAAATCACAGTCATAGGCTACTTTACGCCGGATGGCACAGGTGATTCACGCCAACTGGGAGAGAACGCTTTTGAACAGCTTTTCCCGAAATTGCGAAAGTTGGTGGCAGATCTATCGGAACGGGTAGGAATCCAGCCAATCCTGCTCCCTGACATCAAGCGTACGGAGCTGGAGGAGCGCGAAGAACCGATCACCTATGTGGGGAAATATCGCAACTTGTATCAGTTTCTACACAGCCAGCCGGAAGAGATTCATACGATCGCCCTATCGATCGAGGAAATCGAGTCGATCTTGCAGTTTCGACTGCCTGATTCCGCCTACCTCTATCCAGCGTGGTGGGCGAATGAAAAGCAAGGCAGCCATTCACATGCAAGAGCCTGGCTGTATGCAGGGTGGAACACATTTGATGTTGTGTTGGGTGAAAAAATTTCCTTCAAGAGAAATTGACTCTGGTTTTTGCATGAAAAAAGCCCCTGAGGCGAGGAACATTTCCTCTCGCTTCAGGGGTTTTCCTGTTCCATCAAAACTCTCAATCAATACGCTCCGTCAAGAAGCCGCAACTTTATTCCCAATCTCCGCTTCCCGCTTGAACAACCGCGCATACACGCCGTTCTCCTGCAGGAGCTCTTCATGTGTGCCGCCTTCTACCACATGCCCGTTCTCCAGCACGACGATGCGGTCGGCGGAGAGGACGGTGGAGAGGCGGTGGGTGATGACGAGCACGGTTTGTTTCGTCCGACGAGCGGCGATCGCTTCGTTGACGAGGTGCTCGGTGATCGGGTCGAGCGCGGAACTCGCTTCGTCGAGGATCAGGAGCGGTGAGTTGCGCACGAGGGCGCGGGCCAGCGAGAGGCGCTGCTTCTGCCCGCCGGACAGCAAGTTGCCCCGCTCGCCGACGGAAGAGTGCAGCCCGTTTGGCAACCCGTCGTAAAACTCCTGCAACCCCGCATCCCGAATCGCCGCCAACAACTCCTCATCGGTCGCCTCCGGATTCCCAAGACGCAAGTTATCCGCCAATGTGCCGTTACGAAGCTGCACATCCTGCGAGACGACGGCGATCTGCGACCGCAGCCACCGCGCATCCAACTTCTGCAACGCCTGCCCATCCAAGCGGATCGCCCCGTTCTCCGGCTCATACATCCGCAACAGCAGGTCGACCAGCGTCGATTTGCCCGACCCGGACGGCCCGACCAGTGCAACGGCCTCACCCGGATGAACGTGGAAGGAGATGTCGTGGAGGACACGCTCTTTTTTATTCGGATAGGAAAAGGCGAGGTGTTCAAAGGTCAGTTCGCCTTGCACCGCTTCAGGCGTCGCCCCGCGCTCCGTCTCCGCCGGCGAGGTCTCTTCCGCCAGCAGCAGGTCGGATCGGTCGAGCGCCGGGCCGGTGCGACGGACGGACAGCCAATTGCGCAGCATCCGCTGCAACTGGTTGGCGGCGATAGCGACCAGCGCGGAGGCGGCCAGCATCTCACCTTGGGTCATCTTGTTCTCCCAGATCAAGGCGGCGCTCAGGCCGTAGACCACGGCGAGGGCGATGCCGTTGTAGGAACCGATGACGACAAACGCCTGCAGGCGAGCTTTCAACTCGCGACGGCTCTCGCGGATAAACTCTTTGCGAATCGCCGCCACGCTCTCGATCTCCGCTTCGGCGACGCCGAGAACGCGCGACAGATGGATGCCGGTTACAGACTCGCGCAAACGTTCCAAGTAGCGCGACGCTTCTTTGCGCGCGGCGGCCGAAGCGCGGCGGGTGCGGTCGCCCAGTTTGTTCGACGTCCAGTAGAACAGCACGCCCATCACGAAAGCGACCAACGCCAGCCACGGATTGAGAAACGCCAACGCGGCGTAGTAGAGGATCGAGCCCTGCACGGATGCCATCAACGTCGAGCCTTCCCACGCGAGGAAGTTGTGCAAGGTGTCCGGGTCGTCGTTGACCCGTGCCAGCAATTCGCCCGTTCGGTTCTCATGGTAGAAGCGGAACGGGAGCAGCTGGAGGTGACGGAATAGCCGCAATTTTTGCGTCATCGTGACCGTCTTCGCCACTTGGTGGCAGAAATATTCGTCGATCACCATCATCCCGAGGTCGAACAGCGCCGCGAACACCAGCAGCCCCGCCAAGCCCCACAACAGCCCGGAGGCGTTGTTCGGCAGGATGTGGTCGAGCAGCCAGCTTTGCGACAGGGCGGGGAGCAGTTCGCCCGCCGCCTGACTGAACAGGATGACGAGGGCATCGGCGATCACCCATTTGCGAACGGGACGAAGCAGTCGCAGCACGCGGCGTCCGTCGCTCGGTTTGGTGGACTTCACGGTCCGGCTCATACCGCATCCTCCTTTTCCATCTCGCTGTATTGCGCCATGTACAGGCGGTGGTATTCCCCGTGCAGGGCCAGCAGTTCGTCATGCGTACCAGCTTCGGCGATCTTCCCGCCGACGAGCACGTAGATGCGGTCACAGTCGCGGATCGTGACGAGGCGGTGGGCGATCGTGATCGTGGTGCGGCCGGGGATCAATTCCTCCAGCGCCGCTTGCACTTTCTCCTCCGTCTCCCCGTCCAGCGAGGAAGTCGCTTCGTCGAAGATCAGCACCTGCGGGTGGCGCAGGATGGCGCGGGCCATCGAGACGCGCTGTTTCTGCCCGCCCGACAGCTTCAAGCCGCGCTCGCCGACCAGCGTTTCGTACCCGTCCGGCAGGTCGTCGATCATCTCGGCGAGGCCGGCCGCCCGTACGGCAAGATCCAGTTCCTCCTGCGTCGCGTCCGGCTTGCTGTAGAGCAGGTTCTTGCGCAACGTCTCATTCAGCAAAAAGGTCTCCTGAGACACCACGCCGACTTGCAAGCGGAACGAGTTGCGGTCATAGTCGTTCAGGTCGCATCCGTCGATCATGACGCGCCCTTGCTCCGGCGTGTACAGGCCGAGCAGCACTTGCACCAGCGTCGATTTGCCGCCGCCGCTGGCGCCGCAGAGCCCGATATGCTGACCGGGTTCGATCGACATTGAGATGTCGTTGAGGACGGTGTCGTCGGTGCCGGGGTAGCGGAAGCGGATGTTCTCCATCTCGATCCGGCCTTCCACTTTCTCGAACTTCGGCAGCCCTGCCGCCTGTTCTTCCGGCAGGTCAAAATATTCGTACAGACGATGCAACGCCGGGATCGCTTGCTGGATCGTCAGCGAGTTCTCCGCCAGCGAACGGATCGGCATGAACATCGCCGGGATAAACGCGATGCAGGAGACCAGCGTCCCCGTCGTGATGTCGTGACGCCAGACGGCATAGCCGCCAAGCAGCATGACCAGCCCCGGCGCGATGATCTGCAAGACGTTGCCCAACCGCCAGTTGACCTTGGTGATCAGAGCGGCGCGGATGGCGAATCGTTTCCACGCGTCGAGCTTGTCGTTTTGGTGATCATACTCGCGATCTTCCAAGTGAAGGGTGCGCACCAGTTTGATCGACTCGATGCTCTCCTGCGCGTGCGCATAGATCTCGGCGAGCATGTCGCGCTGCGTGGCGCTAAGGCCACGCACTTTTTTGCCAATTTTAAAGGAAGGCCAGAGGTAGATCGCAAACAGGCCGAGCATCAGCACGGCCACCGGCCAGTACAGCGCGATGACGGCGGCAAACGCGGCGATCGCGCCGAGCAGTTGTTGCAAAAAGCGCGGGATGACCGTGGAGTTGAGCTGTTGAATCGCCTCGACGTCGTGCGTCAGGCGGTACAGGATGTCGCCGCGCGGCGTGGTCGCGAACATCGACATCGGGGCGCGGTGCAGGTTGCCAAACGCCCGCAGTTGCATGTCGGAGATCACGTCGAGGCCGATGCGAACTTGGATGAACTCCTGTAGCGATTCAAACGAGACTTTCAGAAAAAAAGAACCGAGCACCCCCGCGACCAGCCAGTAGATGGCGGTGGTCATGTGCATCGGCAGCACTTCGTCGACCAAGCGACCCGTCAGGATCGGCGGCAAGGTCGCCACGGCTCCGGCCAGGATCGCGCATAGGAAAGTCAGAGCGATCTGTCCTTTGTATGGCTGGAAGTGATGGAGTGTTTTGCGAAACAGATTCACGATGTCTTCCCCCCTCATGAGGAGTAATTATAACTCTGATTTACAGACAATGGAAGGGGCAGATTATTTCGCGTGATGAAGGAAGTGGTAGTAAAAATCACGAAAATAGGAAAGGTATAGACTTTGAACGAACGGATCTTGGGAGAATGGGGCCGATGACATGAATTTTCTAACCGCATACCGTAGGAAATACAGCAAACCGTTCAGCCTGGCGGTGTTTTTTTTGATGCTCGAAGCGCTGTGCGATCTGATGCAGCCGACGATCATGTCGAAGATCATCGACGTGGGGGTGGCGACGAACGATCTGCACTACGTGTTCAAGATGGGCGGCTTCATGCTTTTGATCACCGCGTTCGGCGCGATCTGTGCGTCGACTCGCAACGTCGTGTCGAGCACCGTGTCACAGCGGTTCGGTGCGGAACTTCGCGGCGACTTGTATCGCAAGGTGCAGGCGCTGTCGTTTCGCAACCTCGACAAGTTCGACCGCGCCTCGCTGGTCACGCGCCTGACCAACGACGTAACGCAGGTGCAAGTGTTCGTCAACGGGTTGATGCGCATCTTCGTGAAAGCGCCCTTGCTCTGCATCGGCGGCCTGATCATGGCGACGCGCCTCAACCCGCAGTTGGCCGTCGTGCTCGCCGTCGTCGTGCCGATCGTCGCCGTGATCATTGTGATCAATATGAAAGTGAGCTTGCCTCGTTTCCAACGCGTGCAAAAAGCGCTCGACCGCGTCAACGGCGCGATGCGCGAATACCTCTCCGGCGTGCGGGTGGTCAAAGCGTTCAACCGCTTCGATTATGAGGTGAAGAAGTTCAACCGCGCCAACGCCGATTTTACGGAGAAGTCGATCGCGGCGACGCGGGTGATGGCGGTGTTCTCGCCGCTGATCATGCTGACGCTCAACCTCGGCATCGTCGTCGTGCTCTGGCTGGGCGGCGTGCGGGTGAGTGAAGGGCAGATGCAGGTGGGGCACATCATCGCCTTCACCAACTATATGACCCAGATTCTCTTTTCCCTCATGTTGATCTCGATGGTGTTCAACATGTTCGTGCGGGCGCGGGCTTCGGCTTCGCGGATCGGCGAAGTGTTTGCGGAGGAGAATCAAATGACGTGGCAGGAGCAACCGGCGGCTGCTGCGCAAGATGCAGAGGCCGGTCCGCGTGGACGGATCGATTTTGAACAGGTGTCCTTTTCTTATGAAGGAATGGAGGGGGATCCTATTTTGAAAAAGGTGTCGTTTACCTGCCACCCGGGGCAGACGGTGGGCATCATCGGCTCGACCGGCTCGGGCAAAAGTTCGCTCGTCGGCTTGGTGCCGCGCTTTTACGATGTGACGGACGGCGCGATCAAGATCGACGGCGTGGATGTGCGGGAGGTCGATCCGCAACGGATTCGGGAGCGGATCGCGATCGTGCCGCAGAGGACGACGCTTTTTACAGGGACGATTTTGGAAAATATCAAGTGGGGGAACGAGGACGCGTCGATGGAAGAAATTGTGCAGGCGGCACGAATGGCGCAGGCGGATGCGTTTATCTCGGAGCTGAAGGACGGCTATGAGACGCGATTGGGACAAGGCGGCGTCAACCTGTCCGGCGGCCAGAAGCAGCGCGTCTCGATCGCCCGTGCGTTGGTGCGTCATCCGCAGATCTTGATCTTGGACGACTCGACGAGCGCCGTGGACGTGGCGACGGAAGCGAAGATCAAAGACGCGCTCAAGACGTATGCGAAAGACCTGACCTGCCTCCTGATCGCCCAGCGGATCACGTCGGTGATGGATGCCGACCAGATCGTCGTGTTGGATGAAGGAGAAGTGGTCGGGCTGGGGCGGCATGAGGACCTGATGCGGACGTGTGACGTTTACAGGCAGATCTTCCGCTCGCAGATCGGGAAGGAGGTGCAGTAGCATGGCGAAGCAAGAGCAGGGGCAACGGCCGTCCTCCGCGCAATCGTCTCCGTCCACGCAGGGGGCGCAGGGGGCGCCGTTTCCCGGCGGGATGCGCCGCGGCAACATGATGGGGCGCGGGCCGGTGGTGAAGCCGAAGAATTTCAAAGCGACGATGAAGCGGCTGTGGCAGTATTTCGGACGGGAGCGCAAGGTGCTCAGCTTGGTGTTCCTGTTTATCTTGATCGACTCGCTGTTGATGCTGTCTGCCCCGTATCTGATCGGGCGGTCGATCGATGCGATGACGGTCAACGAGGGCACGGTCGATTTTTCCCTGTTGGAGGTTGTGGTGTTGACGCTGTTGGGATCGTATCTGCTCGATGGCGGGCTGACGTTTCTCCAAGGCTGGCTGATGGCGGGCGTGTCGCAGCGGATCGTCAACAGCTTGCGGCGGGCGCTGTTCGCCAAGTTGCAGAAGCTGCCGGTGGCGTTCTTCGACACGCGGACGCACGGCGAGTTGATGAGCCGCCTGTCCAACGACATCGACAACGTGAGCAATACGATCTCGCAGTCGACGACGCAGTTGATGTCGGGCGTGATCATGCTGATCGGGACGTTTGTGATGATGCTGGTGCTCAGTCCGCTGTTGACGCTGGCCAGCCTCGTGACGATCCCGCTGATGTTCCTGCTGACCAAGACGATTGCCAAGCGGACGCGGGTGTTGTTCAAAGAGCAGCAGGTGCAGCTCGGCAAATTGAACGGGCATATTGAAGAGACGATTACGGGCTTGCAGGTGGTCAAGGCGTACAACCATGAGTACAAGGTGATCGAGGAGTTCGACGAGGTCAACCACAAGCTGCGCGATGTCGGGTTGAAGGCGCAGATCTGGTCGGGTTTCCTGATGCCGATCATGAACGTGATCTCGAACATCGGGTTTGCCGTCGTCGCCGTCGTCGGAGGGCTGTTGGCGGTGAAAAGCCTCATCACCATCGGGGTGATCGCCAGCTTCCTGAGTTATTCGCGCCAGTTCGTGTGCCCGTTGAACGACTTGGCG
>DASTWJ010000235.1:0-23389 GCA_035776695.1 Bacilli bacterium
TGCTCCGCTTCATCCCGCTCCCCTTCCGGCCGCAACAGCTCAGGCTTGTCCCCTGCACGTTCGGTGCCGCGAATTTGCTTGCTCTGCCGCTTGCGGTTGTGCAAGATCAGGCGCGAGGCCGTGTCGATGACCGGGTCGGTCGAGCGATAGTTCGTCGCCAAGATCACTTTTCTCGCATCGGGGAACGTCTTGTCGAAGTCGAGCAAGAATTCCACCTGCGAGCCTCGGAAGCGATAGATCGACTGGTCATCATCACCGACGATACACACGTTGCCGTGCCCGCCGAGCATCTTGACCACCTCGTACTGCGCCAAGTTGGTGTCTTGAAACTCGTCGACCAACACATAGCGAAACTTGTTGCGGTAGTGTTCCAGCAGGTCGGGATTCGACCGCAGCAGGTAGTAGCAGCGGACGAGTATGTCATCATAGTCCCAACGATCGTTCTCACTCTTGGCCTGCTCATAGCCTTGATAGATCTCGCGAAACTGTTGATTCTCCGGCTTGCTGGCCTTGATCCGCTCGGGGAGAATCAGGTTGTTTTTGCACAGGCCGATCTTCTGCAGCGCATCGGCCACTTCTTCGTCGTCGCCGTCCCGCCCCTGTTCGCGGAGCAGGCGGCGCACGATGTTCCGTTGCTCGTTGTCTTCCAACAGTTGCGGCACGCGCCCGCCGCTTTGCTGGACGAGCATCCGCATGAACACGGAGTGAAACGTGCCGATCTCCGCCGCCCGCACCATCGGCGCAGAGATGCCCGGCAAAGCGGCCAAACGGCTCTGCATCTCCTCGGCGGCGGCGCGGGTAAACGTGACGATCAAAAGTTGCGAGGCCGGAATCCTCGCCTCCTGCAACAGATAGGCGGCGCGACAGGTCAGGACGGTCGTCTTGCCGCTGCCCGGTCCCGCAAAAACGACGAGAGGCCCCGCCACATGGCGGACCGCCTCTCGCTGTTCGTCATTCAACTGTATGCCATAGGAAGCCAACTGGTCAAAGTACGCTTTGTCCGCCATCTTCTTCCCACTTTCGTAAAAAATCCTTGAGCTCGGGGATCAGGCGCTCCAAGTCCCGCTTCTCCGCCATCAGATCGGCAATCGCCGTCAAATCGGCTTCGTCAAAACGGTCCTTCACTTGATCCGGCAATTGATTATAACGAATCTCAAACCCTGCGACAACTGCTCGCAACCGCGTATATCGCTGCTCCAGCTCCTCGGGAGGCAATTGCATGGCGTATGCCACCTCGTCTCAGTCGTTACGCGTCGATTTCATCGCTCCACTTGGCGACGACCGCTTGCAGGTCTTCCGCCAGCGCGGCGATGCGCTTGCGTTGGAGCATCAATTTTTCGATCCCTTGCAGGTCGTCGGAGTTAAACAGCGTGAGCACTTCGTTCGGCAGTTGTTCGTTGCGCTCACCCAGTTCGCCTGCCGCCTTGTTCAACTGCGCCAATACGGCGTCGACCAGTTGCGAAGTCGGAATGCCGGCGATGCAAGATGCGTCGGTTGCGGTTGCTTCGTTCGATTCGGTTACTTCTGTTTCCATGCTTGCGGTTTCGTTCATAGTCGACCCCTCCGTTTGATTCGCGAGTGTAGCTTCCTCCGGGGCTTCGGTTGTCGCCGCCGCTTCGTCCTCGACGAGCAGGCAGTCGACTTGCTCGCCGATCACGGCAAAGCGCGGGTCGAGCTCCGGATGGAAGATGATCTGTTTGCCTAGAAACGGCGCTTCTTCTTCAATCAATCCCAACAGGTCGGCGCGGTCGGCACGGCGCTGGCCCATCTCGACCATCAGTTGGACGATGGCTTCGTTGGCCGGCTCCCAAGCGGTCAGCAGCCACTCGCCGCCTTCCAACCGGGCAAAGCGCGGGTCGCTGTCCAGATCGACGCGCGACATCAACTCTCCGCGGCCGCGGCCTGTCGCTTGTTGCAAATACCGGAGGATCTCTCCGTTCTTCTGCGGACGCAACGTGTCCCGCAGAAACTCATGGGCCAAGTCGAGCAGTTCCTCGCCGCCCGTTTGGCGCAGCGTGAACTTGTCCTCTTCGACCGCCGCGAACGCACCGCCCGCCATCGTCAGCGACGCACGTACGCGTCCGGCGATCGCGTCCGGCGCTTGTTCGTCGGGGCCCGCCCATTTCTCCATGACGGCGGCGACCAGTTCCTCTTCTGAACAAGGCGCCTGCGCCACGAAGAGCGCCCGCTTCAAAAAGCCCGACAGGCTGTAGCGAAACGTCCATGTTCCCTGTTGCAACATGTAGCCTTCATCCCTTTCTACCTTCAAACTGCCGCCACTACCATAGTGTTCGACGACAGACGGAAAATTCCTGTCGTCCTAAGTTAAGGAAGCGTGTAAAATCAACCGCCCTCGACACTTTCCGCACCCATAGCGGCGCAGGTCGATTTTGCGCTTGCGAGGGTACTGCTGCCCGCAGGCGTTGCAGACATACAGGTACTTCGTCTTCACCTCGCGCCGCAACCCCGTATCCGGGCAATAGCGCGACCCGCCGACCTGCTCCAGCAACTCTTTGAAGTCGCGGTCTTGGTGCTTGTAACCGCGCCCTTGCAGATGCAGGTGATAATGGCACAGCTCATGCTTGATCGTGCCGACCACTTCGTCTCGCCCGTGTTTTTCCAAATGGTGCGGGTTGATCTCGATGTCATGCGTCCGCAACAGGTAGCGACCGCCCGTCGTACGCAATCTTTTGTTAAAAGTGGCTCTGTGACGAAACGGCCACCCGAACGACGCCAGCGAGATCTCCTCCACCCATTTTTGCAACTCCTGATCTGTCATGCCTGCCTCCTTTTACGCCATGCCCAGCACATACAGCCCGACGGCCAACGCTCCGTAGCCCAGCCATCCGATCCACGACACCTTTTTCCGCTCCTGACCGGGTAGCCCGAACGCGTAGGCGACGAGGAACCCGCCGATCAAGCCGCCGAAGTGCGCCCAATAGTCGATGTTCGGCTGGATAAAGCCGACCGCGATGTTGATGCCCAAAAGCGCGTAGATGGAAGGCCCGATCGTGCGCTTGAAAGCTCGCGGTTGATAGACGCCAAACGCCAGCATCGCGCCAAACAGCCCGAAGATCGCACCGGACGCCCCAAGCGCCGGATTGTCCGCACCAAATGCAAACGAAAGCAGGCTCCCGGAGATGCCCGACAGCAGGTAGATCGTCGTAAAACGCCCCCAACCGTAGATGCGCTCCGTCAACTGCCCGAACGAATACAACGCGATCATATTAAAGAGGAAATGCTGAAACTCCGCATGCAAAAACACAGGTGTCAACAGCCGCCAGAGCTCCCCTAGGCGGATCATCTCCGGCCACATCAAGCCGTAATAGATCGGCGTGATCCGGTCCTGCGTCACCCACAGGTAGACCAAGGCGGTCAAGGCGAGCAACGTGTAGGTCACCGTGGTCTTCGAAGCGAGGCGCAGCACTTCCGTATCCCCTTGCGCCTTGCGCTGTCCGAACTCGCTCAACATCGCTTCCCATTGAGCGGGCGTCCGTTCCTGCAACTCCGCACCGGGCGGCTCGAACGCCATCCGACGCACCGGTTCCTCCAGCCGCTCAAAATCGATGTTCGCCACCGCCGCCCCTTCCGGACGCGGGCCGAACACGCCACGCGCCAGATCGACGGCGCAGGCGACGACTCCTTTTTTCGAAGTGGCAATGCCTTGGTAGCCGCCGAACTCGGCGACTTGGGCCATGAACTCGGCCGATTGCGGCTTGGTGAACAGCAGGAGATGCAAGGTGACCACGGACGAAACGCCGCCGCCCCAGTCCTTTTTCTCCACCGTTTGGTGCATCATCCGATCGACGAGTTGCTTGATCTCCTCAAGCGTTAAACCGTCCGCCGGCGTCACCAGCAGAAACTGCAAACCGCCCACGCGTCGCCGGACCAGTTGGACAAAGTTCGGTTCGGCGGCGAGTTGTCCTTGCTCAAAGCGGGAAAACTGTGGCAAAATGGTAAAATCATCATGAGCGATCAATTCCTGTGCCAGCAGAAACGCTTCCGCCGGCCACCGGGATGCCGTTTGCTCAAATTCGTTCAATCTATCTGCTCCTCCCTGTCGTGAAAGGATGTGACTCCTATGAACATATATGCGATCGGCGATCTGCACTTATCGTTCGCCAACCCCAAGCCGATGGACATCTTCGGCGACAACTGGACCGACCACCCCGAGAAGATACGGCAAGCGTGGTTGGAGCGCGTCACCGCCGACGATGTGGTGCTCTTGCCCGGCGATATCTCGTGGGCGATGAGCTTGGACGAGGCCAAGCAGGACCTCGACTATGTCGCCGACCTGCCCGGGCGCAAGGTGATGATCCGCGGCAACCACGACTACTGGTGGTCGACCGTTTCCAAAGTCCGCAAAGCACTCGACCCCTCGATTCAAGTCCTGCAAAACGACTCGCTCTCCCTCGGCGACATCACCATCGCCGCCACCCGCGGCTGGGACTGCCCCGGCTCGTATCAGTTCGACGAGCATGACCGGCAGATCTACGAACGGGAGATCGGGCGGTTGAAACTGTCGCTCGACCACGCGATGCAACACGGCGGCGAGCGGATCTGGGTGATGCTCCACTACCCGCCGACCAACGAGAAGCATCAGGCATCCGGCTTCTTGGAAGTCCTGCACCAATACCCGGTGGAGAAGGTCGTCTACGGTCACCTGCACGGCGCAGGCGGTCACCGCCACGCGCTGGAAGGCGTTCATGACGGCATCGAGTACCATCTCGTCGCCTGTGACTATCTGGATTTTGTCCCGCTGAAGCTCACCTAGAGCCTCGCGGGACTTTTTTTACAACTTCGGCAAAAGGTGGTGTGTGTCCCGCGCTTCCTGCCTCATCGCAAAGACCACTTCTTGCACGGTGGGGATCGAGTCGATCAGGCCGCAGCCTTGGCCGCTGTAGGCGAACCCGTGAGCGAGATCGCCTTCGAGTGCGCCGATGCGGTTTTTCTCACCTTTGATGTAAGGGTACAACTCGTCGGCCGTCGGGCTCGTCTTCTCCACCCCGAGCACTTCTTCCACGTAAGGCGACTTCAGCACGCGGGTGACCCGCCCGACGCTGCGCTCGATCATCGTGGTGTCTTCGCCACGCGCTGCGACGATCGCCTGCTTGTAGTGCTCATGTGCCGGTGACTCTTGGGTGGCGACAAAGCGGGTACCGAGTTGCACGCCCGCCGCACCGAGCGCCAACGCCGCCACCAAGCCGCGACCGTCGACGATGCCGCCTGCCGCCAACACCGGCACGGAGACCGCGCTGACAACCTGCGGGATCAGCGCAAACGTCGTCACTTCCGCAGGGCCGTTGTGTCCGCCCGCTTCCGTGCCTTCCGCGATCAGAATATCCGCGCCCGCCTGCTCCGCTTTCGCCGCATGCATCGCCGTGGAGATCGCCACCATCGTCGTCAAGCCCGCTTCTTTGAACACCGGAATAAACGGACGCGGGTTGCCCGCTGAGATCGAGACGGCGCGAATATGGTCTTTGTATGTCAAGATCATCTCGACCCGTTCCCGCGGGTCGCTGTGCTCGCCGATCGGCAGGTTGATGCCGAACGGCTTCTTGCCTTCGGTCAACTCGATCGCCAACCGAATCTGCCGTTCAAAGTCCTCCAACGAGCGGCCCGCCGAGCCGACCTGCCCGAACGCTCCGGCGTTCGAAACGGCTGCAGCCAAGCGACCGTCGCCTATGTAAGCCATTCCGCCCTCCACAATCGGCACCTCCATGCCGAGCAGATCGAGCAACTTCTGTGTCATCGATTGCGTCATGATCGGAATCCTCCTCGTTCATGTCTCTCTGTCCATCATACCAAATTCCAACAAAAAAAGGATGCCCAATGGACACCCTCCCTTTTGTCTCACAATGTGGAATCGCCTTAGCCTCTCATCAGAGAGAACACTTCCGCACGCGCCTGTGCATCCTCTTGGTACAGTCCGCGCACCGAAGTGGTGATCGTCGATGCGCCCGGTTTCTTCACCCCGCGCATGGTCATGCACATATGTTCCGCTTCCACGATCACGGCAACACCCTTCGGGCCCAACTTGTTGACCAAGGTGTCGGCCACCGTCGAGGTGATGCGCTCTTGCAGTTGCGGCTGACGAGCGACCGTGTCAACGATCCGCGCCAGCTTGGACAGACCGGTGACGCGACCGTTCGTCGGGATGTACGCGACGTGCGCCTTGCCGTAGAACGGGACGAGGTGGTGTTCGCACATCGAGAAAAACGGGATGTCTTTCACAATGACGACCTCTTCGTGCATCTCATTAAAGATCGCGGACAGTTCGTCCTCCGGGTTCTTGCCGAGCCCGCTGAACACTTCCGCGTACATTTTCGCCACTCGTTTCGGGGTGTCGAGAAGACCTTCGCGATCAGGGTCCTCGCCGACCGCTTCCAGGATCATCCGCACGGCTGCTTGGATTTTCTCATGGTTCACTTCCATTTGGGAAACCTCCTGGTCCATATCTAAATCTTGTAAGGGATGTACTAGAAAAGCTAGAAAGCAATCTAACTATACCACAATCCAATTTCTTGTCAAATTCAGTCGTGTCGTGCCATCTTTACCCTCTGTCTAGGATGTTCAGAATGAGGCGACGCCCTGCATGGGAAAAGCTCCCTTTTCACGCGCTGTAGCAGCGGGCAAAAAGGGAGCTTGCATCGAGCCGGCCTGCTTCGACAATCGTCTTACGGAGAGGGTTGCGTCGTCGTGCCGCCGTCTCCCGTGCCGGTTCCTTGCAGCACCGGCGGGATCAGCCCACCGTCCGTCGGTTGGTCAGGCTGGGTCGGGTTCTGCGGCTGTTGCGGGTCTTGCGTGCCGCCTTGGCCGTCCATGCCACCGCTCCCCTCGGTACCGGTACCACCTGAGCCGCCGGTGCCCTGTCCTTCGCCTTGACCGCCGTTTTGGTTCCCGTCCTGACCGCCCGCACCCGGTTGCGTCCCATCGGTCGGCGCGGTTGGCGGAGTCGGTTCCTGTACTCCGCCCGGCACTTTGACTTCGGCGATGTTCGACTTCGCCAGTTCCTGCCCGTCTTCCGTGCGGAACACGACGACCGCATAGAGATACGTCTTGCCCTTTTCGAGGTTCTTGTCGGTGTACCCCGGCGTAGTGACATCCTTGAGCGACACGGAGTTGGCCGCCGTGCCATTCGCCTGCTTCTCAGCTCTATAGATGAAGTATTTGATACCTTCCACCTTCACCGGCGACCAATCGAGACGGACGGAATCGCCGTTAAGCGTCGCGTGCAGATCGTTGATGATCGAGTTTTTCAGGTCATCGTCTTTCTTCTCGTCATCTTTCTTCGGTTGCTCTTTGACATTCAGGTCAAAAGTAGGACTGCTCTTGATCGGCACCTGCGACATGACGGTCGAGAACAGGTTCGCCGGAATGCCGGAGGAGCCGGTGAGGAAATGCTGGTCGTCCGTCTGGTCGAAGCCCATCCACGTGACCATCACATAGTCGGTGGTGTAGCCGGCGAACCAGATGTCGCGGTTCGAGTTCGGGCCGTACTCGGTCGAACCGGTCTTCCCCGCCACGTCGCGGTCGCTCAAGCGAGCGCCCGTACCGGTACCCGCTTCAACGACGTTTTTCATCAGCTTGGTCATCACTTGCGCCGTTTCTTTTTTGATCGCTTGGGTTTGTTGCAACTCATCTTGGTAGAGCACGCGACCGTCCGATGCGACGACCTTGGTGATCGCATGCGGTTCGGTGCGCACGCCGTTGTTGGCAAACGCGGTGTAGGCACGCGCCAAGTCGAGCGGCGAGATTTCCACGTCACCGAGCGCGATGCCCAGCTTGTTGCGGTCTTCGTCATTCAACGGCACGCCAAATTTCTCCGTGGCGTACTCGTAACCGACATCGATGCCGATGTCATGCAACAGAGACACGGCCGGGACGTTCAGCGACCAAGTCAGCGCTTCTTTTAGCGAGACAGTGTCCGAATATTTGTCGTTCCAGTTACGGGGCTGGTAGCCGTTGAACGAAGTGCCCTGCTTGTTGTTCAGCTTCGACGTGGAGGTGTATTCCCCCGTGTCGATCGCCGGGCCGTAGACGACGACCGGCTTAAACGCGGAGCCCGGACGCACTTTGCCGGACGAAGCGCGGTTGAAACCACGAAAGAAATGTTTGCCCTGATCGCGCCCGCCGACGATCGCGGCGATGCCGCCCGTCTTCGGATCGACGACGACCGACGCCGCCTGCACCGGCGTGCCGTCGGGCGCGTCGTTCGGGAAGTTCGCCGGGTTGTCGTACGCGGTTTGCAACGGCCCTTGGACGGACGGGTCGAGGTTGGTGTAGACCTTGACGCCGCCGCGCAGGATCAACTCGGGGTCGATGTCGAGCTTCTCTTCCGCTTCCTGCAGGATGTAGTCCATGTAGTACGGATATTTGTTGTCCACCGCGTTGTTCAGCTTGTATTCGGTGTCGAAGGAGTAGTCTTCTTTCTCCGCCGCTTCCAGCTGTTCCTTGGTGATGTAGCCTTCATGTTCCATCGCACGCAAGACGATGTTGCGGCGCTGGATGGAAAGATCCTTATTGATGTAGGGATCATAAGCGGACGGAGCGTTCGGCAACCCGGCGAGCAACGCCATCTGGCCGAGGGTCAGCTCCTCCATGTTGTCGCCTTTGCCGAAATACACTTGCGCGGCCGCCTTGATGCCGTAAGCACCGTGACCGAAGAAGATTTTGTTAAAGTACATTTCCAAGATATCTTCTTTGGAAAAATTGCGTTCGATCTGAGCGGCATAGGCGATTTCCTTGACTTTGCGCTCTAACGTTTTGTCTTGTTCCAAGTAGACGTTCTTCGCCAACTGCTGGGTCAGCGTCGAGCCGCCCTCGGCTGCGGAACGGGTGATGATGTCCCGATAGACCGCCCGGGCGATCGCTTTGAAGTCGATGCCGTTGTGTTCATAGAAACGGCTGTCCTCCACGGCGACCAGCGCGTTTTGCAGCTGTTTGGGAATCTCATTCAATTTGACCGGATCACCCGGCGTCGCTTGATAATGCATGATTTCCTTGCCGTTCACATCATAGATCTTCGTTTCCTTATAATCAACATTCAATTTGGACGCATCAAAAGAAGGAATGGCGATGGTACACCCGATCAGAATCACGGCGATCCCCGTGATCAAAAAGGCGATCAGGATACTTCTCATAATCTTTTTCCCCAACTCTATCACCTCTTTGCACATTCTACTGCACATACGAATCGCTCTTCAAGACACCCTCTTACTTCTTTTCGTATCCCGCGAACCGTTTCTGTCCTTTGTCCACATCTTGGACACAAAAAGAACCCTTCGCTTCCTACTACTTAGACGGCAGAGTAGGCAGAAGGGTTTCACTCTCCTATGGAATTCAATTATTCCGACAATTACGCGCTTAAGATATACCCGCCGACCATCACCAACAGGCTGCCGACCAAGATTTTCGGCAGGGAGGCCCCTTGTGCCAGCTCATTGAACACAAGCAATCCCCCGAGCACGGCCACCAGCGTATTGGCATTGACGAGCGGGATCAACTGCGAGACGTTGGTCGCCGGGTCGCGAAACGCCGCCGTCACCGTCAAGGTACCCGTCAGCCAGATCGCACCGGCCGCTGCGCCAAGCAGCAAGCCCGGCCACCATTTCGGCGCGACGAGCAGTTCCGTCCCGCCGCGCATCCACGCGAACACACCGCCGGTGACCAGCACACCGAGCGCCAGTCCCAGCGCGACGACTTCCAGTGGGGCTTTCATATATTTGTCAGAGGATAGATACTTGAGCGGCAAACTGTAGACACCATACGCCACAGCTGCGACGATGCCTGCGAGCACCCAACTTTTCACGATGATCACCTCGTCACAAGTGTATGCGGCGAGCGAAGGGATTACGCTAGGCGTTGTAGCGCCCGTACAATTCCTCCAAGGACAGCACGATCCGTTTCAGACGCATCGGTTGTTTTTTCCCTTTCAAGCGGCGACCGCCATCCGGGTGGCACAGCCGGACAAACAGCCGCATGTACCAATTTTTAAACCGATACCAGGCCGTGTCTTCGAGCGGTGTGACGATAAACCCGAGCGGTTCAACTCCGCGGGTGAGCAACGTGACGCCGACCAACGCCTTGATGCGTTGACCTCGCGGGTGGCTGCGGACGAACTCGGCCAGTTGAGGCAAGGAGCGTTGGACTTCCCGCTTCACCATCAGCACCCGGCGGTTCTCCGACTTGATTTCCTGTAGCATTTCCTGCAGCCGCAGGTTGTAGAGGTGCAGAATGCCGACGACATCTCCCCCCCGCACGACCTCGCCGCCCGGCAGCGCGACCGTCGGTCCGACATAAGGGCGCACTCGCACGCGAAATACGTTCGTGCCCCAGCGGTCTTCAAAATCGAACCGGCGCACGCGGCTGTAGAGGCCATCTCCGATGCGCCACAGTTTGAGCAGAACTCGATTCATGCGTGGCCTCACTCCCCCTTCGGTCAGATTCCCATGCGTTTGCATGTCCTCTAGTATGAACCTCCCTGATTTAGTGTATGCCGCCCAAAAGAAAAAGCCCTCCGACCGTAGTCAAAGGGCAAATGGATCAGACTGCGTTTCTATGTTAAGAAGCCAGGCAACTTGGTGCTTACAGCTTGATAACGTTCGCAGCTTGCGGACCGCGAGCGCCTTCAACGATGTCGAAGGACACTTCTTGGCCTTCTTCGAGGGACTTGAAGCCGTCTGCTTGGATTGCGGAGAAGTGTACGAATACGTCGCCACCGTCCTCACGCTCGATGAAACCGTAACCTTTTTCTGCGTTGAACCATTTCACTTTACCTTGCATGTGAATCCTCCTAACGGTACAGTAGAGGTAAAAACCCCTCTCTCCTGATATTACCTTGTCTTTCCAGCACTGTCAATGTTGCCGCATGCAAATTTTCCGAGTCCCTTGAGGAGTTGTTCGAATGAGAAAGAAACCGACCTTTTTGTCCAAAGTGTACTCCCTGCAAGTCGAAGAACCCAACGATTATTACTTCAAACCGGAGGGCGTCGTGTTCGTCGATGAGAAAGGTAACTACACACTCTACGCCGCCGATTCGCGCCACAACTTTTTGCGCAGCATCTTGCAGAAGTTCCCGGAGCGCGACTTGGAGCAAGGCGTATCGTTCAAGGAGCACCAAGTCAAGGCGGTCGATCTGACCGACCTGTACGAGCCGTATTTTGAAATGATCGTCGATGAGATCCTGTCGATCTTGCATCGCGTCTACAAAAGTTCGCCACGACAGTATTTCTTTTTGGAAAAGTTTTTCGATCCGAAGCGTGTGAACCAGCAGTTCGTGCCGTAAAAAAGAGCGTGTCCCGACCGGTTGAGTGGTGTCGGACACGCTCTTTTTTGTGGTGATCAGTGTTTGACGCGGGTCATCACGCGATCGTACAGGCTTGGGAAGAGATAGCGCAGCTTGATGCCGATGCCGCCGATCTTCGGCAAGAGATAGAGCGGTTTGCGCTCCACCGCCGCGCGAAGCACCGAATCGGCCACCGCTTCCGGTTGCAGGAAGGCGGCGAACTTCGGTACCTTGTTGCGATCCGCGTTGTCAAAAAACGGCGTTTCGACCGGGCCCGGGTTGATCGTCGACAGGGTGACGCCGGTGCCGTGCAGTTCGAAGCGCAGGGCTTCGGAGAAGCCCATCACGGCGAACTTGGTCGCCGCATAACAGCCGTGCGTAGGCCCTGCGAAGAAGCCGGCCAGCGAAGCGGTGTTGATGATGTGCCCGCTGTTTCGCTCGAGCATCGAAGGCAGGATCGCTTTGGTCATGCGGACGAGGCCGAAATAGTTGACGTCCATCATCGCTTCGACTTCCTCCATCGGGATCTCGACCGTGCTTTTGAACACGCCGAATCCGGAGTTGTTGACGAGGATGTCGACGCGGCCGAAGCGGTCGAGCACGGCCTGCGTGACGGTTTGCACCGCATCCGGGTCGGTTACGTCCATGGCATAGACCGGCGCTTCGATGTTGTACCGCAATTGGATCTCTTGCGCCAATTCGGTCAATTTGTCTTGGGAGCGGGCGACGAGCACGGGCACCGCCCCTTTGGCCGCAAAGCGAAGAGCGGCCTCTCTGCCGATGCCGCTCGAACTCCCGGTGATCAGGACGATCTGATCGCGTAGGTTCATCTGTGCTCCCCCTACTTGTCCATGCCCGGCTTGATCTCGTAGCTCCAAGACAACATGCCGCCGTAGAAGTTGGAGACTTTGTCAAAGCCCTTGGCTTTCAAGAAGTGCGCCACTTGTTGAGAACGGTTGCCGCTGCGGCAGACGAAAACATACTCGGTGTCTTTGTCCAGCTTGTCCAGATTCGCCGGGATCTGGTGCATCGGGATCAGCGGGATGCCGGGGATGTGGCCCGCTTCGTACTCCTGCGGTTCGCGCACGTCGATCAAGGTGACGTTTTTCTTTTCGTCGATCAGTTGTTTCAGCTCGGCTGCGTCGATTTGGTTGATGCCGTCAATTTCTTTTGCCATAGTTACACCTCGTTGGGATCGTGGAATAGGTCGGATGTGAGATAGCGTTCGCCCGTGTCGGGTGCCATCGCCAAAACGCGATGACCGAGGCCGAGTCGCTTGGCGACTTTCAAGGCGGTGCCGACGGCCGCTCCGGCCGAAGTGCCGACGAGAATGCCCTCCAGACGGGCGAGGGCGCGCGTGGTTTCCTGCGCTTCTTCGTCACCGACGAGAAAGATCTCTTCATAGATGTTGCGGTTGAGAATCGGCGGGACAAAGCCGGGGCTCGTGCCGACGATCTTGTGCGAGCCGGGTTCGCGACCGGACAGGACGGCGGAGTTTTCCGGCTCGCAGACGAAGACCTGCAGGCCGGGGATCAACTCTTTCAGCGTCTCGCCGGTGCCGGTGATCGTCCCGCCGGTGCCGGCCGTCGCGACAAACGCATCGAGGCGACCGTCCATCTGCTTGAAGATCTCCTGTGCCGTCGTTTTGCGGTGAACGTCCGGGTTAGCGAGATTTTCAAACTGCATCGGGACAAAGGAACCGGGGATGGACGCTTGCAATTCCTGCGCCTTCCGTACGGCGCCAGGCATCCGTCCGGCCCGCGGCGTGAGATACACTTCGGCACCGAACGCCTTGAGGATGTTGAGGCGCTCCTTGGTCGCGTTGTCCGGCAAGACGAGGATCACGCGGTAGCCCTTGGCCGCACCGACCATCGCCAGCCCGATGCCGGTGTTGCCGCTGGTCGGCTCGATGATCGTCGCCCCCGGCTGCAACAGCCCCTGTCTCTCCGCTTCGAGAATCATATTCGAAGCCGCACGGTCTTTGACGCTGCGGCTTGGGTTGAACATTTCCAGTTTGACGAACACGTCAGCCATCTCGGCGGTGACCAGACGGTTCAGTTTGACGACCGGCGTGTTGCCGATCAATTCGGTGATGTTGGACACGACTTTCAACGCAAACAACTCCCATTATGTAAGGGTCATGATTCATGTTGGCATGAATCGGCAGGAATGTCAAATTTCCTCGAACTGTCCTGCACAGCGGATCAGAGCACCCGTTTCGCCCCGAGGTAGCGGGCTTTGTAGTAGTCGGCGTCAAGATCGGATGTGACGACGCCGGTTCGCTGGTTCAAGGCGTGGACGAATTTCCCGTTGCCGATGTAGATGCCGAGATGTGACGGACCGGGTGCATAGGTGGTGAAAAAGACGAGGTCGCCCGGCCTGAGGTTCTGCTTGGAGACAGGTTGGCCGACTTCGTATTGTTCGTAGGAGTTGCGCGGCATATGAATGCCGGACACGTTCAGCACATACTGCGCGAAGCCGGAGCAGTCGAATCCGCTGGGCGTGGTACCGCCCCACGCATAGGGCTTCCCGATATATTGCCGGGCTTTGGCAGCGACTTTTTTGCCGAGACGCTCTTTTTCCCATTCGGCGTAGCGCATCAGGTGGATCGAACGGGAGGCGAGCAGGTATTGGTAGCGGCTTTTCGCATGGTTGTGCGCTTGGCGCAGGAACGTTTTCCGGTCGCGGATCCGTTTCGTTTCCGCGTCAAACTCCTGCTGGGTGATGCCTTCGGGCAACATCGTGAGAAATTGATTCAAATCATAGGCGGGATTCGCCGTTGTTTGCGGAATGAAAAGCGACTCGCTCACGCTGACCGGCACGGCTTCGCGCGAGGCGTGCGGCGGCGGTGTGTCCGCCCACAGTACAAACAGGAGGATCAGGATGCAAAACCAAACGGCTTTCCGACATCGACTCGTACCCATCATCGTACTCCTTCCGTTCTGTCACAATTCGGCCGAGCGATCGCTCGACATGACATCCAAAAGGAAGATCACTCAGACAGGCAAGCCGAGTGATCTCACATGTTTGTACTATATGGGCAAGTCCGCCGCTTTAGAAACAGCTTGGACGAATCGGAAGCGGATCAGTAGCCGACTTCGACGGCCGCGTTGACGATATACGCTTCGTCGTTGACGTCGCCTTTGTCCGGCAGCACGATGCCGCTGGAGCAGATCAGCCCGCCCGGTACGATGTCGATGCTGACTTGACCGTACGGGAAGACCGCTTTGACTCGTTCCACGTCCACCTGTTCCGCAGGGACGGGCACGCCCAATTTCACGCGTACTTTCATGTTGTGGATGTCATGGTCGGGCAGGACTTGGCGGATGCCGGGCATCGAGTTGTGGCCGATGGCGTTTTTGCAAGCCTTGATCGCCGCCAAGGTGGCATCCTGTCCATGCAGGTCCACGCCCATACCGATTTCGATGAAGATCACGTTCATAACAATTCCCCTCTCTTGGTCTACCTATCCAATTTGATCATAGTAAGATGCGGTGAAAAACACAAATAGAACATACGTTCTTTACAAGAACATTCGTTCGTGTTATGATCATTTCACAGAGTCCTGAAAGGAGTGAAGGTTCATGGCAATTTCCGCGTACTCTCCCCAATTTGAAAGTCAACCCAATCCCAAGGTATACCAAGGCTCACAAATGGATCTGCTCGCATCGATCTGGGACACCACCCCTTGTCCTACATCGCAGAGGGAAGAAGCCGGAACCTTCGCCCTTTCGTTCTCTCCCCTCATGGTGCGCCATTTGATTCACACCTACTCGCGCATGGGCGATACCGTGCTCGACTGCTTTCTCGGCACCGGCACGACACTGGTCGAAGCGCAACTGATGGGGCGCAAGGCGATCGGTCTCGACTGCAACGAAGAGATTCTGGAGAACGCCAAGCAACGGGTCTTGACCCCGACCGGACAAGACGGCCCGCAGTTTTACTGCGCCGATGCTCGTCACCTCTCGTCCGTGCTGGCGGAGAACTCCGTCGACCTCGTCGTCACACAGCCGCCCTATGGCAGCACCTATCAATTCTCCGCACACAATCCGCACGATCTGTCGCGATTGTCTTCTCGTGACTTTCTCCACGCGATCGAACAGGTCGCCGAAGAACTCCACCGCGTGCTCAAGCCGGGTGGCATCTGCGCCCTGCTGATCGGCGACATCAAGGACCGCGGCCGGATGGTGCCGCTGGGCTTTCAGTTTATCCACCGCTTTCTGTCGCGCGGCTTTTCCGTCAAAGTGATGCACGACTACCGCGCCACCGGACAGAACCTTCCCGTCTCCCTACAAGATCATGAGTACCTGTTCGTTTTTGAGAAAAACGAAAAAGCGCCGAAGCGCCCCCGTACCGTCTTCTAGGAAACGGTCTTTTTGGCTCGGGGCTTCTTCGCCGCTAGTTTCGCTTGCTTCTTATAATGCGTGCAGATCGCTTGCAACGGGCAGATCTCGCATTTCGGGTTGCGTGCGCCACAGACGCGGCGACCGTGCAGGATCAGCGCATGGTGGACGAATGTCCATTCCTCGCGAGGCAATTTCCTCATCAGGTCTTTCTCCGTTTGCAACACGGTCTCCGCTTTGGTCAGCCCCAAGCGATGGGACAAGCGATCGACATGTGTGTCGACGGCGATCGCCGGCACGCCGAACGCGGTACTCAGCACCACGTTGGCCGTTTTGCGACCGACACCGGCCAGTGAGACCAGATAGTCGTAATCATTAGGGACTTCGCCCCCTTGCTCTTCGACCAGGCGATGGCAGGTTTCGAGGATGTTTTTCGCCTTGTTGCGAAACAGGCCGATCCGCCTGATCTCCTCTTCCATCTGCTCTTGGCTCAACTGCCGCATCGCTTCCGGTGTCGGGTACTTGGCAAACAGCCCCGGTGTCACTTCATTCACCAGCTTGTCGGTACACTGGGCGGACAAGATCACCGCGATCAACAATTCAAACGGGTTGTTGTGAATCAGTTCGCAGGTGGCGCCGGGGTAGAGGTCTTG
Organism: Bacilli bacterium; assembly: GCA_035776695.1. GTDB lineage: Bacteria > Bacillota > Bacilli > Tumebacillales > Tumebacillaceae > Tumebacillus. Next base: position 16,284 of record DASTWJ010000235.1, read on the forward strand.
TAACGTCTCGATCAACAACGGGACTTCTGCTTTCTTCATGCTTCAACTCCTATGTCGTTCCACTCATCATCTTCTCTACCCTTCGACAGCCTCCCGTCGATTCCTGCCCTTTTCTCCGACTAGAACGTATGAGTCAAGAACAGCACCGACACGCCCATCGACCAGATTGCGCACACGCCGCAGAGCATTTTCGTCTTGTACCGTTGCATCCATTCGGGTACCCACATTCGTCTGTCACCTCGGTCCCTGCCGTTTGTTTCATTATATGTGCAGATGACAAAGCAGCAACGGCACTTGTCTCTATTCGATTGCGATCCCGTTTATCTCCGGAAAAATTGCGGCATGCAACAGACATCTTCCAACGCCATCACCGCGTCGACATAATAACGGATGTGGGGCGTCGGAACTTTTCCCTCCACTCGGTCTTCAAAGGCATGCGCCATTTCATCGGCGTTGACTTCGGTTGCCATCAGGAACAGGTTCATGCCCGGCTTGTCGGTCGTGTGGTGGAGCGCTTGCTCCCATTCGTCCGGCAGTTCATGCGGCACCACCGCTTCAAGGCCCCATTCATCTCGCGCCAACGCGCCCGCCGTCACGATCTGTTGCGCGATCAACCCGCGCACCATCGACGGCAACGATTCACCGTGGTCGCCCTCTTCATGACTGCGGGCCTTGCTCTCCCACATCCCGAGCTGCGGCAAGACGAATCCGAGCAACGCATGCCAGCCTTCTTCATCCAACTCATAGGCGTTCGCTACGCCGACGAGCGCACCGACATACTCGGCATGAGGATGATCCCCCATCCGATAGGTCGTCTCCAACCCCGCGACCAAGGCGGCGATCAGTTCCTGCCCGCCTTTGTTTTCACTTTCGACGGCAGCCAAGACGACCGGATAGACCAGCGGGTCGGACGCGGTCAGCATCGCGTTGCCAAACGCCGCCCACGGAGCGGGCATCAAATCCGCTCCGGCAAACACCGTCGCTTGCTCAGCTCCCCCGAACGACTCCAGATGCTCGACCAGTCGCACCGCTTCCTCCTCGCCGCGTCGAGCCAAGGCTCGTCCCAGATAGTCGAGAAACAACAGTTTCGCCTTGATCGTTTCCTCATAACTCCAATCGACCCATGTGCATGTGACCGCCTGTTTGATCCATTCCTGCATCCGACGTTCCTCCTTTTCCCTCTCCGCTCTTGCGGTTACCGCTGAAACAACCCCAACAGCAACGCGGTCATGCCCGCCGCGATCAACGGACCGACGGGCACGCCGCGAAACAGCGCGACGCCAAGGATCGTACCGATCATCAGCCCCGTCACGATCAACGGAGACTGGCTCATCAGCGTCACGCCGCGCCCACCCAGATAGGAGACGAAAACACCGATGGCGATCGCCAACAAGGGAATCGGTGACGTGAACGTTTTGACGAGCTGCTCGTAGCCGATTTTGCCGCTGGCGATGGGAGCGAGCACCCCGATCGTCAAGATGATCACGCCTATTTGCAACCCGTATTGTTCGAGGACGGGAAACGCTTTGTCCACATGCAGCAGACGAAGCAACAGCAAGACGGCCACCGCAATCGAGACGGAGCCGTTGTTGCCGATCACGCCGATCGCCAAAAGTCCTAACAATAAAAGATTGGGTATATCCATGTTGCTGTCAACTTCCTTTCTTTCTACCACTATATAGAAAAAGGAGTCGATCAGCAAACACAGAAGGAGGGTCGTACCGCTCCCACCTGCTATTGTCGACAGGATGTGAGAGTGATAGAATAAGCGAGTTGTTTGAAATCTACGCAACCCGAAACGTTGCTGCTGGAGGTATACATTCGTGAGCGTATTGACAAGCGTTCGCAAGACGATCGGCAGGTATCCGAAGATCATGTGGGTGCTGGCGATCGCCGCCTTTCTCAATGTCGGTGGGCTGTCGTTTATCTGGCCGCTTAACTCGATCTACATCACCCAAGAACTCGGGATGACGAACACGGTTGCCGGTATCGTGTTGTTGCTCCATTCGGCCGGTTCGACCGTCGGGTTTCTCACCGGGGGCTATCTGTTCGACCGCATCGGCGGACGCCCCGTTATGCTGATCGGGCTGCTCACTTCGACGGCGCTGCTGACGTCGATCGGTCTGTTTGACTCATGGCCGCTGTACGTGACGGTGATGACGTTGTTCGGGGTGTTCGCCTCACTCGTCTTCCCTGCGATCAACGCGTATGCGGCGCAAGTGTGGCCGGCAGGAGGACGCCGGGCGTTCAACTTCGTCTATGTCGCCAACAACCTCGGCGTAGCAGGCGGTAGCGCCACCGGCGGTCTGGTCGCCCAATATTCGTTCCACGCCGCCTTTCTTGCTGCAGCATTGACCATGCTGATACTGGCCTTGTTCATCACCTTTTTCGTTCGCGACCGCGCTCGTAGCAACACCGAACAGCCGACGACCGCGCAAGGAACGGAACAAGCTTCAGCCGGCAAGGAGATGGCCGCTGCCGGTGCCATTACCTCGCCGCCCGTGCCGTGGCTTCCGATCATCTCGCTGTTTATCGGGTTTATCGTCCTCTGGCTGGTCTACGTCCAATGGCAAACACAAATCGCCGTCTACATGCAATCGGACATCGGCATCGTGTTAGCCAAATACAGCGTCCTCTGGACGTTAAACGGCTTGGTGATCTTCTTCGGTCAACCTTTGATCGCCTTGGTCGTGCGCTGGTTCAAGTCCCTATCATCGCAACTGTTCGTGGGCACCTTCCTCTATCTCGTGTCATTTTCGCTAATCCTGACGACCGACGCGTACTGGATCTTTGTCGTCGCGATGATCGTCACTACGCTGGGGGAAATGTTGCTTTGGCCAGGCATTCCCGCCGCCGTCGCTCAACTTTCCCCGCCTTCTCGACTCGGGTTTCTCCAAGGCTTTATCGGGATGGGAGCCACCATCGGTCGGATGCTCGGTCCGCTGGTCGGCGGCTTGCTCTACGACCACACCTCGTTCCACACGCTGTTGCTCGTGATGCTCGGACTGTTGATCATCCCGACCCTCAGCTTTATCGTGTACACCGCCATCTCACGTCGCCACACCTAGTCATACCTTCTCACAATTCATGAAAAAGCGGTTGAGACCCCTTCGGTCTCAACCGCTTTCCCTTCCCTCCTCTTATTTTCCTGAGATCGACAGCGACTTCACCTTCAAGGAAGGCGAACCGCACGCCCCTGAGCCGAACCCGTTGAAACGCAAGTCGTCACCCAGCGCATCGACCTGTTTTAACAGATCCAAGATGTTGCCCGAGGCGGTGATCTGGTTGACCGGACGCACCACTTTCCCCTGCTCGATCAGATACCCCAAGCAGGACAGAGAGAAGTCGCCCGACACGCTGTTGGTGCCCGCATGAATGCCTTGGAACTCGACGAGCAGGAGTCCGCGCTCCGTCCCTGCGATCAACTCGTCCAGCGACTGCTCACCCGGCGCGATGATCAGGTTGTGCGGGGCGATGGTGGCCGCGGCCCGATAGGATGCTTTGACCGCGTTGCCGGTCGTGGCCACGCCCGCTTTTTTCGCCGTCTTGTTGTTGTGCAGGAAGGTAAGCAATTGCCCGTCTTGGATCAGCGAGCGCTGTGCCGTCGCCACGCCTTCCGCATCAAACGGCATCGAACCCGGCCCCTCCGGCAACAACGGGTCGTCGAGGATCGTGATGTTCGCGCCGACCACCTGCTCGCCGATGCGGTCTTGCAGCAGAGAGAGCCCTTTCTCGGCCGCCTCTCCGGAGAAGATGCTCGTAAACGCCTTGAGCAGCGAAGCGGCCGCATGGTTGCGCAAGATCACCGGATAGTCGTCCGATTCGATCGTATCCCCGTTCAATTTGGCCAACGCTTCGGAAGCGGCCTGACGCGCCACCTCTTCCGCATTCAACGCGTCAAGATCCACGAACGTCATCCCGAACTCCATGCCGGAAGAGACCTGCTCCGCCTCCTTCGCTACAGCGGACACGTAGCCGAGCAATCGCGCGCTCTTGTGGTGGCAATCAAGTCCCTTGGTATTGGAGATAAACGTTTCACCCTCGCTACGAGCCACTTGGCAGTAGTTGACGAGGTCAATGCGCGGGTCCGCTTGCAGCGCGACTCGCTCCAAGCGAATCGCCGTCTCGATCAACTGCTCCGAGGAGAGATGCAACAGCCGCTCGGAGTGTTGGTTAACTTCCCGGTAGCTCGGTGATCCCGCAAACAGTTCTTCCGGATCGACGTTCTCCAGAATCTCCGCGTTCTCCTTGGCTTGTCGTAGCAGATCGTCGATCGCTTGCTCTTCGATCTGTTCGGTGAACGCCGTCCCCATCTTGCCCTGCCACACGCCACGGAAGGACAGGCCCGCTTTTTCCGTGATCGTGTAAGAATCGACTTCGCCTTGGAAGGCGCGAACGACCGTGTCACGAGCCGCTTGGTAGTAGACTTCCATGTCGGTGAAGCCGAGCGCTTTGCCACGGGTGAACAGTTGTTGCTGGAACGCTTTCAACTCCATCCTACTTCGCCCCCTTTCGGCCGCCGACCGTCAGTTCGGACACGCGGATCATCGGCTGCCCGACATCGGCAGGGATGCTGCCGGAAATGGAGCCGCACATGCCTTGGCCGAAGCCGAGGTTGTTGCCGACCCGGTCGATCTTCTGCAGCACGTCGATGCCCTTGCCGATCAGCGTCGCGCCGCGCACCGGCTGTTCGATCTTGCCGTTGCGGACGAGATACCCTTCGCGGACTGCAAAGTTGAATTCACCCGTCGCCGTGTTGACGGAGCCGCCGCCCAAGTATTTGCAATACAGCGCGTACTCGGTGTCGGCGATGATCTCTTCCGGCATCGAGTCGCCTGCTGCGATGTACGTGTTGTTCATGCGCGAGGTCGGGGCAAATTTATACGATTCGCGGCGGGAAGAGCCGGTCGACGCCATGCCCATTTTGCGACCACCGAGTTTGTCGATCAGGTAGCTTTTCAGTACGCCGTTTTCGATCAGCACGTTGCGTTGCGTCGGTGTACCTTCGTCGTCGATGTTCAACGAGCCCCATGCGTTGGGAATCGTGCCGTCGTCGATCGCCGTCACCAGCGGAGAGGCGACCAACTCGCCGACCTTGTCGGTGAACACGGACGCTTTTTTCGCAACGGATGTCGCTTCGAGTCCGTGGCCGCAAGCTTCGTGGAAGATCACGCCGCCGAATTCGTTGTCGATGATCACCGGCATCTTGCCGCTCGGCGCGTAGTCGGCATTGACCATCGTCACCGCGGTGCGCGCCGCTTCCCGCGCATACCATTCGATGTCGAGATTGTCATAGAATTCAAGCCCCCGATGCGCCCCCGGTCCGTAAAAGCCCGACTGTTTCTCCGAGCCCTTCGTCGCCACCGCCGTGATGCTCATCCGCGTACGCACCCGGCGGTCTTCCACGAACAAGCCGTCCGAGTTGGCGATCAGCACGTTCTGGTCTTCGTCCGAGAACAGGACCTCCGTTTGGGAAATCTGCGGGTCATACCCTTTCGCCGCTTCATGGGCGCGACGCATCCATTCCACCTTGCGCGCTTTCGTCACATCCTGCGGCAGAACGCGGATCAGATGCCGAGGTGTCAGCACCGACTTGCGCAGGTCGAGCGTCAGGTCGCGCTTGGTGCCGCGAATCGCTTGCGCCGCTTGGCGCGCCACCTGGAGCAGGTTGTCGCGGCTCAGGTCATTCGTATACGCGTAAACGGCAAACATCCCGTCCAAAATGCGGAGGCCGACCCCGTAATCGCGCCCCGAGTTGGCTCTGTCGACCGCACCCCCGATCATTTTGATCGTCGAAACCGTTTTGTCTTCCATAAAAAGGTCTGCAAAATCGCCGCCCGTATCCAAGGCAGCGGTTAACACATCTTCTGTCAATTTTTGAGACAACATCCCTAGTCCCCCCTTGTTCCATCCTTCCTTATTTCGCGATACGAACGACTTCCCCCTTCCATCTGCTCAAAAATTCCAAGCTCTTTAGCAGAATATTCATGCGACAGGAAAACCCCGCCTGTCCGTGGAAGGAAAGAACAAGAAAAAATGGACAGACAAGAAGGGAGAGTTGCCTCATGAATCGATTTCATTGTTGCGCGACCTGCCGCCATTTCGCACAGGAAAAAGGGCAGCAGGGCATGCGTTATTTTTGCTCGCGATTAGGGTTTGATACGATGCCGAACTACCAATTCAACTGCTGGAACCCCAAAGACAACGTCCGCAAGCTGATGGAAAAAGCCAGTCGAGACGATCACTAAGGTATCATCGGAACCCCAAAAATCCCCCCGGCCTCACAAGCGAGAGTCGCTTGCGAAGCCGGGGGGAATCGGTGACACGCCTCTCTTTTCCCGATCAAGACATCGGGTCGAGGCCGTATTCATGTTGGTATTGGTTGCGAATCTCCAGGAGTTTGTCCAGCGATTCGAAGAACACGTCGACCATCTTGGGATCGAAATGTTCGCCGCGCTCTTCGCGGAACAGATTGAGGATGCGGTCGAGCTCCCACGCTTTTTTGTAGACGCGGTCGCTGCCCAGTGCGTCAAACACATCGGCGACGGCGGTGATCCGGCCGTAGATGTGGATCTCTTCTTCACGCAGGCCGTTCGGGTAGCCTTTGCCGTTCCACTTTTCGTGATGCTCCACCGCGATCACCGCCGCCGCTTTCAGAATGCGACGGGAGGAGCGGTTGAGCAGGTTGTAGCCGATGTTCGTGTGCGTCTTCATGATGTTGTATTCTTCATCGGTCAGCTTGCCGGGCTTCTTCAGGATCGAGTCGGGGATTGCCACTTTGCCGATGTCGTGCATCGGCGAGGCCATCTTGATCAACTCCGCCTCTTCCTCCGACAAGCCGTAGCCCAACGCGAGAATCTTCGAATACTCGGCGACCCGTTTGACGTGAAAGCCCGTCTCCTTGGAGCGAGTCTCACCGACTTCGCCCATCACGAAGATGATCTCCTTTTGCGTTTCCTCGATCTCGTTGTGCAGCATCGTCGCTTCCAGCGATTTGCCCGAGTAGTAGGCGGCCAAAGTCAGATACTCCAAGTCTTTTTCATCAAAACGACCGCTTGCCGTCATTTTGTTGATCGCTTGGAAAGCCCCCATGATCTCCCCTTCGT
>DASTWJ010000236.1:0-5045 GCA_035776695.1 Bacilli bacterium
CCTCAAGATAAGACTTCCCACACGGTCAACGTGGTAAGACCCCTTGTAGAAGACAAGGTTGATAGGCTGGAGGTGTACGCGCCGCGAGGCGTTCAGCTGACCCGTACTAATCGGTCGAGGGCTTATCCTAAGTTTCAACAATTGATGTCTACACATTTTCGCATCCGGTTTTCAGGGAACACACCCTATAGCGCGCAAGCGCACATCTAGTGACAATGGCGAAGAGGTCACACCCGTTCCCATCCCGAACACGGAAGTTAAGCTCTTCGTTGTGAGCTGAACGCGAAGCGCACGAAGCGGAGTATGGTACTTGGACCGCAGGGTCCTGGGAGAGTAAGTCGTCGCTAGGCAACCAAAACCCGATCTCATTGGAGGTCGGTTTTTTGCGTTTTAGGGCATGGATGGGGTTTTTGTCATAAATGAATGGTTACTTTTACATGACATCTGTCACTACTCTCATGACAGGCCACCTTGCTATGATGAAGACAAGAACATCATACATATTCCAGGGAGGAATTCACATGCAAACGAACACAGCTGTCGGCTTGTTTATCGCTTCTTATCAAATCACCACAGGGTTGGCGGGTGCTCCGGTGCTCCACGCGAATTTCGCCGTGAACACGGTTGATAAAACAGTTTCCGTTTTCGCACACCTGACCAATACGTCCAACCCGCCGCTGAACATCGAAAACACGATGCAAGGCACCTACACGGAAGAGGGCGGCACGATCAAAGTGACCGCGAACGCTCCGCTCCTGCAAGAATTCCCGCCGGTGTCGCAAGTGACCAAGCTGGAGATGACGCTGACCAACTGGGAGTCCGGCACTGCGACCTACTCCTACACCGAAGCCGGCGGCAACCCGCACGTGGTGGAAAACGCACCGGTTCACAAGTTGAATGCGGATGGCAACGCGGATCAAACGGTGCTCGCAGCAACTTCGAACGGCATCAAGACCTTCCGCCTCGGCTCCGGCCTGCTGGGCGCTCCGGTGATGACCGCCCATCTGGAATTCGGTGAAGGCTCGAACAACATGGTTCTGGGCGAAGGCAATGTCTTCTACGACCAACCGGAACAAACGGTGACCTACTTCAAAGGCACCTACACCTACCTGACCGTCATGCCGCCGCACAACAGCCGCATCCTCGTGGTCGCCATGGGCTTCCCGGTTCCGCCGAACGGTGATGTGATGGAAATCGAGGCAAACGCCTACCTGCACATGGTGCTCGATCACGAGATGAAATCCGGTCTCGGCAACTTCAAGTACAAGCCGCAAGGTTCCGACGAGTTCAAAGTCGTCGAGAACGTTCCGGTCAAACTGGAAGAGAAATAAGCCGAACATCCAAGAAAAATCGCCTTCTCCCGACTTGCGTAGGGAGAAGGCGATTTTTTCATGTCCCGATGTTTACTCCGGATCAACCGGATGCTGCAATTGATCTTCATAATAATCGAAGAACAACCGCCCATCCGTCCCCAGCACCGCATAGCACACATCATTCAGGGACACCGCCCTTTTTTCCAACTCCTGATCGAGCCACGCTTGACTGATCTGCTTGTCGTGCAAGTTCCGCTCCATCACTTCGCCGTCCATGATCAATTCGATCGGAACGGAGGAGCCTCCCGTTGCCAAACCGAGATCCTTTTTTGTCACCGGGCGGTATTCCGGCTTTTTCAACACGTTCAGTGAACCGTTGATTTCCAGCAAGGCATATTCCACTTCGTCGATGTTGAAAATGCCCTTGTCGCGTAGGGCGTGATTTAACGTGTCCAAGGTGTAGCGCAACTTACGCAGGTTGCCTTCCAAGATCTTGCCGTCTTCGATCAGTACCGTCGGCGTACCGGCGATCCAGCGGCGAGCGCGCTGATACCGCAACGAGACGAAAGCCAGTGTGGAGATCACCGTGATCGCCACCACCAACGAGGTGATAAAGTGATGCGGCGGTACTTTTATATTGAACGCGAGGTTCCCGGCGATCGTGCCGAATGTGATCGCAGCGATAAACCCGTGGTACGTTCGTTGTGACATGGTGTGTTTGCCAAACACGTTGGCCAGCACCAAGAGAATCGCGTAGGCGGCCAGCGTACGGATGGCGATTTCGACGATCCCAGACATCGGTTCGCTCCTTTATTGAGGCTGGTCAATAGCGTAACCACTTCCCGAGCGAATCATGCTCTGGCTTATTGTCACAAGTTGCACAAGAACTTTTAAAGAAAATCTAATCTGCCCGTTGCATACTGAAGGCAAGCAAGACAACCACATATCGGAAAGGGTGACAGGTCATGAAAAACTCGATGAAACTCTTCTTGGCAGCAGGTATTCTCTCTCTGGGGGTCGGCGCAAGCAGCGTCTACGCAGCCGATGCGGTGCAGAACAACGACGCCAACGCGGTGCAAGGCGACACGACCGCCCAACAAAACCAAGCGAAGGCTCCGCAGTTCGGCCACGGTCATGGCGGCCACTTTATGAAACCGTTGGGCGGCCCGGGCCTGTTCAGCGATGAGTTCCTCACCTTCCTGAACCTGACCCAAGACGAACTCCGCACCCAACTGGACGCGGGTAAAACGCTGAAGGAAATCGCCGGAGCGAAAGGGATCACCGAAGACAAGCTGAAAGCGTTCCTCGTCGAGCAAGAAACGAAGAAACTCGAAGAAATGAAAGCGGAACTGCCGAACATGGTCGACAAAATGATCAACCAAGACATGCAGCACCCGGCGAAGGGTGAATTCAAAGGCAAGTTTAAAGGCAAATTCATCCAAGACGGCCAACCGACCGACGGCAAACAAACGACGGACGGCGCAACCACAACCGCTCCGGCTCAAAGCTAACGGCTCTTCGAACAAACGAATTGGCGCGAGTGAGGACAGGCAGAGACTTTCCCTGCCTGTCTTTTCTTATTACAATGTAGAAAAAGGTTCGCTGGGAAGGGAGGCGACGTGTCCATGCGCGTGTTGCTCGTAGAAGATGATCGGCCATTGCGGGAAGCGGTGGCGGCGGTGCTCGGGGAAGAGTCGTACCAAGTGGATTGCGCGACCGACGGGATCGAAGGGGTCTTGCTAGCGGAACAGGATATCTACGACTTGCTGATCCTCGACATCATGCTGCCGAAGCTGACCGGCACGGAGATTTTGAAAAAGTTGCGCAAACGAGGGGTCGCGACACCGGTGATGTTTCTGACGGCCAAAGACTCGATCGCCGATCGGGTTGGACTTGGGCGCGGATGATTATCTGGTCAAGCCGTTTGCGACACAAGAATTGCTCGCTCGCGTGCGGGCGCTGTTGCGGCGGCGGGGAACGGTCGGGGCGGACGGCGATCTCGTCTATGGTCCGGTGACGCTGCGGCCCAAGGCGTATGACGCTTATGTGGACGAGACCCCGCTGAAGCTGACGAACAAAGAGTTCAACTTGCTGGAGTTCCTGATGCTCAACAAAGAGCAGATCCTGACGCGCGAACAGATCTTCGACCGCGTGTGGGGCTTTGAAGCGAACAGTTCGTCCTCTGTAGTGGATGTGTACATGCATTACCTGCGGAAAAAGTTAGCCGAGCGCAACTGCGAGTCGCTGATTCAAACGGTGCGCGGCATCGGCTACATGCTCAAGGAGCGATCCTGATGTTCCAAAAAATTCGATGGCAACTGACAGCCCTCAACGCCTTGGTGCTGCTGGCGATCTTGATCTTGAGCGGGGTCACGCTGTACGTTTATATGGAACATCGGCTGATGGAGCGAGTGGATCTGTCGTTGCGGGTTTCGGCCAAGCCTTATTATGCGCACGAGGGTCGGGTGAGCAACCCGCCGATCCCCATCGGACGGAAGCTGGATCAGCAAGTGGCGGTCCTGATGTGGGGGACGCATGGGGAACTGGTTTCGCAGTATCCTGAGCGTGCGGTCTATGAAGAGGATGAAGCTGTTCTTCGGCAAGCGCTTGATCGGAACGAGCCGCAGACGGTGACGTTAAATGAACATACGTACCGCACGCTCACGGTGCCGCTGGACAATTCCTTGGTCATTCGAACGCCGATCGGGGATTATCCGTTGGGGAGCATTCAGTTGGTGCGCAACATCGATTCGGAAGCGGAACTGTTACATGGCTTGCTCTTGTACTTGGTGATCGGAGGTGGAGTCGGGACGGCGACTACGGTCGGAGCAGGGTTGTTTCTGGCGGGCCGGGCGTTGGTTCCGATTCGGCGGTCGTGGGACAGACAACAGCAGTTCGTGGCCGACGCCTCGCATGAGTTGCGCACACCGCTGGCGGTGATTCAGACGCATGGGGAGTTGATGTTGCGCCACCCGGATCACACGGTGCAGGAGGAGAGTGAGCATCTCGCCGTCGTGTTACAGGAGAGCCGGCGGTTGAACAAGCTGGTGTCGGCCTTGTTACTGCTGGCGAGAAGCGACTCGAATCAAGTGGAGCTCGAGATTCGTCCCGTGCGTTTGACCGATCTGCTGCAGGAGACGGCAGAACCGTTTCGACAGGTGGCGGAGATGGAGCAGGTCGCTTTCCAGTTGGAGCTTGAGGAAATGGGGACGTGGTCCGGCGATGAGGCGAGGTTGCGGCAATTGTTCGTGATCTTGCTCGACAACGCCCTGTCTTATACGCCGGAGGGCGGGCGAGTGACCGTTCGTTGCCGCCGACAGCCGTCGCAGTTGTTGATCGAAGTGCAGGATACGGGCATCGGGATTGCAAAAGAAGACCTGCCACGCATTTATGATCGTTTCTATCGCGGAGACAAAGCGCGAACGAGAAGCTCGGGTGGGACGGGTCTTGGGTTGTCGATCGCCAAATGGGTGGTGGAGAAGCATCGCGGTCGAATCGAGATCGACAGTGAAGCGGGAGCGGGTACGACGGTGCGTGTGATGTTTTAGAATTAGCAAAAATTAGCTGTTGCCAGAGCGGGATCTCGTGTGTTATATTATTTCTTGTCGCCGCGAGAGACACGGTGAGCGACGGAGATTGAAACACGATTGATCCTTGAAAACTAAACGAGTGAAACGAGATCGATTCGAGTCATGATACAAACTTTTATTGAGAGTTTGATCCTGGCTCAGG
>DASTWJ010000237.1:0-23482 GCA_035776695.1 Bacilli bacterium
AACTCGACGAGCGAACGTTCCGGAAAGCGCCGTCCGAGCAGCGAGATGATCGTGACGGCGATGACGGAGAGACCTGCCGCCAGCAACACCGACATCCACCCGAACTGATGGGCGACCTGCGTGGTGGTGCGAGGCAAGGTCAGCACGCCGACGCCGATGATCGTCGAAGCGATCAGGGAGGCGGCTTGCGAACCGGTAAGAAAATATTTATTTGTCGGAGCGCTGCTTTGTTTCGGTTTGGGGTTTCCCATATTGTTTGACATCCTCCGCAGATTCGGGTTGGTTCCGCAAGATATTTTCATTGTCGACAAACACGCTTGGTCGCTTTTTCATGCGAAAAAGCGGGATGCGGATCAATGTATCGCCGATACCGAGAAAGTTGCGAGGCGTAAACGGCGACAGGTAGGGCACGCCAAACGATTTAAGCGAGCAGAGGTGAACGACGATCACGATCAGAAACAGCATGATCCCGTACAACCCGAACATCGCCGCCAGAAACATGATCGGGAAACGTAACATCCGAATCGCGATCGCCGCATTGTAACTAGGGGCGGCAAACGACCCGATCGTCGTCAAAGCGACGACGATGACCATGATCGGCGACACGATGCCCGCCTTGACCGCCGCCTCCCCGACGATCAACGCCCCGACGATGCCGATCGTCGGCCCGATCGGCCCCGGCAGGCGCACGCTCGCCTCTCGCAAGATTTCGATCGACACTTCCATCAGCAGCGCCTCGATCACCGATGGAAAAGGGACGGTCGCCCGCCCCGCCGCCATCGCGATCACCAGCTTGGACGGGATCATCTCCGGATGAAACGAGGAAAAGGAGATGTATAAAGACGGCAGCAACAGCGCCATCGTCATCGAGAGGGCGCGGATAAACCGCACGAGGGTCGCGATCAGAAAGCGTTCGTAATAATCTTCCGGCGAATGGTAGAACTGTGTGAACACCGCCGGGGCGATCAACACGAACGGAGACCCGTCGACGAGGACGATCACTTTGCCTTCGAGCAGATTGGCGGCCGCCTTGTCCGGCCGCTCCGTGTTTTGAATCAAAGGAAACGGCGACCAGTGCGAGTCTTCGATGTACTGTTCGATATAGCCGCTATCGAGCACCCCGTCGACCTCGATCGCTTCGATCCGCTTCTTGATCTCGTCGACGACGCCCGCTTCGGCCACGCCTTCGATGTACATGATCGTGATGTCGGTACGAGATCGGGTGCCGACGGTAAAGTTGTGTGCCCGCAGGTCGGGGTCTTTGATCCGACGCCGCAGCAGCGCCGTGTTGATCCGCATCGTCTCGGCGAATCCGTCCCGCGGCCCGCGCACGACCGCTTCGGTGCGCGGCTCCTCCACGCCCCTTTTTTCCCAGCCTTTGGTGTTCATCAACAACGCCTGTGCGCACCCGTCGATCAACAGCACCGTGTCGCCTTGGAGCACGCTTTTGATCACGTCGCGATGCTGGCCGGTGCTTTTCACTTCGCCGATCGGCAGCACATGATCGCGGATTTGCTCCGGCAGGTCTTTGTGCTCCCCGTCCGCTTGGGACAGCAGATCGGGCAAGGAATGCATCAGCGGGTGGAGCACCTGTTTATCGACGATCTCCACCGACACCATGCCGTCGATGAAGATCAAGGCGGCCTGCCGCTCGCCTTTTGTGTCAAGGTGAAATCGACGGCGCACGAGGTCGTTGCTGTGTCCGAGAATCTCGGCCACGCGATCGAGATTGGCCGACAGATCGAGCGCCAGGTCATCGTCTGAGATCGCTTCGATTTTCTTGGTGAACTGCTTGTCCTGTACGCGCGCGATCTTCTGTTGCTTCTGTTGCTTCTGTCGGCGCGGTCTGCCCCAACGGGCCATGTCGTGCGCCCCCTTTTCCAAAGAAAAATCGGCCATCCTTGGTGACTTTAGGATGACCGATAAGGAGTGAGTCTATGAATGTTTTTACCGCGCCGTCATTTCCGAGTATAATTCGTCGTAAAACCGCGCTTCCGACAGAGCGATGTACACACCGGCCCGGTAAATCGTCTGCAAGTTCCCTCGCGAAGCGAAGTCGGTCAGCACGTCTTTGCACAGCTCGTAATGACGCGGTTCGTGCGTGTCGGCGTGCAGAAGCCAGAAGGCGACGTTTACCTTGCGCGTTCGGTTGTATTGCGGGTGACGCAACCCTGCACCGATCAACCCCATCACCCGACCGGCAAAAAGCTCCGAGCCGAGTCCCACGGCCGCCATCGCTTCCAAGGTACTGCACGAGCGCAGGAAGTCAAGGAACGCCGACACCGCTTGTTGCGTCGCCGCGCCGACCGGCGCGTCCGGCACGTGTTCGTCGGAGATCGCCACATCCGGAGCCACCGACTCCAAGAAGGAGCGGTACAGGCGGGAGTGGTAACCTTTCGGATTGCCGCGACCCGCTTCGTCCCACAAGTTGTCGACCAGCGGCACCCACCAGCGGTCAAGCGGCTCAACGGCGGCGATCGCCGCGCCGAGCACGCGCGGAAAGTTGCGAGAGTAGTAGGCGTATTGCAGGGCGAAGTAACGAATCTGATCGTCACGGAATTCGCCCGCGAGCAGCGCTTTGAGGAAACGCCCGTTGACGATATGCGTCTCCACCTCGTCCCAGATCGCCTTTTCCACCTGTTCGTATGTATCAAACGTCCGTTCGGCAACAGGCTGTTGCGTCAGCGGATGCAAGAGTTCAGACATGTGAGAGAACCTCTTTTCCTATAAAATGACAAGTTGCTTCGGGCAATACCCTCACATATTGTAGGCAAGATCGCCCCTCGTGGCAAGCACAAAAAACACGCCGCCCCCTTACGGTTGGCGACGTGTAGCGCAATACACCCGATAGCCGAGGCGGCGGGAAAACCGCTCCGTCAACGCTTGGTGCCGTTCCCAGATCGCAAACAGCTCCGGGTCGATGTCGGGCGACGGGTCGAACTCCGGCAGTTCGCCCGGTGTCGCTTGCGGGCCGGGGACGGCCGAGGCGACCGTGCCTTTTTTCAACACGTCGACTTTGGCGAATCCCACTTTCTGCAGCCGTCCGCACCATTCGGCCTCTGTCGGGACGATCTTTGTGCCATACACGGCCCGAAGCTCGCCGAGCTCCTGCGCGGACAAGGGACGCTCCGCCGTCATCGACAAGTCGAGCAGCACCCCGTTCGGCTTCAACACGCGTGCATACTCCTGCAAAGTCGTGTTCAAATCGGTAAAGATCGTCACCGATTCGGACAACACCACATCGAAGGTCTGATCGGCGAACGGCAACGCGTGCGCATCGCCTTGCACCAAACGGACGGCAAGCCCTTCGCGACGCATCCGCCGCTCCGCTTTTTCCAGCATCAGCGGATGGCGATCCAACCCCGTCACGGCACAGCCGTACCGCTTGGCGATATAGGCCGCCGACTGCCCGGTGCCGCACCCGACGTCGAGCAGGTGCGTGGACGCGGTCAATCCGGCTTCCTGCAACACCTCTCGCGTCATCGCGAATCCGCCGGGGTGCGCGCCGCCGATGCCAAAGGAAGCCAACAGGTCATGGTAGTTCAGTTCGCTCACATGCGTCCGCTCCCTTACACGATTGTTCGCTACCTTCTATGTGTATGACGGCGGGCCGCCGCTATTTCCTCTTGCCCTTCCAAGTCCGCACCAGCGTATAGACGCTCGCCGGCAACGCGATCATCATCAGGATGATGCCGCCGGACAGTTGCAACCACGAGCGATGAAGCTCCGCATAGCGCACCGGGTCCTGCCCCTGCACCATCAGAATGTCCCACTCCACCGCCGAGTAGCGGGAGTACAACCACCACAAAAACAACGCTTCCAACACGATCAACACGCCAAGCAACACACGACGAATCAACAACGTTCCCTCCTCGATCCGCATTCACTTCTCCCAGCATACCAAAAAGTCGGCGTTTTGCAGAGAGCGGAAAAAGAGCCTCTCCCCGCGGCTCGATGACGGGAAGGGGCTCTACGTACCGGTTGTAACGACTCTTATTTGGACCACTCGGACGCTTCCGGCGGCGGGGTGATGCCTTCGCGTACGGCATAGGCGGCCGCCTGCACGCGGTTGCCGAGGTGCAGTTTGCCGAGGATGTTCTGGATGTGGTTGCGCACCGTGTGCTCCGAGATAAACAGCCGGGCGGCGATCTCCTTGTTCGACGCGCCGGTGCTCAAGCACCCGAGCACTTCCAACTCGCGATGCGTCAAGCAATCAAGGCCCGACACCGTCGCTTCCTCTTTCGTCCCGCTGCCAAACTCGGCGATGATCTTCGTCGCCAACGCGCCGGGAATCACCGCTTCGCCCCGCGCCACCTTGCGCACCCCGTCGATCAGTTGGTCGGGATCGACGTTTTTCAAAAGATACCCTTGCGCGCCGGTCTTGACCGCCTCGAACAGGTCTTGTTCCGTCTCCGAAACGGTGAGCATCAGGATTTTCACATAGGGCATCATCGCCTTGATCTGGCGAGTCGCATCCAAGCCGCCGCAGTACGGCATGTTGATATCCATCAGGATGACGTCGGGCATCAGTTCTTGCGCCCGTTCGACCCCTTCTCGTCCGTTGGTCGCTTCGCCGACGACGTGGATGCCTTCATCCGTTTCCAAAATGCTGCGGACACCGCGCCGGAGCAAGGCATGATCGTCGACGAGCAATACGCGAATCAGCTCTTCCATTTGGGTTTTCCTCCAACTTCATGCAGTTTCGTGTCTCCGTGCCTGTCCGCCTCCTTGATGACTGCGCCTGTCTAGTGGGTTTCGAGGAACATCTGAACCGATTGGAGATCGTCTTCGGTCAGACCCATTGACGGCGGCGGCGGCATTTGCCCGCGGCCGTTGTGCAACACTTGCGCGATCTGGTCGGCGGTCAACCGCTTGCTAACCCCTTGCAGACCCGGGCCGAACACTTTTTCCGTGCCCAGCGAGTGGCAGCCGGCACAGCGAGACTGGACGATCGCCTGTCCCTGCTCGGCCGTCGGTTGAGCGGCCACCGCCTCTCGGTCATTCATCGTCGTTGCGGTGATCGTATAGTAGGCGCCCCAGCACAAGAGCCCCACATAAGTGATTTTCAAAAACAGCGGGATGCGGGCGTGGCCGTAGCGAATGCCTGCGACCACGTCTTTGTCCCGGTGGGCTTTTTTCTCCACGTCTTCGTTCATCAGGTTCCCCTCCTCACGCATCTCGCCATGCCTCTCACTCGTCGGAGAGCATGCGGTACTTGATCCCTTCGACATCGTCGAACTGGCCGTCTTTCTTCGCCAGCACGTACATCAGCACGGCGGAACCGCTGAAGCAGATCATGATCAGGAGGAGCAAAATCGCCGACATGCTCATCATTCACTCGCTCCCTTCTGTGCTTCCAGCTTCTTCTCCGCCTCCGACTTGGCACCGGGCGCCGCCGGTTTCAGGGAGAGCAAGTACGCGATCAGATCGTTGGTCTCTTGGTCGGACAGGTAATCGTACGCCGGCATGATCGAGCCGGGTGAGGTGTCCCGCGGGTTGTGCAAGTGCCGGCGGTGCCAGTCTTCAGACGGCTGGCGCTGGCCGATCCACATCAGGTCGGGACCCATGCGGTTCGAGCCGAGCAAGTGCGGCGTGTCGAAGTAGTAGTCGCCCGGCTGCGAGACCGGCCCGAGGTTGGCGTCCGCTTTGACCGGACGCACATATTGGGTGTGGCAGGTGTTGCAGCCGTTGGCGATGTAGACATCGCGCCCCCGCGCTTCGGCGGAATCCGGCTTGTAGTCGCGAAGTTCCGCCGAAGCGGTCGGCGTGGTCATCGAAGTATCGGTAAACGGCAGGACGACGGTGGCCAGCGTGCCGAGCAGGAACAAGCCCGCCGCCCCCGCCATCAAGACGCCTAATTTGTTTTCAAACATCGTGCTTCCCCCTTCCTACACTCTGACTGAAGCATCGGACTCCAGATCTTGCGCCGAGATGCGCTGTTGCTTCACGGTCTTCCACACGTTGATCGCGAAGAAGATCTGGCCGAGCAGCATGAAGCCGCCGCCGATGCCGCGCACCATGTTCAGGCTCTTGATCGCGTTGATCGAAGCCATGAACGGTTCCCCGTCGATCCAAGAGAAGCCTTGGATGACGCCGGCAATCCACATCGAGAAGCCGAAGAACAGATAGCCGACGACCGAGAAGTAGAAATGCACTTCCTGCATGCCGCGGGAGTGGATTTTGCCGTGTTGCTTCTCCAGCATGTAGTAGATCATCGCGAACACGACCGACGAGAACGCCCCGAACAGCGGCATGTGCGCATGACCCGGCACCCATTCGGTGAACTTGAGCACGGAGGACGGGCCCATCAGCGCTTGGAACGGCCCTTGGATACAGGTGATCAGATAGAAGATCGTACCGGTGACCAGAAACTTGAGCGAGTTGTTGGCACGAACTTGATGCCAGTGACCTTTCAGCGTGCCGAACACATTGGCGACAACCGTCCAGACCGGAATGATCAGCAGCAGGGACGGCACGATGCCTGCTTTCATCAGCCAGAGCGGAATCGGGCCGTTGACCAGATGGTGCGGACCGTTCCAGACATAAAAGGTCGCGATCGTCCAGAAGCCGATCATCGACATGCGGTGCGAGTAGAGCGGCGCTTTGGTCAGGATCGGCAACAGGTAGTAGATGGTGCCGATGCCGACGGTGGTGAACCAGAGACCGATGACGTTATGACCGTAGAACCAGTTCATGTTCGCCTGTTGAATCCCGCCGATCCATTCGGACGGAATGTTGCCGATGATGTAGACGAGCGGCAACCAGATCAGCGAACCGATAAAATACCAGATCGAGACGTAGAGCTGATTTTCCTTGCGTTTGGCGACAGTCATCACGCAGTTGTACAGCGTGGTGACCGCGATGACGGCGACGAGGATATCGAGCGGCCAGATCATCTCGCCGTACTCGATGCCGGTGGTCAGACCGGCCAGCAAGGTGACCGCCATCGAGACGATCAGGATGTTGGTGCAAACCAGCGTGAATGTAGCGAGCTTGCTCGAGAACAGTTGCGTGCGGCACAGACGCGGGATGATGTAGAACATCGAACCGATAAGACCCATGGACAGCCATCCGAAGAGGACGCCGTTGACGTGCACCATGCGGACGCGACCGTAGGTCAGCCACGGCATGTGTGCGAAGAAATCTGGATTCAGTTGTTTGACTGCGATGATCAGGCCCATCGACATGAAGAGGACCAACCACAAGATCCCTGAGAACAGGAACCCTCTCGCAGCGCGATCTGCTGTACTGTACATGTGTACAACCCTCCTTGAATACTGCGGGAGAAGGAGGTGTTTCCCCGCTCCTTCTTATACCTCCATTGTAGAGACTTGAGGCTTGTGACGAATCGCACAAGGCGAGGGTTTTGCCATCGCCGTTCCAACTACCTCCAACTAGTCCGGCCGTACTAGACGCCACACCCGTTTTGCAGTCGCTCTCCCTCCGCTCGGATCAACAAAAAAACGCCCTGTGCCGCACAGCAGTGTGCACACAAGGCGTTTCGTTCTCTTATTGGTGTCAGCCAAGCAAACTTTTCGGCAGAATCAGATCCACTCGCGTGCCTTGACCGGGTTGCGATTCGACGTCCACGCGACCGCCGATCAGATCCATCCGCTCTTCCATCGTCGTCAGGCCGTAATGCACGACCCCATCATCCACCGTGCTCCCTACATCGAACCCATGCCCGTTGTCGGCGATCTCCACGGCGATCTCCGCCGGGCGATTCAGCAGCCGGACGATGACTTCGGTCGCGTGAGCGTGCTTGCGAACGTTGTTCATCGCTTCCTGCACCACTTTCAGCACATGGATCGAGATGCGGGCATTGCCGATCTTCGGGAAGTCGTCGTCCGCTTCGAACTTCGCTTCGATCTTGGTCTGCAACGAGAAATTCTGCAGGTATTCGGTCAGATAGCCGACCAGATCCTCCGTCACCGGCGTGCGCAGATCGTAAAGCGCCTGCCGGATCTCGCTGTAGCTCTCCTGAATCACGTTCTTGATCTCATCCACCGAACTCAGCGCCCGTTCATGTTGACCGTTCTCCAACTGTGAGAAGGCCATTTTTGATTTCAAGCCGAGAAACGCCAAGCTCTGCACGAGACCGTCGTGCAAGTCGCGAGAGAGCCGTTCCCGCTCCTTGAGCGTGATCTCAAGTTCCGTTTTCGCCAGTTGCTCCTGCTCCAGCCGCTTCTTGGTCGTCAGGTCGCGGATGACCATGAGCAGATTCTCCCGTCCGTCGGGCAGGGGAATGTAGGAATAGCTGACCGTGACCGACACGGTGGTGCCGTCGCGATGGGTGAGCGACATCTCCACATAGGGATGCGACCGCTTCTCCGAAAAAGAACAACGCCCGAAGCAGAGCTCGTCGCGGAGCGCGTGGCCGCGGTCGTCCCGGCATTGGAACACATCCCCGCAATGCATGCCTTCCCCGAACTGAAAGCCGGTCAGATCGGTCGCCGCCTCGTTCATCTGGACGATCTTACGCTGTTCGTTGAGAATGATAAACGCATCGGACGCATTTTGAAAAATCGCGTTGAGGTGCGCATTCTCCGCCCGCAACCGTTCCAATTCCGCCTCCATCGCCGCCAATCGAGCCTCTGTCGTGTTCACAGCCCATTCCCCTTCCGGTTCGCCTGCCAGTTTCCTTCATTATAGTCGAAATGAGGGAGGACGATTATGAAAAATTTATGGAAGTTGGTCGTTTTTGATCGTACGAATGTACTCCACCAAGGCGTCGATCACTTCCCGATCATCCAACTCCTCCAAAGGACGCGCCGTCGCGCTATATGGCTGGACGATCTTTTCCATCACATAGCCGCTGACATCGTCAGGCAGGTATTGCGTGAGCCGGTTTTGCTCCACCCCGAAAAAATAATCGACCGGAAAGCGCAACACGTCCGCCATGCCGGAGACGACCTGCATGGACGGATTTTTCTTCACCCCGCGCTCCAGTTCGCTGATGTAGTTGGCCGAGACGCCGATCTGCTCCGCCAATTGGGCGCCGGTGACACCGCGCGCCTGCCGCGCCCGTTTGATGCGTTGCCCTAATTCAGACATCTTCCCTTACCCCCTCGAACATACGTTCTTATCCTGTGGCCCAATCCGACCAAAAACAGACCAAGAGGGAGCTGGTTCGCTCTCTCTCCCCCAAATCGGTTCTGAACCCAAAGACTCACACTATAGTTGCCATGTAAAATGAGGACAAGCTTGCTGGAAATGCTTACCGCACTTTCCAGTCATCTATTATATCACAGGTAGATCAGGATAGGAGGGTTCCCTTATGGAAATGAAACTGCCAATTCTCATCCGCTGGCCGAACGAAGAATCCGGAGGTCACTTCAAGGTGCCGGGTTGCCTCGTCGGCCCCAACACCGCACTGGCCCTGTTCGACCAACACCTCGAAGTGCATCTGGTCGTCCCTTCCCCCGAACCGCACGAATACGACCTGCGTTATGCGTCCAACCCGATGTTCTATGTCGGCGACGATGTGCCCACGATCTTTCACGACCTCGCACACCTCACCTTCGCCGACTTCACCTGCAAATACACGCACAGCGACTTCCAACAAGTGAGCCTGCCGCTCAGTTGAGCGGCCCTCGTCAGGCGAGCGTCTGCAAAAGCCGCTCGACGATCGGCACGTCGGCCGGAGCGAGGTCGTACCGGAGCAACTCGGTCGGTTCGACCCACTTGACGGCGTTGACGTCGAGCAGTTGCACCTCGCCCCCGACATACCGACAGCGATAGCCGATCAGCACGATATGACGATCGGCGTACGTATGAGCCACCACTTCGACCACCTCGTCGACGGCGATCTCGATGCCGAGCTCTTCGCGAATCTCCCGCGCCACCCCTTGCCGCGGCTCCTCTCCCCACTCCAGCTTCCCGCCGGGGAACTCCCACTTCAAACCCATATGGCTGTCCGGCTTACGCTGGGCGATCAGGATGCGCCCGTTGCGCTCGATGACGGCGGCGGTTACGACCAGTTGCTTCATCCGACGATCACTTCCTTTGCTCGTTCTTCTTTTCCAAAGGATAGCAGAAATGACAACCCGACGCACATGAAAAAGCGACCTCCGCCCGTCGGCGTAGGTCGCTTTTTCAATTGCATGTGTTTACCTTTTAGAAACCATGGGGGATGGTTCCCTAAGGGGGTAAAGGGTGTCTTACAAGTATGAACTCGGCTCACCTATAGTATAGGGCTGTAGCAATTGAAAATCACTCCTACGAAAGTATAGATTTTACACCATTTGCCTGACGGGGAGCCGCATGATACGATAAAACCATCCCACTCTAAAGGAGGACTCTCGAACATGGAAAACCTGAAGATCACCATCGAATATTGCAACATGTGAAACTACTTGCCCCGTGCCGTCAGTTTGACGGATGAAGTGTTGAAGCATTACGGCACCCGCGTCGCCGAACTCACCCTGCTGCCGTCCAAAGGCGGCGTCTACGAAGTGACGCTCAACGGTGACCTCGTGTACTCGAAGAAAGAGACCGGCCGCCATGCCGAAGAAGGCGAAGTGCTCGGCCTGCTGAAAACGCGCACAGGCGACTGATCGCGTGGCGTCCGTTGATCCCGGACATACGAAAGACCTTGCCGACTTCCTGATCGGCAAGGTCTTTTTTTGCATCCTTCTTTATTGTGAAACGGAGAAAATCACCCGTGTGCCTGCTTTCGCTTCCGTACCCGGTTCGAGATCTTGGCGGAACACGGTGCCGGACGGCGTATCGCCGGGGACGATCACGTACTTGTACCGATACCCCAGCTGCAAGAGCAACTGCTCCGCTTCCGGACGGGACAGGCCCCGCAAGTTCGGCACTTCACCCGGCGGCGCATCCACCGTACCGCCCGCGTTGTCGTCGCTTCCGCTACCGTCCTGCTCCGCCGCCTGGTTCACAGTCAGCACCACCTGCTGATCGATGCGAACTTGGGCGTTGGGGTCGACCGACTGCCGGTAGACTTTGCCTGCGGTGCCCGCCGAATCGGTCGGCTTGTATTCCCACCGGATGCTGTCGACGGTGAAGCCATGAGCGGTCAAGATCTGAAGCGCCTGCTCTTGCGTTTTGTTCAGGACGCTTGGCATCTGCACTTCCCGCACCTGACCAAGCATACCGCCGGTCGCCATCGACTTGTCTTCGCCAAACAGCCACCAACTGCCGCCTCCAAGCACCAACAGCAAAGCGAGCACCATCACCAAGGGCAACAGCGTGCGCTTGGGGCGGCTTTGCTCCGCCAACTTGCGGGCGATGCTTCTGGCAAACTCCACCTGTCGCATCTGCGCGACTTTCTTCATCCCGTCCTGCGCCGATTCGAGCATCGCGTCCATCGAGTCTTTGACCCGGTTAAAAGCGGACGTCTCCTCCGCTTGAGCGGCGGCGGGAGCGGCGGGAACCGCAGTCGCCGCCACGTGCGGTCGGTTGCTGCCAAAAGCGGCCCGTGCCCCGATGTCAGCCTCTTCATAGCCCAGCGCTTCGTTCACCGTCTTCAAATCGCGGTGCAGATCCTGCATCGTCACATACCGACCGACCGCCAGCAACCCCAAGGCCCGATGCACGATGTGCTCGATCCGATCAGGCAACCAACTGTGGCGGACGTCCGCTTGGCTCAGTGCCCCGTGCAGATCTTGCGCCACCTGCTGCAGGGGGGCGAGATCGGAGTAGACGAGACCGGTCAGCATTTCGTACATCAAGACGCCCGCTTTGTGCGCCAGTTGCTCCGGTTCGTCCGGATAGCCGTGACCGCCGAACAGCGGGCCATAGGCGATCACCTTCAGAAAGCCATCGGGCGTGATCAGGAGATAATGCGGGTCGATCGAGATCTCCCGCAGCCCGTGTTGCTCCGCTTGCACCGCCGCCCCTGTCAACTGGAGCAACAACCGAACCATCACATCCGGCGCGAGGCGACCTTGTGTGCGCAACCAGCGAGCCAACGTCTCGCCTTCCAATTCTTCCGTGATCAAATACGTGGCGTCTTCTTCTGCGACCACATCATAGATCGCCAGCAGGTGCGGGTCTTGCAACCCGGCTGCTTGGGCGATGTCCTGTTCCCAATGGCGACGGTCGCTCGGCAACCGCTTGACGGCCACATTGCGTCCCAGCGATTCATCGACCGCATAAAACAGATCCGCGTGGCCGCCGACCGCTCCTTGGAGGCGATAGCGCCCGGCCAAGATCGGCTCGTTCATGTCAATCCCCCCGTCCAATACCGAACATCATCTTATATGGAGTACGAACATCGTCTCAACTTTGTGTGGGTACTCGAAATCTATCGAGCATACGCTAGGTTTGCAAACCCTGAGGAGAATCATATGTCTGTTAGACGCAACTTATGCCGAACCCGTTACAGGCGGTTCTAAAGATAGGCCCCTGTGCGTATGATGCCAGACAAACAGGATTCCGGCTTGTATCAAGTTTCAAAACGGCAAGCCTTGTCTGATACTATACTGACAAGCACCTCAGAAGCAAAGAGGAGGGATTCCCGTTTGCCACGATTCCTGTACACCATCGCACTCCTATCGCTGATGCTGAGCGGATGCGCCGATTTAAAGCCGCAAGCGTCTCCCGATTCGGGATCGTCGGTCGGACAGAAGCCGACTCCGACACCTGCAGCGACAGAAGACCGCATCTCGTCACGTCAGGAGGCGAGTCGCTCTCCCCACACGGGACAGACGACCGCGATCAAACCTCGCCCGCTCGACACGATCGATTTTGACGACGTGATGATCGAAGCCGACCTGTCCGATCAGGTCGTGTACGTCAAACAGGACGGCGAGATCGTGCGGCAGATGCCGACTTCCTCCGGGATCGACACCGCGCCGGAAAACTCCACGCCGCGCGGCGAGTTCGAGATCGAAGCGGAGCGCGGCGACTGGTTCTACGCCCCGCAGTACGAAGAAGGGGCGAAATACTGGGTCTCTTTCAAGAACCACGGCGAGTTCCTCTTCCACAGCGTCGTGATGGACGCCCACGAGCAGGTCATCCCCGCCGAAGCGCGGAAGCTCGGCACCAAAGCGTCACACGGGTGCTTCCGCCTGCAGGTGGAGGATGCCAAGTGGATCTATGACCACATCAAGACCGGGACGAAGGTCGTCATTCATGAATAAGCGACAGAGAAAGCCCCTGCCTCCTTCACTTGCTTCCAAGGAAGGAGACAGGGGCTTTTTTGGCAAAAAAGTTCGCTGGTACTTACTTCTTGATGTGTGCGAGCAACTCCGGCGCGAGGCCGATGTAAGAGCCCGGCGTCATCTCCAGCAGGCGTTGCTTGTCGTCGGCCGGCAGCTCCAGCCCTTCGATGAAGGTGCGCAGCGACTCGCGCGTGATGCCCGTGCCACGGGTCAGCTCCTTCAGTTGCTCATACGGGTTCTCATGACCTGCGCGGCGCATCACCGTCTGCACCGCTTCGCCGAGGACTTCCCACGTGTTGTCGAGGTCGGTTTCCAACGCGGACAGGTTGATCTGCAACTGGCCGAGGCCGCGCAGCGCCGCATGGAGCGCCAACACGGAGTAGGCGATGCCGACGCCCATGTTGCGGATCGCCGAGGAGTCGGAGAGGTCGCGCTGCAGGCGGGAGATCGTCAGCTTGTTCGCCAGATGGTCGAGCATCGCGTTGGACAGGCCGAGGTTGGCTTCCGAGTTTTCGAAGTTGATCGGGTTGACTTTGTGCGGCATCGTCGAGGAGCCGACTTCGCCGGCCACGACTTTTTGCTTGAAGTAGCCGTGCGAGATGTAGGACCAGATGTCGCGATCGAAGTCGAGCAGGATGTTGTTGAACCGCATCACCGCTTGGAAGCATTCGGCCATGTAGTCGTGTGCTTCGATCTGCGTGGTCAGCGGGTTGTAGGTCAGGCCGAGCCCTTCGACGAACTGACGGGCGATCTCCTGCCACGGCGCTTTCGGGTAGGCGGACAGATGCGCGTTGAAGTTGCCGACCGCACCGTTGATCTTGCCGAGGAACTCCAAGTGGCGCACCTGACGCAGTTGGCGCTGCCAGCGGTACACGAACACGGCCAGCTCCTTGCCCACGGTGGATGGGGAAGCCGGTTGACCGTGCGTGCATGCGAGCATCGGCACATCCTTCGTGTTCTCCGCCAGTTCGGTGACTTTGGCGACTGCTTTCTCCGCCAGCGGCAACCAGACCTGCTCGACACCGCCTTGCAACATCAGGGCGTGCGACAGGTTGTTGATGTCCTCCGAGGTGCAGGCAAAGTGGACGAATTCCAGCACGTCGACGAGCGAGGACGATTTCAACTGTTCCTTGATGTAATATTCGACCGCTTTCACGTCGTGCTTGGTCGTGCGCTCGATCTCCTTGATCCGTGCGGAGGCCGCTTCATCGAAGTCGGTCACGACGGCGCGAAGCGTCGCCACCTCCTCCTCGGTGAACGGGCGCACATCGGCGATGTGTTCGCTCTTGGAGAGATGAATCAGCCACTCCACTTCCACATGGGTGCGGTACTTGAGCAGCGCCCACTCGGAGAAATACTCCTGCAGGTCACGAGATTGTTCCACATAACGGCCGTCAATCGGCGAGATCGCTTTGATCGTCAACGTCTATTCCATCCTTTCGGGAAAAAAATACCTGTGCATGGCGAGAGCATCCGCGTTTACAATGCCCTCTTTTCTTTGTCAGTATAACAAGCCCTGAAGAGAACATCAAGAGAAAACACGAACGTTTTTATCTAATCACGGCTAATTCGTTCGTTATTTTCCTACGCATAGAACAAAGCTCCCCCGCATAGCAATCTAGCAAAGTGCGTTGCTAAACTTCTTGGGGGGAGAATCACATGACATCCGTTCCGTCGATGCAAGAGAAAACCATCCCGATCCTGCTGCTCCAAGGCCGCTTCGAGGAAGAGGATCTGCCGAGCAACCTGCGCACGACGCTGAACGCCGCCGGGCATCACGTGGCGACATTGGCGGTCGAAGAACGCCACCGCCGCTCCTTGTTCATCACTGAGCGGTCGGTTGAAGAAGCGGCGCAAGACGCCTTGCGCACGCTGGACGAACTGGGCTGGGAACAAGCGCTGGTCGTCGCTCATTCCTGGGACTGCCTGATCGCACGCCGCTTGGGCGCGGTCGCCGCCGAGAGGTTTTCCGGTCTGGTGCTACTCGATCCGCTGCCCTTGGCCGACCTGCCGTGGGGCGAGTCGATCTCCTTCGGGGACAAGACGTCTTTTCCCAAACTGATCGTCATGACCGCGAGCGAAGAAGGCTCGACGTGGCGCCACTTGCGAGACCTGGAGCGGACGCCTGCGAGCGTCGCGCACCATGCTACGGAGCCGCAGCTCCACGAGCTCTTCCTCTTGGAATGTGCCGACCCTGACCTGTCGAACGCGCAATGCCAAGAAATCATCTCCGCTTTTTCCGAACTGCGTTGCCGTAACTAGCTCTTTTTCTTTTTTCCTTGTAGCTGTTGACGATCCGGTCGACAGCCTTTTTCCTGTATAATGAAAGAATTGCAAAAACATCCTTCACAAAGGAGCTTTTCAAATGACCACAACCTCCCTGCCGGACTGGGCGCATCGCTACTTGGCGCACATCGGGCTACAGCCGGAACCGCCTTCTCTGCACGCCTTGACCGCCATCTGCCGGGCCCACCTGTCGCAGATCCCGTTTGAAAATATCAGCAAGCTGCTCTACCTGCGCGACTCCCCGCAAAACGGCTTCCACATTCCGCCGCTCGATATGTTTGTGGATAACCTCTACCGCTACGACTACGGCGGCACCTGTTACACCCTCAACCCGCACGCCCAGCAACTCTTGCGCACTTTGGGCTATCAGGTCGACCTCGTCCAATTGGGCAACGACCATGTGGGTCTCCTCGCCGAGTTGCCGGAACGTCCGGGCGAACGTCTGTATCTCGATTTCGGTTCCGCCTCGCCGTTTTTTCAACCGGTCAGCTTCGAGAAGAACCCGGACAACCTCACCGTTTTCGGCGTAGACGAGATTCGCCTGCTGCCCGATTCGGAGCAGCCGGGGTGGTACCGTTTTACCCGTTATCGCCATGGGGAGCAACTCAGCAATGAATGGATTTTCCACCCGGAGCACCGCTGCGGCTTTGCCGACTTCGCCACCTCCATCGAGCGTTCCAACCAACCGGGCGCGCTGTTTCTTAACCACTTGCGCTGCCAACTGTGGCAACCCGACCGCGGGCGCAACCTCTCCCTGCTCAACAACCACCTGACGATCCGCACGTCCGACAAGGGGGAGACGCAACAAGACCTGCGCTCCGTCACCGAGATCGAACAGGTTCTCGCCGAGGAATTCGGGCTGCCCAAACTGCCGGTGCGCGAAGCCGTGGAGGTGTTGGAGAGCTTGGGTGTCGATATCTTCGCCCCTCGAACCTAAAGATTCATGGCAAATCTGCCCAGCGATCTTGTATACTAGAAGGAAAGGGACTTTGCCTGCAAAGTCTGACTTGAGGAGGGAACGCCATGACCACACGGGTGCAACGACTGCAAATCAACTACAAGACGCTCGACGAATTCAAGAAATTCCGTGAAAATGGCTTGGAGGAACTGTCCATGCTGGAAGACTTGAGCGCCAATCTCGTCGAGAACGATGCACAGACCCCGTTCTACGGCATTTATGAAGACGGCAAGCTGGTCGCTCGGATGAGCCTGTATCGCATTCAAGCCAAGTACGACCGTTACTTCCAACCTCCGACCGACTACCACGAACTGATGAAACTCGAAGTCCTGCCCGGTTACAAAGGCAAAGGCTACGGCAAAGACTTGGTCGAATACGCCAAGACCCTCGGCCGTCCGGTCAAGACAAACGTCCGCCTCGGGGCGCAAGACTTCTTCCTGCAACTCGGCTTCCAGCCGGTCAAGTACGACCCGGTGCGCGATCGCGGTGAAAACCCGTACGTCTGGCAACCGGAAGCGTAACCAAGCCAACTTCACGTGCAGCCTGTAGGGAGTCGCGACTTTTGACTCCCTTCTTCTTTTGGAGTACACTAACGGGGGAATTCGCCCCGAACGAAAGGAGACACCCCTTTGCTGAACCAAGAGAAAATCGACCGTCTCAACGAACTGGCGCGCAAGAAGAAAGCGGGCACTCTGACCGAACAGGAGGCACAGGAGCAGCAAGCCCTGCGCCAAGAGTACCTGCAGAACTTCCGCAAGTCCTTCCGCGAACAACTGGATTCGATCGAATTCGTCGACGACGACTCCTCCACCGCCCACTAAGGCGGCCCATACAAAAACCCACCTGCTTCCAAGCAGGTGGGTTTTCTGCCTATTCGTGCGTGACAAATCGAAGATCAATACACCCGACGCGCCCCGCGGTAATGCGGTCCCCAGTAGGAATTGTTCAGCGAGTAGATCGCGATGCCTTTGGAAGAGGTCGCCGAGATAAACTGGTTGTACCCCATGTAAAAGCCGACGTGCGAGATGCGCGACCCTTCGAGGGCGAAGAACACCAAGTCGCCGGGACGCAGCTTCGAGCGGGAGATCCAACGGCCTTTGCCGTACAGTTGTGTCGAGGTGTAGCGTGGAATCGCGTACCCTTCCTTGCGGAACATGTAGTAGACGAAGCCGGAGCAGTCGAACCCGACGTTCGGGTTGCTCGAACCCCAGACATAGGGCTTGCCGAGATACTTCTTGGAGTCGGCGACCAGGCGACGCTTGATGATCGCGTGGATCACTTGCCGCTGCGTCACCGGCCCGGCGATGCCGTCTACCTTGATGCCGTACGCATACTGGAACTTGCGCACCGCCTGTTGCGTGATCGACCCGTAGTAGCCTGTCACCTTATAGTACGTATAATAGCCCAACAATTTCAGTCGATACTGCAGCGCCCAGACGGCCGAGCCGGAACTGCCGCGCGAGAGCAGGTGCTGCCCGGTCAGCGGCAGGCTCAAGTCCGGCGCTTGTCCTTTCAGCAGAGCGAGTTCGTCGGTCGAAGGAGTTGCTTCGGTTGCTTTCGGCAGTTGTGCGGCCTGCATCGTCACAGGTGCGAACTCCGTCTGCTCGCGATGCCGTCGCTCCTTCGCCAGCGCTTGTCCATCCGCGCCGACCAACAACGAGGCGGCCATCGCCGCACACAACACGCCTTGCGTCACTCGCAACGACCACTTTTTCCAACCAGATGCTTTCATACGATCTTCCTCCTTGTGGTTCACTACCTATAAGTTCCGCCACAAGGGCCACTTCCATGACTGGAAAAACGAGGAGGCCGACACTCGCTTGCGCCCGCCTCCCTTCTCCCATCATGTGATCGGCTCCGAATCGTCGTCCGTTCCCACAACCATCCTGCGTGCCCGTTCCATGATGCTCACAAGCGCCAGATAATCTTCCTTCACGACCATCAAGTCCGCTTGCAACTGCCGGACGAGGGCTTGCAACTCGCGATTTTCCTCCTCCAATCGCTCGACCTCAGCGGCTTTCCCTTCCAGTTCCGCCTCGACCTGTCGCAACCTTACGCCAAGCACATGCTCCTCTCCCTTGCGGCTGCGCAGAAAATGCAACACGTCCGTCCATGACAGCTCTCCCTGTACCTCGGACGTGCTCTCCCCTCCTTCGAGGTCTACCGCTTGAGGTTCCACATCCCGCCGCACCCGACGTTTCGCCTTCGCCACTTCGATCTGGGCGTGGAACTGTTTGCGCACGATCGCGTTCCACCGATACCCGCACGCAGCCGTCGTTCGTCCCAACAGTTGTCCGACCTCCTGAAACCCTTGCAACTGCGTCCCGCCTTCGCGAATCTGGCGCAACACCAGATCGGCCAGCACCTGATCGTCTTCCGCCGTCCACGCATCCTGCCGCACCGTCTTCATCAGACACCAGCCTCCTTTCTTCGACACGAATTGTCTGAATATTCAAGGTTGGTATAGTAGTATATGCACAACTCTCCGAACTAAGCGTGTCCGCCGATTTCTACAACGATTTTGAAATCTGTCCGTAAAAAAGAGACTGCCCCGGAGGAACAGTCCCTTTTCATCCTACTTCTGCGGTTCGACTAGCCGACGCGGCGCACCAAGCGCCGCAACACACCCCACGCATGGCGTCGCGACTCCACCATGTGGCGCAGCTCATTCGCGCTCGCCACCACGGAGACCACTGTCGACACCACACCTACGATGCGAAACACGCGACCGATCATCTCGACACACTCCTCTGCTGTCATCTGTACAGGTAGTGTGCCCGAGAAGCGATGCTTCCTATGACTCATGGCGACGGAAAATCAGCGTCTCCGTCTTCTCGATCGCTTCGTCGATCAGCGCCTCGATGTCGAGCTTCTCCTCCGCCCGTTGCGCTTCGTCCAGCTTCGGACGCGTCTTCGGGTTTTTCGGCAGGAAGACGGTGCAGCAGTCTTCGAACGGGAGGATCGACGTCTCGTAGGTGCCGATGTCTTTGGCGACTTTCATGATGTCAATCTTATCCACAGCGACCAACGGGCGCAAGATCGGCATCGAAGTCACTTCGTTGATCGTGTACATGCTCTCGAGCGTCTGACTCGCCACCTGCCCCAGCGATTCGCCGGTGACCAGCGCGAGGCACTTCTGGCGATGGGCCAGCTTCTCGGCGATCCGCAGCATGAAGCGGCGCATGATCGTGATCGAGTACTCCTCGGGGCAATGCTTGTTGATCTCCTTCTGAATCTCGGTGAAATGCACGTTGTGCAGCTTCACGTAGCCGCCGTGCTTGGCGAGAAGTTGCGCCAAGTCATTGACTTTCTCCTGCGCCCGTTCCGATGTGAACGGGAAGGAGTGGAAGTGAATCGCTTCCAGCTTCGCGCCGCGGCGCATCGCCATCCACCCGGCGACCGGAGAGTCGATCCCGCCGGATAGGAGCAGCATCACTTTGCCCGCCGTGCCGACCGGCAGACCGCCCGGGCCGTCGATCACGTCACAGAGCAGGTAGGCTTTCGATTCGCGCACTTCGACCACCAAGTCGAGCTCGGCGTTGTGGACGTCTACTTTCAGCCCTTGGACGCGGGAAAGCACGAAGCCCGCCACGTCTTTTTGAATCTCGGGCGACTGCATCGGGAACAGCTTGTTCGCCCGCCGCGCCGACACGCGGAACCTCACCGGGGTCTGGCGCTTGGACAGCGCATCTTCGACGACGCGAAGCGCCGTCTCCTTGATCTTCTCGATGTCGAGTTCCGCTTCCGCCACCGGCGAGATCGACGCGATCCCCATCACCTGACGCAAGCGGTCGATCACCTCTTGCTGCGAAGCGTCGTTCAGCGACACTTCGATGCGACCGCCGGGCGTCTTGCGGACTTTCGGGCCGCCTTCGACGCCGCGCAGCGAGTCGCGCATATTTTCCACCAGCATTTTTTCAAATTGGGGGCGGTTCTTGCCTTTGATGGCGATTTCGCCGCCCATGCGTGCGATCAATGTCGTATACATCAACGATTACCTCCGTGAAAACATCCGCAAATCCTCGACCGCCGTCTTCAGCTCCGCGATCGCCGCCTCGATCTCATCCTGCGTGTTCGAGGCCGACAACGAGATCCGAATCCCGCCTTCGAGGTCTTTCTCCGACAAGCCCAGCGCCTTGAGGACGCGGGAGTAGATCTTTTCCTTGGACGAGCAGGCCGAGCCTGTCGACACGTATACACCATGCGTTTCCAGCGTGTGAATCAGCACTTCGCCGCGCACGCCGGGGAAGGAGACGTTGACGATATGCGGAGCCGCGTTTTGCTCCGGCGTGTTGATCCGAATGTCCTCGATCTCCTCCGGCAGCCGCTTCATCAGCAGGTCGCGCAGGTGTGCCATGCCTTTTGCCCCCTGCGCCATCTCCTTGGCCGCTCGCTCGACCGCCACGCCCATGCCGACGATTCCCGGCGCGTTTTCCGTGCCCGAGCGCACGCCGCGCTCCTGCCCGCCGCCGTAGAACAAGGGAGCCAGTTGCACGCCATCGCGCACATACAAGGCCCCGACACCCTTCGGCCCGTGTACCTTGTGCCCGCTGATCGACAGCAGATCGATACCCGCTTCCTTGATCTTCAGCGGGATCTTGCCGAGCGCTTGCACCGCATCGACGTGGAACAGCGTCTTGCGCTTGCCCTTGAGAAAAGCGCCGATGGACTCGATCGGCTGGATCGCGCCCGTCTCGTTGTTCACATACATCACCGAGACGAGAATCGTATCCTCGCGCCACGCCTTCTTCACGTCTTCCGGGTCGACAAACCCGTCCGCCGAAACGGGCAGGAACGTCACCACATAGCCGCGCTGTTCCAGCTCCTGCAACGCTTCGTAGACGCAGGCATGCTCAATCTGCGTGGAGATGATGTGCTTGCCGCGCGAGGCGTACTGACGAGCGGCGCCGAACAGAGCGAGATTGTTCGCCTCGGTGCCGCCGGAGGTGAACAGGACCTCTCCTTTTTTCACACCGAGCGCCTTGGCGACTTTGTCGCGGGCTTTGTCGATCTCCTTTTCGGCCTGCAGACCTTTTCTATGTAAGGAAGACGGATTGCCGTAGGTCGACTCCATCATCTCGACCATCTTTTGCACCACATCGGGGTACGGCTGTGTGGTCGCGCTGTTGTCCAGGTAGATCTCCTTCAAGACTCTCACACCCTTCTCGGGTCCATCATCCCAGTTTGTTCTAGTCTGTCCGTTTGTCACGTCCCCCATTATAGCGATCTTTTTAGTAAAGTGGCAAGAGTTGGCGCACGTTGCACGAAAAGTGGCGGTGCCTTTGCGACACCGCCACTTGAATCAAACGTGTTCGGTTGTAGCGATTTACGAGACGGTCGTGTCGGTCGCAGCCGCTTCCGCCGCCTGTTCGCGCAGCTGTTTCTTCTTCGCCTCACGAAGCGGTATCGCCACCCCGAGCAAGGCGACGCCGGAAGCGCCGAGGAAGATCACCTTCAAGTCCGAATGGACGAAGCCGGCGATCGTGGCGAACGACGAGATCAGCACGAGGTCGAAGAACGAATCGAGGATCGACAGCAGAGACAACGTCGTCGCCCGGCTTCCGGTCGGGATGTATTCGTTCTGCACCTCGGAGAAGATCGGGTAACGCATCGCCCGCACCACCTGCATCAGCAGGAACACGCCGACCGCCGCCCACGCGCTGTCCAGCGTAAACGCCGCCACGGCGGGCGCGATTACCGCGACCAAACCCAATAGATGGAGCCACGTGATGCGGGACATCTTCTTGGTCAGCCAGCCGATCTTCTCCGAGAAGACCAGCCCGATCACGGCGGCGATGGCGTAGAGCACGCCCAGCCAGATCGTCGGCACGCCCGCCCCGATCAGGTAGGGTTGTTCCATCTTGGTAAAGAGGATGCCGCCTGCGATAAAGACGACCGTGATGTTGATATAGCCGAGAACGAGATTCGGGGTTTTGCGAAGCGTCGCCATGCCGGCCCGCACATGTTGGAACGGGTTGTCGCGGAACTCCTCCACGCGCGTCGGGTTGATCACGCGAGCGAACAGCGCCAGTTGCAGCAGTTGCGCCGCAGCCGTCAGCCCGATCAGCAGGTTGAACTGCCCTTGCGTCAGGTCGCGCGCCAGATACGCGCCGAACAGCACGGTGACGATCGACGTGAGAAACACCGGCGTCTGGAGCTTGCCCATGACGTGGCTCATCTCGTCTTCGCGTCCCGCTTCTTTCAAGTTCTCATAGATCAGCGCTTCTTTCGACCCGGAGAAGAACGTGGCGGCGAGGCCGCTCAACACGTTCGACAGGTAGAAGACCCACGTCTGATCATTCGCAAACAAGAGCGCCAACGTGCTGAACACCGCCGTCAGCGAACCCATCAGAAACGACGCCTTCGGACCGAAGCGATCCGCAAACGCCCCCGTCGGCACTTCGAACAGCAGCACCGACATCGACCAACTCAACGTGACCCAGTAGATCCCCGCCGTATCCAGCCCGCGGCTGGCATAGAGCAGGATCAACACCGGCCCCAAAAAGTTGACGCCTTCCAACAGATTCGTCCAAAACATCGTCTTGATGTTGCGCGTGGCAACCGTTTGCGCTTGTTGTCGGTTCATTCGTACAATTCCTCCTGTTTCGGTCACACTCAAAGTAGATGTCGTCGCTTTTCCTGCACATCCGTTTGAGCCCAAAACAGCAAGCCACCCAAGTCAAACAAGTTTCTCCCTGTTTCGGACTACTTGTTACCCACCGGGAAGGTTTTTTGCATGTAAAACTCCTCCTTCGACAATACGATAGATTCAGTATAAATCAAAGAAGACCCCAGCGCCACTGAGGTCTTCTTAACCCAATCGGGAAATACGTTGTATTAGCAGGATACCTTCTCGTTCAGCTTCTTGCCGACGAGACGCGCCAGGTCGACGACGCGTTCGGAGTAGCCCCACTCGTTGTCGTACCACGCGATGACTTTGATCGTCTTGTCAGCGACGACCATCGTGGAGAGGCCATCGACGATCGAGGAGCGGGAATCGCCGACGAAATCGACGGAGACGAGCGGCTCTTCGGTATAGCCGAGGATGCCCTTCAGCGGGCCTTCCGCCGCTTCTTTCAGCGCGTTGTTGATGTCCTCGACGGTGACCGACTTC
>DASTWJ010000238.1:0-8182 GCA_035776695.1 Bacilli bacterium
CCCGCTTGCGACCGGGCTTCTTCATCCCGTAGAGCATGGCGAGCAGAAACTGTTGCAGCGTCGATTTGCCCGCTTCGTTTTTGCCGTAGATCACGTTCAACCCGTCGCCGAACTCGAACCGCCGCTCCACATAGCGCCCGAAGCCGTGAATCTGCGCCCGAATCAGCTTCATCCTCTCACCACCTTGCCTCGTTCATACGCGGTCAGCCCCAGTGCGAGGGCTCGCTCCAAGATGCGCCGCTGCCGCTCGTCCGTCGCTTCCTCCAACCGCGCCCGCATCTTCGCCGCAAACCGCCCCGGTGCGGACTGCGGGAAGTAGGCGTCGCCGTCGATATCCGGCTCCGTGTGATCCTGCATCCGCAGGTGGAACACGTACTCTTTTACCCGATCTTGCAAGTCGTCCGCGTCGAGCAGGAAGCTCGGGTCGACGGTGCCGACAAACACGACGTCCAGCAGGTCGCGTCCCTTGCGCTCCAACGGGATCTGCTCCTTGACCTTCTCCGCCGCTTCCAGCATCGAGGTACAGCCGGTGAGATCGACCTCCACGCGGCGGTACATCCGCTCCGCCACGTCCAGCCACTCCACCCGCGCCCCGCCCTTGGTCACATCGAGCAGGAAGGCACCGTGTTCGTCTCGCTCGTCATAGCCCAGCGGCTCCAGCGACCCCGCATACGCCGCTTGCAAAAGACGCTCTTCCCCGAGTAGCACCTGCGGCTGGTGGTAGTGACCAAACGCCACGTAGTCCGCGCCGAGAGCTTCGACTTCGCTCTTGGTGATCGGCAGGTAGGGCGTGCCTTCTGGCGCATCATAGGAGCCGTGTATCATCACGACCTGGAAAAAGTCGTCCTCCGGCACCCGGTAGCCTTGAAACGGATTCTGTTTCACCCAGCGGGAACCGTAACCGAATCCGTGTACGGTGAGTCTAACGTCTGCAAGCGAGATCGACGAAACCTCCGGCCCGAAGATGTGGACGTTCGCCGGCCAGTCGCCCCAGTCATACGGGCCGCCTGCTTCGAGGCAGTCGTGGTTGCCGGGTGAGATGAAGACGGGACGCCCGAACTCGCCGAGCAAGTGCCGGACTTCCGCCACTTCCGCCTGTGACACCCATTCCGCTTCGAACAGGTCGCCGACGAGCAGCATCGCGTCGACGTCGCGTTCGACCGCCGTGTCGCACAGGCGGCGGAAGGTGGCGAGCAGTTCGCGCCGGCGCTGTTTCGCCTTGGCGACGGGGAAGCCGCTGCCGGAAAACGCCGTGCCCAAATGCAAGTCTCCCGCTTGGATGATCCGTACAAAATCGCGCATGTCCTTTCGTTCCTTTCGATGAGGTGTTGGGTATTCACTTCTGGATCGAGCCGCAATTTCCCTCCCTTGGCGGTCTGTTGCCAAGACGAGGGGTTATCGACCGCGAGATTGTGGTAAGATAGAGGCTAGATTGGAAAGGAAGGGATGACCATGTCCGAAACCGGGAACGAAACGGTGCGCGAAACCGATCTCGACTCGATGACCGACTACGAGCTGTTGTTGCTCTCTTGGGCACAGATGGTCGCCATCGAGATGATCGCCCCCGACGAGGAAGCGGAAGCGGCCAAGTCCGATCTGGTGGCGACCTTGATGGAATTCGGGATCACCGACGTCAAACTGAAGCAACGCGACCTGACCCATTACGAAATCTCCTACCGCCAGAGCAACGAGGAGAAATCGATTCGCTTTGAAAATGACGAGGTGGAGAGCATCTACGACCTCTAAAGGAGTTGGTGTTGCCGATGGCGCGACGCTTTTATTTGAATTGGAAAGCCATTCTCTCGATCACGGTGGTCGCTTGTGCGATCGTCTTTCTCTACCAGTGGTTGAAATACGAGCCGGCCGATCGGACCGAGTTCTACCTGCGAGCCGGTGACGCGCTGTTTCAGTTCGGTTTGGTGCTGCTGATGGTCGGCGTGGTGATCTTCACCCGTCTGTTCTCGATGCGCCGCCGGATGGGGCTGATGAACTGGATGGCGATGATGCGCTTCAAGACCCGCGAGGAAGCGATTGAGAACAAGAACGTCGAAGCCGAGCTGAACGAGAAAGACGATGAGCGGATGAAAGAGCGCGGGCGTGATGCCACCTGGCTGATCGCGGCCGTGCTGACGATCGTGATCGCGATCGTGCTGACCAATATGGGGTGGACGTAAAGCAAAACCCGCCGTTCCGATCGGAAGGCGGGTTTTGCCATGTCTGGATCGCTGCGCGACACCTCTGCGCGTGCGTTAGGCTTTGTGGTCAAACAACAGGCCAATGGTATGAACAAATGCCTTTTGAAATGCCACAAAATCCTCAGACGGAATCTGTCTTTCCATTTCGCCGGTGCTGTCGTTGACAAACTTGACGATCACGCGGTCGATTTCCTTGTCGTAATCGAGGTGGACCGTAGAATGTTGCACGACATCCAGTTGCTTTTGTACGCTTTTTACACTTTGCTCGACCGTTTCCTGCGAAACGGGCTGTGCCGGCACCGCTTGTACGATCGGCCGTTGTTGCCCCTGTTGAACTTCACCGAATGACATCCCATCTGTCATCGATGCCCCAATCGTTGCTGTGACTTGCATTTGTTAACCCCCCTCGGATGATTGACCTGCCTTTGTGAAGCAATCCCCTAGCTCGTTATTTCCTACGGTCGATAAAAGCGCTCCCGTATTGAAACGAATTCATGTACGCGTTCTTCCCCTGTTTTAACTTGCGTACATCTCTCATCTTGTCTTGCATCTGATCGGATCGTTGCTCCAACAGCTCTCGGGCCTCGCTCTCCATGAGCAGAATCGCTTGCACGCGAGCGGTCAGTTCCCCCGAGTAGGTCGAGTGCTTGTCGTCCCAACCTTCGATCAGGTGTTGGCGTTGCTCCAACAAGCGGACCAATCGATCCTCCGCCTCAGCGGACGGATCGCGCACGGTCTGCAGCACTTGTTCCGTGAGTGCCGCATACGCGGTGAGAAACGCCTCTGCCGCACCGGTCGCGTCCTGTCGCTTCGAGTCCATCAGTTGCCCATCCCGACCGCTTGGCCGCGAGTGGCTTTCAAGACGCCGTTCCACGCGTCGCGAAGCTCTTCCAACAGCTCGATCACGTCTTGGACGGTGCTCGGCTCTCGCTTGATCGACGCTTGCAACAGGTGACGGTTCATGAAGTCATATTGTTGGTACAGCTCTTGTGCGATGGCGATGTCCATGTTCAACGTCGCCATCAGTTCGAGCACGATCGCCTGACCTTTGTTCAAAAACTCGCGGGCCGGTTGCGACTCGTGTTTTTCCATCGCGGCTTTGGACTGTTTCAAAAAGCGAATCGCCCCGTTGTAGAGCATCAAGGTCAGTTCCCCGGGGGATGCGGTCATGACGGAAACGTTGTTGTAGGACTGATAGACGTTGTTCATTTGTGTGAAGCCTCCCCATTTCCATGTCCGCTGTCAAGCGTTGTCTAGCGGATCAAGCTTATTGGCCGCCGAATTGCGAAGCCAGCCAAGCCGACTGTGCGTTCATCTTCTGCATCGCCGCTTCCAATTTGGCAAAGTCGGAGTAGTACTTTTGTTCGTATTCGTCGAGTTTGGACGTTTCGACGTCAATGTCGCGCCCCAAGTCGGAGATCTTCAAGCCGATCGTGCTGGTATCGACCGTGTTCGCCGAGCTTCCCGCCATCTTCGTCAGGCGGGACATCGTGTCGTTGGCCACTTGGTAGAGGCGCTCCGCAAAGCCGCCGGACTGTCTGGATGCGTCGCCGGAATCCACCGCCTTGGTGAACATCGTCGCCACCTGTTCAGGGTTCTCGGCGATCGCCTTTTTCAGCTTGTCCTCGTCGATGTACAGCTTGCCGTTTTCCGTGTAGTTGGAGGACACGCCGGGGGCAGCGGTGGTGATGCCGATGTCATAGAGCGAGTTGTAGTTGCCGGACGCGATGCCGCCAACCGTGCCCGACAGCATGTTGCGGTAGCTGAACAGCGCGCTTTTCAGCGTGTCGTCGTTGCGCAGCAGGCCGGACTTGGCCTTCTCCTCCCACATCTCGATCTCGTTTTC
This sequence comes from Bacilli bacterium, assembly GCA_035776695.1. Lineage (GTDB taxonomy): Bacteria > Bacillota > Bacilli > Tumebacillales > Tumebacillaceae > Tumebacillus. The sequence goes on from DASTWJ010000238.1 coordinate 4,042, forward strand.
CTTCATGTCGTTCTTCTGATCTTGCGTCAGCGGCTGGTAGTCCCGGTAGCGCTTCTCGGAGATCTTGCCGTTGACCTTGTCGACCACGTCGTTGTACGCGTCGACAAACGACTTGATCGAATCGAAGACGGTGTCCGTGTCCGGTGCGATCGACACGTTGACCGCGACCGGGTTGCCGGATGTGTCGACGACTTTCTGCTTGAGCACGATGTCGACGTTGTTCAGCGTGAACGAGTTCGATTGTTGGGTGACGGAGATCGTGTTGCCCGCCGCGTCGGTGTAATCGACCATCGCATCCCGCCCGACATAGCTGCCGGCCGTCATGTTCAGTTCCGACAGCAGCGTGGCATCGCCCGAGACGTCGATCTTCGAATTGGTCGAGCCGGTCTCCGGATGAGTTAAGTACAACCGCTGGGTCACCGAGTCATAAGAAGCGGTCACGCCGCCGGTCGCGCTTGAGTTTGCGTTGATCGCGCTGACGATGTCGGTCATGGAACTATTTTGGTTGATCGTGATGTCCTGCCCGTTGATCGTCAGCGTCGAAGCGCCCGCCGTGCTAAAGGTCGTCGCCGAGACGGCCGAGGTCGAGGACGCGATCGCCTGTGTCGCCAACTGGTTGACTTTCAACGTGAAGTTCGAGTTGGCCGCCGTCGTCTGCGGCGTTGCGGAGAACGCGAGGTTGTTGCTCAGCGTCGCCGTTTTGACCAACAACTTGGAGTCAAAGCGAATTTTATCGGCTGCGTCGCGCAGTTTGGACATCAGCGTGTTCATCTCGCGGTATGCGTCGCGAGTCCATTCCAAGTTCGTCTGCTTCTGCCGCATCTTGTCGATCGGCATTTTCTTGACGGACATCAGCTGTTTGACCAGCGTGTCCGTATCCAGTCCTGTTGCCATCCCGGAAAGTCGTACCGGCATTTGGATCATTCCTTTCCCATGCTAATTCGCCTATTTTGTATACATATCGGCATCGCGGGGCTATTTTTGGAGCAGGAAAAAGGGCGATCACAGGTAATGATCGCCCTTTTTCTAGCCTATGCTTATATTTTCTATACATTTCTACTGGATCTATTGTTTGGACGCTTGATAATGGGAGGCTGCCCGCTCCGCATCGCCGATCAGTTCATAGTAGACGCCCAAATTGTGGTGCGCCTTGAAGCTGCCGACACCGGCGACCGATTCGTATCGTGCCGGGTCCGGTTCGCCCAAATTCAGGCAATGATGAAAGACTTCCGGAATCTCCGCCAACCGCTCGACCGCTTGGGCTTGGATCAAGGCGAGACCGTAGAGGAAATACAGGTCGGTGTAATCGGGATAGAGTTCCGTGCCGATCCCCGTCACCTGATATAAGGTGGGAAACTCGCGCAACGCCAACAGCGCGTATCCATAGGACACCAGCAAAGTCGGCAAATACGGCGGGAACTCGCCGCTCCGCTCGCTCAACTCATCGAGTGCCCGTTGGAAACAGTCGGCCGCCTCTGCGTGCCGCTTGGCGACAGAGTAGGTGCGCCCCAGTTGATACAACGCGTAGGTGTCGTACGGGTCGTCGGCCAGTTGCTGCTCCAGCAGGCGGAGGTTGCGGGCGATCTTGTCCTTGTGCGCCACCGTTTCGGCGGCATAGCCCGTGTGTTGCAAAATCACGCCTGTGGACACGGTATCGGGCGGTGCGCCGTGACAGCGCAGTTGCTCATGGATGCGCCCGACATAGCGATAGCCCGCCTCGTTCGGGAACAGGCGCGTGACTTCGCTCCACGTCACCGCTCCCTCCGTCCCACCCGCTTCCGGGCGCACGTCGCGAATCTTGACCTGCCCCGCCACCCGGCCGTCGCTCCGGCAATAGGCGGCCAACGCCGCTCGGCTTTCCGGCAGCAGTTGTTCGTCCGCGTCAAGCGTCAGGATGAACGGTTGCGTCGCCTGTTGCAGCGCGAAGTTGCGTGCGGCGGCGAAGTCTTCACACCACGCAAACTCCGTCACCTGCGCCCCGAGTTCTCTCGCGATCTCTCGCGTCCGATCCTCCGAGCCGGTGTCGACAACGATTACCTCGGCCGCATTAGGCAGCACGGAGCGCAGCGCGTCGGCGATCTGCGCCGCTTCGTTGCGGACGATCATGCATACGCTCAACGGGAGCTTCATGCTTCGTCTAACTCTGCTCGGCCCTCTTCCTCTTCCCAGCGGACAAGTCGCGGATTGGCATCCAAGATCGATTCATACTGCTCTTTCCAGCCGTATTTCGCGTCGGGGTCGAGTTGTTGGTACCGCTTATATTTGAACACGCGTTCCGCTGCCTTGGACCAGCCCATATGCTTGACACGCAGATCCGATTTGCCCGCGGGCAGTTCCGTCGTATTTTCCGGAATGCGCCCGCAGTGTTGCGCCGTTTCTTTCCAGCGGTAGTCGTATCCTTCCTGGTATCTGACCAGGAACGGCTTGTGGTACAGGTGCGCACACCAATACTGATCCTCTCGATAATGCTCTTCATCCCAGAAGTCATACAGTCGGAAGCCCCACACATCGATATCCGGCTGATTCACAAGCGCTCTGATTTCCGTCCGCGCTTTCTTTTCCAAAATCTCGTCCGCATCGAGGCTCAAGATCCAGTCCGGATTCGTCTTCACCGTTTCCGCCCACTGTTGCTTGCGAAGTTCCACTTCATTGGAGAACTTCGACTTGTCGTTCTCGATCAAGGTGTAGGGGAAGCCGGCCAGCACTTCCTTGATCAAAGCCACCGTGCCGTCGTCACTGCCGTCATCGATGATCACCGCTTCGTCTACGATCTCTCGAACCGACTCCAAGACGTCTCGCAAGTAGCGGTCGGCTTCATTTTTCACGATCATCGAGAGCGTGATCTTGTTGCCTTGAGATTTCGTCTTTCGGACGAAGGGCATGATCTGTTCCAAAATTTCAAACGAAGAGATCTGCCACGCGCCCTGCTCGTTTCTCCGCAACACGGCCTCCACACGAAAATCTTCTTTGAAAGACTGGCTGCGCTCCCGGCCCTCGTTCGTCAACACAAAGCGAGTGACCGCCTGTGTGCCCTCAAACGCAATGATTTGGATCTGCTGCACGGATGCCTGAACCAAGAGGGAATTCTGCACATTTTGATCGACGTCTTGCAAAGCCTGTTGGATCAATGTTTCTTTTAGCGGATCGGCGAAGTAAGGTTGCCAGGCTCGCGGGTAGCCTTGGTCGTAACTGAATGTCCCCAACGCCTCCATCCCTTCTTTTACCGCATACATCAGGCGCAGCTTTTCATTGTCCTCCGCCCGGTGGCGGTTCGCCGCTTTGTAAGCGCCCACGCCTTGCAAATCGGAGTCACGGTAGATGTGGTAAGCGGGGTAATGGGTGTCCACGTACAAAGACAAGCCCAAGGCTGCCGCACGGATACAGAAATGGCGGTCTTCCCCAATGTAGGTGACGTTGGGAATCTCCTTAAAGTTGACGCCTTTTTCCAGCGCAGCTCGACTGATCAGCGTACAAGCACCCAAGCCTCCGATCTCGTACAAGCCGGGTACCCGCAATTGGTTGTGAAACTGTTGGATGCGTCTGAGTTGCTCCTCTTGGGAGACTTGCTCTCCGCGACGATGGAAGTACTGCGTGTAATGATCGAACAACCAGACTTGCGGAAATTCCGCAGAATTCGGTTGCCATTTCGTCCAAAAGATCTCCGACACGATGTCTTTCTCCAACCCGATCAGATGTTCAATCGTGTCGGGGTGGATCACCAGGTCGGAGTCGATCAGAAAGAGGTAGTCATACTGCTGTTCAATCGCGTGTTGAATGATCTGATTCTTGAAATTCGCAACTTTCCAAGTTCGCGCTTCTCCCCAAATGTGCGTTGTTTCGTTGGTGACATACGCCTCCGTCTCGACACCGCTACGCTCGATTTTCACAGACCCTTGGCGGCTTTGAAACTGTTCGAGCAGGTCTCGAGAGGCTCCGTTGGAGTTATCGTCGATAAAATGAAAATCGATCTCGACACGGTCACGACTCAACTCTTCGAGAGATTGTAAAAACTCTTGAAGGACGAGTGGCTTTTGATGAATCGGGGAGCCGATCAAGACTCTTCTCTTTTGATTCTGTTGATTCGTTATTGGCATGGACAATCCCTCACCGTCTTTGTCATTTACATATCAGATCTTGCTTG
>DASTWJ010000239.1:0-8305 GCA_035776695.1 Bacilli bacterium
GAACATGTCCACGACCGTCCGATCTTTGGCATAGTCGAGCACCGTATCGTTGAACTCGCCGAGAATTCGGACACGCTCCTGTTCGGTGATCGCTTCGATCGCCGCCAGTTTCCCGTGCGGGTTCGCCGCCGTCGTCCGCAAGACGACTTCCATTCGTGCGAGGATGCTTTGGATCTCCTCTTGTGCGTACACATTCGGGTTGTACAGCAGATCGAAGACCAAGATATCGCCTTGCAGATAGGCGGACAGAGTCATGTCGTAGTTGGTCTGTTCGCGTGCCGACTCGACAACGAACGAAAGCGCGCCTTCCTCGACCTTCAGCTTCTCTTCGTCAACGAAGTAATTTTCAAACGCATAGATAACTTTGATCAGTTCATTTTTCTGTTGACTCAAGGACTGAATGTCGGCGAGGGAGCAATAGGAATACTGATCGCTCTCGGTTCCTTGCAGTTGCTGGTTCTTCCACAACTCCAACACGGTCATGTCCGCTTCGGACCGGACTCTTGTCGGAATCGTGTTGATAAACATCCCGAGGATGCTCTCGATTCCTTTGACGTCGGCCTGTCGCCCCGAAACCACTTTCCCGAAGACGACATCCTGAGTGCCGCTGTAGGCTTGCAGGACAATCCCCCAGGCAGCCTCGACCAAGTTGTTGACGGTCAACTGATGGGCGGCGGCGGTTTGGAGAAGCGTTTTGCTGATGTCAGCAGACAGCTTCACGACTTCCCGTCGGACTTGCTCATCGGTCGGTTCGGGCTTGCTCACCGGTTTGATGTCGGCCGTTTCCTCATAATCGGCCAGCAATTCCTCCCAATAGGACAGCCCCAGATCGCGATCCTGCCGCTCCACCCATTGGATGTACTCGCCATAAGAGGCACTCTGCCGCTTTTCTTCCGCGATCATCCGCTCCACGTCAGACAGGCTTGCCCCGTTGCGAAGCAACCGGTAGAACCTGTTGAAATCACCGTACAAAATCGACAGGCACCAGCCGTCCATGATGATGTGATGATAATTCCAGATCAGCTTGTGACGGTTATCGCCTTGTACGATGTGGTGAACGCGCAGCAGCGGATCTTCCTGCAAGTCGAATCCGCGCTTGACGTGACGCGCTGCGAGGTCTGCGATCGTTGTCTGCTGTTCCCGCTCGTCAAGCCCCGATAGGTCGGTTCTGTCATACTCGACTTCTCTGTCGTGCAACAGAACCTGTCTCGGTTTGGAGAGCCTGTCATGCACGATCGCCGTTCGCAACACATCGTGTCGCCGGGTGAGCAGTTGCAGCGCCTGCTTGATCTTCTCTTCCTCGACCTCTTCCTGAATCGACAGGACGTTCTGGATGACATACCCCGTCGATTGCTTGTCCGCGAGGTTGTGGAACAGCATCCCCTGCTGCAACGGCGTCAGGGAGTAGATGTCCTCGACCCGTGACAGGTTCTTGAAGCGGTCTTGCAGGAGCGATAAGTCCTTGCCGCTCAGATCGGATGCGGAGTAATCCGAAGGCGTCTTGACCGTTTCTTTTTGCGCCAGGCAATGCTCGATGATCTCCACCAAGCTTTCCTGATACAGCGCCGCAAACGTCTCCATCGTCCGGCCGGAAACGCTGCCTTTGTCATAGGCCAGAACCAGATGCAGCACGCCATCGGAGATGTAACCGTTGAAGCTGATCTTGCCGGACGCGGTGTTCTCATCGGCCGTGCTTTTCCCTGCGGAGAAGAAGCTCGCCTTGCCCGCTTGCGATTCGGCGTCCATCTGCCCCAGGTAGTTAAACGTCAGATCCACCGAGGGTGCTTGCAACTCCTGCTGCAAAAGACCGTAGCCCAAGCCGTGATTGGGGACTTTTCTCAGCATCTCTTTGGTCTGTACGATCGCTTCTTTTACATCGTCACAACACGCCACGACGATGGGGTACTTGGTGGTGAACCACCCGATCGTGCGGTCGATGTCGATCGGCTTATGAATCTCTTCCCGACCGTGACCTTCCAGTCCAACGGTTACCGTAGCCTGTCCGGTCAGCCTCTTGACCGACCGGCCGATGGCGCTGATCAGCAGGTCGTTCATCTCGGTGTGATACGCTTTCCCCGCTCGATGGACGAGGCGTTCCGTATCTTCGGCACTCAAGGTGATGGCGATGCTGGCAGGACCGGTTTCGTCGGTGCTTTCCTCGACCGCGATTCTGCCGGCTTCCATCCCCGACACGACCTGTTCCCAGTAGGTGCGTTCTTTTTGCAGCGGTCGGCTGGTCTTGTATGCCGCCAGCGATTCCGCCCACTCTTTGAAGGAGGCCGTCTTGGCCGGGAACCTGATCGGTTGGCCTTCTTTTACCTGCCCCAGAGCGGTGTTCAAGTCTTCCAGCAAGATGCGCCAGGAGACGCCGTCCACCACCAGATGGTGCAGGCAGAGGAAGAGGAAGTTTCCTGCTGCGGTGCAAAACAGCGCCGCTTTCATCAGCGGGCCTTGTTCCAGATCGATGCTACCTTGCAGGTCTGTGCAAGCCGCTTCGATGCAGGCCGACACCTCTTTTTCCTGTCGCAGATCGAACGCCTTGAAGTCATACAGGTCGCTTTCGCGGCTGCTGAGGATTTCGAGGCGGCCGTTGCGATAGACGGATCGGATGATGTCGTGATGCACCGCGAGGGCGGTGAGCACCTGTTGCAGTTGGATCTCGTCATCGAGTTCGATCTGCAGCATCATGTCTTGGTTGAAGTGATGCGGCTTGGCCAACGGCCACGACGCGAACTCCTCGAGGATCGGGGTCGGGAGCACAGTACCCGTCACTTCACCTTGCTCATACCGATTGCCACCGGCGTCGACGACGGCATGCGCGATCGCCTCCACCGTGTGTTTGCTCATGATCTCTTTGACGGACAGGCTATAGCCCGCGCTTCGCATCTTCGAGACGATGCGGATCGCCTTGATCGAATCGCCGCCGAGTTCGAAGAAGCTGTCTTTTACGCCGACGGTCTCAGCCCCGAGAATCTGGCTGAAGACTTGGCACAGCGCGGCTTCGATGTCGTTTCGCGGCGCCACATACTCGCGGTCGCTGCTCGCTTCGATCTCCGGCAGTGCTCTTCTGTCCAGCTTGCCGTTGCGGGTGACCGGAATGCTCTCGATCTGCATCATGTGAGCCGGAATCATGTAGTCCGGCAAAGACCGGCTCAAGGCATCCCGAAGCGCCGGGAAGCTGATCTCCTCGTCGGATACGAGGTAGGCGCAGATCGCCTTATCCCCCGACTCTTCCACGCGTGCGATCACGGCTGCGTCCCGAATGGTCTCGACCTTCCGAAGCGCGTTTTCGATCTCGCCCAATTCGATGCGGAAGCCTCTGATCTTCACCTGTTCGTCGATGCGTCCCAGGTATTCGATCAGGCCGTCGGGTCGCCAGCGTGCCAAGTCGCCCGAACGATACAGCTTGCCTTCGCCAAAGGGGTTGGCGGTGAATTTCTCGGCGGTCAGGTCGGGGCGGTTCAGATACCCCCGCGCCAAGCCGTCCCCCGCGATGCAAAGCTCTCCGGGGATGCCGATGCCGCAAAGCTTGTCTCCGTTTAGGATGTAGACTTGCGTGTTGGCGATCGGGTTGCCGATCGGGATCAGATCAAACTGCTCGGGAATTTCATAGGTTGCCGTAAACGTTGTGTTCTCCGTCGGGCCGTAGCCGTTGATCAGCTTGACGTTTTTCTTGCGGCTCTTCAACAGGCGGACGTGTTCTTCCGACAGTTTTTCGCCGCCGATCAGCAGTTCGGTCAAACTGTCGAACATCCCGGCATCCGATTGGATCATCAGGTTATACAAAGAAGCTGTGAGCCACATCGTGGTTACTTCATAGCGAAGCAAGTATTCTTTCAAGGTTTTGTCGTCTGTGATCACCTCCTGATCGGCCAGTACCAACGTCCCTCCGTGCAGGAGGGCGCCCCACACTTCGAACGTGGAGGCGTCAAAGGACATGGAGCCCGTTTGCAAGATGACTCTCGTGTCGTCCAGTTCCACATAATTGGTGTCCTTCACCAGTCGGATGACGCTTTTGTGTTCGATGAGAGTTCCCTTGGGCTTGCCCGTCGTACCCGAGGTGTAGATGCAATACGCCAGATCTCCGGGTTTGTTTACCGGTTCCGGGTCGTCGGAGGGACCCTCCCAGAGCTTGCCGTCTGTCAGGTCGAAGGCAGGCAGGTCCGTTTCCAACTCCGCTTGGACGTGCAGCACCGCTTTGGGCCGGCAATCTTCCAGAATGAATCGGATGCGGTCTTCCGGATAGGTGGGATCGATCGGGACATACGCGCCTCCCGCTTTGAGAATGCCGCAGATGCCGATGATCGTCTCGACCTTGCGCTCCGTCAGGATGGCGACGAAGTCGTCCGGCTTCACACCCAGTTCGCGCAGCTTGGCTGCCAACCGGTTGGCTTTCCGATTTAGCTCGGCGTAGGTCAAGCGCTCTTCCCCGACGACAAGCGCCGTCTTCTGCGGGAATGTCCGCACTTGCTCCTCCAACAGCTCCACGACCGACCGGTCACGCGGATAATCCGTAGCCGTGTCGTTGAAGACGTCCAGAATCCGGACTCGCTCCGGTTCGGTGATCGTGTCGATCGCCGCCAGTTTCTCGTCCGGGTTGGCCGCCATCGCCTGCAAGACGACTTCGACTCGTGCGAGGACGCGTTGGATCTCCTCTTGCGCGTATACATTCGGGTTGTACATCAGATCGAAAATCAGGTTTTCACCTTTTTGGTACGCGCACAGGGTGATGTCGTAGTTGGTCTGCTCGCGAGACGACTCGACTTCAAACGCCAGCGCGCCGTCCTCGACCTTCAGTTTTTCTCCGTCGACAAAGTAGTTGTCAAACGCATAGGCCACGCGGATCAGATCGTTTTTCTGTTGGCTCGAGGACTGAATCTCGGCGAGGGAGCAATAGGAGTGCGGATCACTCTCGGTTCCCTGCTTCTGCAGGTCCTTCCACAGCTCCGACACGGTCATGCCATCCCGAGAGCGGACTCGGGTCGGCATCGTATTGATAAACAGTCCGAGGATGCCCTCGATTCCTCTCACGTCGGCCTGTCGCCCCGATACGACTTTCCCGAAGACGACATCGCGGGTGCCGCTGTAAGCCTGCAGGACAAGGCCCCAGGAAGCCTCGACCAAGTTGTTGACGGTCAATTGATGGGCGGCTGCGATTTGGTGAAGCTTTTTGCTGGTGTCAGCCGACAGCTTGACGACTTCGCGCCGGACTTGCTCATCGGTCGGTTCGGGCTTCTGCACCGGTTTGATGTCGGCCGTTTCCTCATAATCGGCCAGCAAATCCTCCCAATAGGACAGCCCCGCTTCGTGATCCTGCCGCTCCATCCATTGGATGTACTCGCCATAGGAGGCGGTCTGTCGCTTTTCCTCCGCGACCATCCGTTCCAGTTCGGACAGGCTTGTGCCGTTGCGAAGCAACCGATAGAACCTGTTGAAATCGCCGTACAAGATCGACAAGCACCAGCCGTCCATGATGATATGATGATAATTCCAGATCAGCTTGTGGCGGTCATCGCTTTGTACGATGTAGTGGACGCGCAGCAGCGGGTCGTTTTGCAAGTCGAATCCGTGCTTGACGTGACGCTTGGCGAGGTCTGCGATTGCTGTCTGCTGTTCCTGCTCGTCCAGCCCTTGCAGGTCCGTTTTGTCATACCCGACTTCTCTGTCGTGCAACAAGACCTGTCTCGGTTGGGAGAGGTCGTCATGCACGATCGCCGTTCGCAACGCATCATGCCGCAAGGTGAGCAGCTTCAGAGCCTGCTTGATCTTCTCCTCCTCGACTTCTCCCCGAACGGACAGGACGTTCTGAACGACATACCCCGTCGATTGCTTGTCGGCGAGGTTGTGGAACAACATCCCTTGTTGCAACGGCGTCAAGGAGTAGATGTCCTCGATCCGCGACGGCTTCTCGAAAGCGTTCTGCAGGACGGTTAGATCCTCACCGGTCAAATCGTTCGTGGAGTAGTCGGACGGTGTCTTGCGCGTTTCTTTTTGCGCCAGGCAATGCTCGATGATTTCAAGCAAGCTTTGTTTGTACAACGCCGCAAACTCTTCCATCGCCAAGCCGGAAACGCTGCCTTTGTCGTAGGCCAAGACCAGGCTCAGCACACCTTCGGAGATGTAGCCGTTGAAGCTGATCTTGCCGGGCGTGATGTTTTCATCGGCCGAGCTTTTCCCCGCAGAGAAGAAGCTCGCCTTGCCCGTTTTCGATTCGGCGTCCATCTGCCCCAGATAGTTAAACAACAGATCCACCGAGGGTGCTTGCAACTCCTGTTGCAAGAGACCGTAGCCCAGACCGTGATTGGGGACTTTTCTCAGCATTTCTTTGGTCTGTACGATCGCTTCGTTTACCTCGGCGCAACACGCCACGACGATCGGATACTTGGTGGTGAACCACCCGATCGTGCGGTCGATGTCGATCGGTTTATGAATCTCTTCCCGACCGTGTCCCTCCAAGCCGATCGATACGACATCCTGCCCGGTCAGTCTCTTGACCGACAGGCCGATCGCCCCGATCAGCAGGTCGTTCATCTCGGTGTTGTACGCCTTCCCTGCTCGCTGAACCAGTTGCTCCGTTTCTTCCGCACTCAAGCTGATGGCGATGCTGGCAGGACCCGTTTCGTCGGTGCCTGTTTCGACTGCGATTCTGCCCGCTTCCATCTCGGACACGACCTGTTCCCAATAGGCGCGTTCTTTTTGCATCGGTCGGCCGGTTTTGTATTCAGCCAGCGCTTCCGCCCACTCCTTGAAGGAAGCGGTTTTCGCGGGGAAGCTGATCTTTTGACCTTCCTTCACCTGCCCCAGGGCGGTGTTCAAGTCCTCCAGCAAGATGCGCCAGGAGACGCCGTCCACCACCAGATGGTGCAGGCAGAGGAAGAGGAAGTTCCCTTCGGCGGTGCAAAACAGCGCCGCTTTCATCAGCGGGCCGCGTTCCAGATCGATGCTGCTTTGCAGGTCGGTGCAAGCCGCTTCGATGTGGGCCGACACCGATTCTTCCTGTCGCAGATCGAACGCCTTGAAGTCATACAAGTCGCTTTCGCGGCTGCTGAGGATTTCGAGGCGGCCGTTGCGATAGACGGAGCGGATGATGTCGTGATGCACCGCTAAGGCGGTAAGCACCTTTTGCAGTTGGATCTCGTCATCGAGTTCGACCTGCAGCATCATGTCTTGGTTGAAGTGATGCGGTTTAGCCAACTGCCACGACGCGAACTCCTCAAGGATCGGGGTCGGGAGGACGGTGCCGGTCACTTCATTTTGCTCGTAGTGATTGCCACTCGCATCGACGACGGCATGCGCGATCGCTTCCACCGTGTGTCTGCTCATGATCTCTTTCACGGACAGGCTATAGCCAGCGCTTCGCATCTTCGAGACGATGCGGATCGCCTTGATCGAATCGCCGCCGAGTTCGAAGAAGTTGTCTTTCGCGCCGACGATTTCAGCTCCGAGAATCTGACCGAAGACTTGGCACAGCGTTTCTTCGATGTCGTTTCGCGGCGCCACATAGCCGCGTTCGCCGCTCGCCTCGATCTCCGGCAGAGCTTTTCTGTCCAACTTGCCGCTTCGAGTGACCGGCAGGCTGTCGATCTGCATCATGTGAGCCGGGATCATGTAGTCAGGCAACGACCGATTCAAAGCGTCCCGGATGTCCGACAAACGGAGCGTCTCATCGGCTACGAGATAGGCGTAGAGGGCCTGATCTCCGGAAGCATCCGCTCGTGTGATGACCGCCGCGTCCTGCAGGGAATCGATCTTGCGGAGCGCGTTTTCGATCTCGCCCAGTTCGATCCGGAAGCCTCTGATCTTCACCTGCTCGTCGATGCGTCCCAGGTACTCGATGTTGCCGTCGGGCAGCCACTTGGCCAAGTCGCCCGAGCGATACAGCTTGCCCTCCCCAAAGGGATTCGGGATGAATCTCTCGGCCGTCAGTTCCGGCTTGTTCAGGTAGCCTCGGGCCACGCCGTCCCCGGCGATGCACAGCTCGCCCGGGATGCCGATCCCGCACAGATTCATCCCGTTCAGGATGAAGATCTGCGAGTTGGCGATCGGTCGGCCGATCGGCACCGGATGCGGGATCTCACTCGTCCCGTCCTGTTCCCAGTGCGTGGCGAGCACCGTGTTCTCCGTCGGACCATACGCATTGACATAGCGGCTTTGGCTTGCTGCCGCTTTGTGGATGACTTCCGCATTGGAGGCTGAGCCGCCGGTCGTCAGCACTTTCAAGCCTGTGAACTCGGTCTGCAGATAATACTGCGGCGGCAACAAGGTCAAGGTGATGCCACTCTGATTGACGAAGTCATTGAACCGT
>DASTWJ010000240.1:0-24387 GCA_035776695.1 Bacilli bacterium
CGAGAACGTTGACGTAAAAGGCAAGCTCGTCCTCACCACCGGCCTCCCGCACCGCATCCATGACATCGCGGTGCGTAAGTTCGGCGCGGCCGGCATCGTCCTCGACACGATGACCGAGTTCCTGCCGTTCCGCCGTCGCGAGGACATGATGGACGCGGTGCTCTACCTGTCCTACTGGTGGCATGACGAGGAGGAGACGGGCTTCGGGTTCATGGTCTCGCCGCGCCGTGGGGAACAGTTGAAGAAACTCTGCGCCCAAGGGCCGGTCAAGGTGTTCGCTCGCGTGGATGCGGAGCTGTATCCGGGGGAGATGGAGAACATCGAGGCCTTTATCCCCGGGGAGACGGAGGAGGAAGTGTTGCTCGTCTCGCACTTGTGCCACCCGAAGCCGGGGGCGAATGACAACGCGTCGGGGCCGTCTACGCTCTTGGAAACGGCCCGCTCGCTGCAAAAGCTGATCGCCGACGGCACCCTGCCCAAACCGCGCCGTGGCATCCGCTTCCTGATGATGCCGGAGATGACGGGCACGCACGCCTACGTGCACATGCACCCCGAGCGGATCAAGCGCACCGTCGCCGCGCTCAACCTCGACATGGTCGGCGGCGACCAACGCAAGACGAGCGGCCCGCTGACGGTGGAGAAGCCGAGTCGGGCGATGCCGTCCTATGTGGCGGAGTTGGCGTATGGGATTTTCGATGAGGTGGCGCAGGATGTGAAGAACTTCACGGGCACGCAGGGCTACTCACAGACCAACTACGTGCTGACGGCGTTCTCCGGTGGCAGCGACCACTACATCCTGGCCGACCCGAGCGTCGGGATTCCCTGCCCGATGATGATCACCTGGCCGGACAAGACGTACCACACCTCCATCGACACGGTGGAAAACATCGACCCTAAGCTGATGGAAAAAGTAGCGGTGACCGCCGGCGCTTACCTGACCTTCCTCGCCAATGCGGAACTGCCGGATCTCCTGATGCTTGCCGGTCGCATGAGCGCACACTTCGCGGCCGAGATGGAGCGCCAAGTCGGGGCGTACGTCGATGGAAAAGCGTCGCTGTCCGTGGCGTTGGCTCGCTTGCAATTCCTGCAAGAGCGGCAGGAAGCCGACCTGCGGGCGTTGGAGCGGCTGGTACCGCCTGCACAGGTAGAAGCGTGGCAGGAGCAGTTGGGGAAAAAGCTCGCGTTGCTCGCGGCGCATGGCAAGGATGTTGCGGACCAGTTGCACACCCTCGCGGCGGCAGGTGTGACGGGCCAAGTCGAGCCGAATGGAGCAGGCGATGCTACGGAAGCGGCAGAAGCGTCCGCGCAAGATCCCCTTTTGCAAAATGTGTTCGTGCGGAGAAACCCGGGGCCGATCGACCTGCTCAGTCACATGAGCAAGCTCCCGGAGGACGAGCGGGCGGACTTTATCGCCAAGGCTCCCAAGGCGGGTGCGCTGCACTCAGTGATGGTTCTGCTTCAATACTGGCTCGACGGCAAGCGCACGTTGCAGGAGGCCATCCATGCCGTGGAGATGGAAGCGGGGCTGAAGGATGTGCCGAACACGCTGGAGTATGTCAGACTGCTGTTGAAGTTGGAATTGTTGGAGGAAGTGAAGTAGGGCGAGTATTGATCGCTTCTTCCTATGGGTAACGTCAGGGCCAAAAGGAAACAGGAGAAAAGCCTCGCATCTGCGAGGCTTTTCATCTGCTGTTCAATGGGTACTCGCCGATTTTCGAACGTGTATAATGGGGATACAGGTACAAGGTGGTACGGAAATTTGAGAGGGAAAAGGATGTGGCATCTTGGATAAAAAAGAACTCCGCCACGAGCTGTTGGCGAATCGCAAAGCCCTCGCGCCGCAAGAGCGGGCGGACTTGGATGCAGGCGTGTTGCAGAACCTCCTCGCGCTGCCGGAGATGCAGAAGGCGCAGACGATCCTCGCGTATCTGGATTTTCGCGGGGAAGTGGATAGTAGCGGCTTGATCGAGTGGGCGTTGCGGGAAGGGAAGACGATCTGTGCCCCGGTGACGGTGAAGGAAGAACGCCGCTTGATACCGGTGCAAATGAGTTCGTTGCAAGAAGTGCGTTTTGGGGCATATGGGATTCGGGAGCCGATCATGACGGACAACAACGTCATCGAGATCCCTTGTATCGACGTGGTCGTCATCCCCGGCGTCGGCTTCGACCGTCAGGGTGGACGCCTCGGCTACGGTGGCGGATATTACGACCGCTTCCTACCGCGCTTGCGTGAGGGTGTGGTGAAAATCGCGGTTGCCTATGAGCTGCAAATACTGCCTCAAGTTCCGTTGGAGCCGCATGATACCTTGCTCGACATGCTGGTCACGGAACAGGGAGTCTGGCGGCGTGAGGGGTAAAGGGCGTTATTCGCTGGTGACGGTGGTCGTAGCCTTGTTGGTGGTGGGCTTGTTGGTGCAGACGTATCGGATGAACCAAGAGGAAGAAAGGAAAGAAAACATGCAGCACCACGCACAATACCTTCTCCTCTACACCATCGACCTTACACTGAAAGACATCGAAGACTACCAAAAAACGCCCAACGCCTTCACGTTGGGCTCCCTTTACGCCCACGTACGAAACTTGGGCAACACCGCAGCCAATCTTAAGCGCGTCGCTGGCGAGCCAAGTCGCTTCGGACACCAAGACGCCAACTTCCTTGACCCAAGCACGCTCATCTACAACTACGCCAACGGACACGGAGAGGCTGACACCTTTAGCGGCTGGCTGAACCAGTTGCATCTCACGTTGCAAGCGTATAAGGAAAGATCCCCCTACCAGCCGGATGCGGGCGAAAAACTGACCGACTTTGCACTTACATGGGAAAATCTATCGGCGGTGACAAAGGACTATAAGTAAGAGGAGGGATAGCGGGATGAAAAAGACCACCCAAGCGGTAAACAAGGTATGTAAAAAAGAAGGAGAGACGATGCTGCAATGGCGGGCGGATGACCAGCAACCTTATAAATACCTGATTGCACCCGATTCTTCCTATAAAAAAGACTTCCTCCAAGCCGCCCTCACGTATGTGGATTCGGATGCGAGTCATCCGTAGCCTGTTTCTTCCGCCGCTTCTTCCTCACCATCCGCCATACCCCGAACGCTACCAACATCAAGATCGCCAGCGGCACAGCCTCCGGGAAGGCGAATAAGGTCATCAGGACATCGGAGTAGACGAGCAGGTCTAAGAGACCGAAAAGGAAGAGGGAGAGGAAGAGGGCTTGGAAGCGGTTGTAGAGGAGCGCGGCTTTGATCCAGAGTCGGTTGAGCATGTTGTGAACACCTCGAATTCTATGCTTCAGTAAGAGTCAATACGAATACATGAGCAAAAAGTCTCACTCATGAAAGCTCGGAACGAGATATGTATGACGGAGAGCCGCTGAACTGAAGCGGCTCTTTGTTACTTTGGAAACAAATATATATTGACTCTGATTATCGTTTAATTATATAATAAAATCAAGTAAGGCAAACAAACGCATATGCAGATAGGAGGTGCTCTTCTAATGGCGATTCAAATCCGCAAAGCTGAGAAGCAAGACATCAAATTGGCTGCTACCATTGGCGTTCCGGGCTAAGACCCAAAAGGGAAACCGACTCGGTTTCCCTTTTTGTATTCGCTGAATGAGGAGGCACTTGGATGAACAACCACATCAAACCTAAACTCAAGGAAACCATTCCTTATTTTCTTTTGGATCAGGAAGTTCAAATCGGTGAAGAGGTCGGCGTGGCCGGTTTTATTGACGACCCAACAGGGTGTGTCGCCAAGCTTGTTTCTCTATTGGACGGAAACCATTCCCTGCAGGAGATCGTGACTCGCGTACAAGCTGACTTCGCCGAGATCTCGGAGGAAGAAATACGGGGTGCGATCCAAGCGATGGATCAAGAAGGGTATTTGGAAGATGCCTCTTTGGTACCCCGGCAAATGGACTCCTACCTGACGCATAGATACAAAGCAAACCTGAATTACTTGTCCTTGTTTACAGATATTTACATGAGTAAGTATGAACTTCAAGAAAAGATCAACAACGCGAAAATATCCTTGCTGGGCGTGGGCGGACTGGGTAGCCAAATACTCTATCACTTGGCCGCCTTGGGATTTCATCAGATTAAGATCTTGGACTTTGATACTTTGGATCTGAGCAATTTTAACCGACAACTCCTGTATTCCGAAGAAGACCTCGGTCGGCTCAAAGTTGATATGGCGAAAAAGCGGATTGCTCAATTCAATCCGAATGTTAATCTTGAGACGACGAACCGGAAGATCGAGTCGGCCCGAGACGTCTATGAGCATGTGCATGGAGCGGATTATGTGATCTCTGTGGCGGATCGCCCGACCCTTGACATCCAAGATTGGGTGAACGAAGGCGTAGTGGCAGCTGGACTTCCGATGGTTTCCGGCGGTGTATTGAACACGAGAGGTCGCTTCTTCACGATGATTCCGGGACAAACGGGATGTGTGCAGTGCCATGTCCAACAGGTCATGACCGAAGATGAAAAGCAGAAAGCGTTAGAACGCCATATGCGGTCCGTCGACTTCCAACGCAACAATGCGGCGATCAGCCCGAATGTCGCGATCCTCGCCGGCATTTTGGTCAACGAACTGCTTAAGGTTGTGACCGGTACGGAAGAGCCGCTTTCCTTAGCCAGAGTGATGGAGTTCAATTTTCTGGATTTTACAACGTCAGAGGTTTCGGCTTGGACGAAACAGGAAACATGTCCCATATGTGGAAAACAAGAGAGGGCACTCATCTAAGAAAAGCGACAAATGGAGGGTAAAAAGAAATGAATATGTTTTCCGTGCTTCGAAATGCGGGCTATCGGAAGCTCTTTTTCGGATTGACCGTGAGCAAGCTCGGTGACTGGTTCTTTATGGTTTCGTTGCCCCTATTGGTGTACGAACTCACGGAATCGGGCACGGGAATGGCCTTGGCCTTTGTCATTGAGATCCTGCCGCAAGTTCTCTTCGCCCTCATCGGCGGCGCATTGGCCGATCAAGTGAACAAGAAAAAAATGCTGGTCTGGGGGGACTTGGGCTCGGCATTGATCGTCAGCCTGATTCCGCTCTTGTACTTTACAGGACATCTTGAAGTCTGGATGGTCTATGCGGTTGCTTTCCTTCTCGCCAGCGTGACCGCGTTTTACCACCCGAGTTTCGAATCGATCATTCCCGAGATCGTGGAGAAAGAGGAACTGGTGAAAGGGAATTCGCTGATGCGGCTCACCGATACGATGATGACGTTTATCGGACCGGCCATCGCAGGTGTTTCCATCGCGATGCTCGGGAAGGTTGAGACGATCATGATCGACGGTGTTTCGTTTTTCCTCGCTTCCGTGATCATGTCCACCATCTCGTACGCATTCGTCAAGCGAGACGGGGCCAAACCGAAAATCCTTGAACCGATCAAAGAAGGGCTTCGATTCGTCCGCAACAACGAGCGGATCATGGCCGGCTCCTGGCTGATCTTCGGTATCAATGTAGGATTCGGGGCGGTCGAAGCTTTGTTTATGTACTATTTGGCGGATGACCTGAAATTGACCTCCAGCCAGATCGGTCTGGTGCTGTCGTTTCAAGCGATCGGCCCGCTTGGTGCCGCTTATCTGGCGAATCGCTTGAAACAGGCGAACCGAGGGTATGTGATGATCATTTCCGGGCTGCTCATCGGTGCCGCACAGATCGGTCTGATTTTTTCCCAGTCCTTCATTGTTGCGTTATTGATCTGTCAGGTCATCATCAAAGGGGCGGTCGTACTGTTGGCGATCAACTGGTTCACGCTCCGTCAGGAAATCGTCCCGCGTGAGATGCTGGGGCGCGTGATCAGTTCCACGCGGATGATCGCCTTCCTCGCGCTGCCGTTGAGCGGTATGATTGCCGGTCTCCTCGTGGAGCATCTAAGCATCCGGACGATCTTTGTCACAGCGGGGAGTATCGTGGTGTTGTGCTCCTTGCTTGGGTTGAGGTCGTCCTTGGTTCGGACAAATGCGAACCTGATGGCGGAAACCGGATCGCAAAGCGGGGTATAGGTGATGATAGGCGCAAAGCCGCTTCGAACGAAGCGGCTTTTTGTATGGGAAGATTGATAAGAATGGCTATCACTCCTAGTTTTCTATAGAATGAGTTTATTGAGTCCATTCAATCGTTGAGAGGTCCCCCCCCATGAAAACCATCCTCCTCTGCGGCGGCTCCTCCTCCCGCATGGGACGCCCGAAGCAGTGGCTCCCGCTGGGCGGACGCCCGCTTTTGCTACAGACATTGGAAACGATACGCCCAATATGTCATGATAGAGTGGTCATCACCAACGACCCCGACGAAGCGGTCCGCATTCGGGAGGTGGCGCAGGTACCGACCTGCCCCGACGAATTTCCCGGTCAAGGCCCGCTCGCCGGGTTGCATGCAGGCTTGCAGGATGTTCCGCAAGACGGCATCGCCTTGCTCGTCGCCTGCGACCTGCCGTTTCTACATACCGAGGTGCTTCGCGATCTCTGCGACCTCCTCGCCGCCGACCCGCAGCTCGAAGCGGCGGTCCCGCAGGAAGGGACGCGGCTGTTTCCCGTTTGCGCCGTCTACCGCGGCTCCGTGCGCGACCGCGCCGCCCGCCACCTCGCACAAGGGCAGAACGCCCTGCGCAAGTTCTTGGCGGAACTCAACGTCGCCTACGTGCCGACCGAACGGTGGGCTCACCTCAAGCCCTCGCCGTTTTTCAACATGAACACGCCTCAGGCGTATGAGGAAGTCTTAGATCTTTATAAGAAAGAAGGGTTCACACACGATGAGTCATCAATTTCTCATGGCGCTCGGCTACGGCGGTGACCGCACGGCCGCCGCTTGGTTCGAATGGAACTTCCGCTGCCTGATCGGGGTGGAGGACAAGGCTGATTTTGCCGGGCGCGATAAGTTCATCCAAGACTTTGTCGCCGCGACCGAAAACGGGCAGGAGTACGCGATCCCGGTCGATGACCCGACCGCCCCGATGGTGCGCCAGTTCGCCGAATTTGCAAAAAGCGCCCTCGCCGACCGCGACGACCTGTTCGCTTTCTACATCCTTGAAGATGTGGAAACGCCGAACGTCCAATACAAGCTCTACCTGAAAAAAGACGCGCCCGGCGAAGAACTCCCCGAGCACCAGATGTACGTCGACGGCTTTGACGTCCCGCGTGACGCGCTGGTCTGGATGCAACAGAACGTCGGCTGCCGCTTCTACATCACCGAAGACCGCACGGAAATGATGATCGAATTCCCGAACAACGGGCCGGAAGAACTGCCCGTCTTGATGTAAAAGGAGGGGCTGCCCCGTGAAAAAGGAAGTCCGCGTCGAAAACGCCATCGGTCTGCGCCTCGCCCATGACCTGACCCGCATCGTCCCCGGCGAGTTCAAAGGCCGCGCTTTCAAAAAAGGGCATGTCATCACCGAACAGGACATCCCCGAGCTGCTCAAAATCGGCAAGGAACATATCTACATCCTCGACCTGCCCGCAGGCATCCTCCACGAAGACGATGCCGCCCTGCGGATGGGCAACGCTCTCGCCCGCGACGGGATGCGCTTCGAAGAGCCGCACGAAGGCAAAGTCGTGCTGAAAGCGGAGCGCCAAGGTCTGCTCTCCGTGAACACCGACGCGCTGTACTCGATCAACATGATCGACGAAATCGCCGTCGTCGCCAAGCGCAACCACACCGTGCTGGAGCCGGGCGACAAGATTGCCGGTCTACGCGCCATCCCGTTGACCGTCGCCGAGGAAAAAGTCTCGCGTGTCGAAACAATTGCCCGGGAAACGGACGTTTTTGCCATCAAGCCTTTCCAAAAAATGCGCGTCGGCGTCGTCACCACCGGCTCCGAAGTGCAAAAAGGCCGCATCGAGGACAAATTCGGCCCCGTCGTCCGCGACAAGCTCGCCCGCTTCGGCTCCGAGGTGATCGAGCAGAAGATCGTCGGCGACTTGGTGGACGACATCAAGCAGGCGATCCTTGATTTTCAGGCGCAAGGTGCCGACATGGTGCTCTGCACGGGCGGCATGTCGGTCGACCCCGATGACCGTACGCCGGGTGCGATCAAGCAAGCCGCGACGGAGGTCGTGTCCTACGGCATTCCGATGTTGCCCGGCTCGATGATGATGCTGGCGTACCGCGATGGAATGACGATCTTCGGGTTGCCGGGGTGCGTGATTTTTGACGAGTTTACGTCGTTTGACGTATTGCTGCCTCGCATCCTCGCCGGAGAGAAAGTGACACGGGAGGACATCGCCCGGCTGGGTCACGGAGGACTGCTCTGATGCGAACGTTCCTCACCTTGGAAGAGGCATGGGAGAGCACGCTTTCATTTGTCAAAAGGGTCGCTGCGGAGGACGTTTCGCTGACGGACGCGTACGGGCGCGTGTTGGCGGAGCAGGTGACGGCACAGGCGCATGTCCCGCCGTTTGACCGTTCGGCGTTGGATGGGTATGCGGTGCGGGCGGCTGATGTGGCGGGGGCGACGCCGAGCACCCCCGTCGAGCTGACTGTAATCGAAGAAGTGCCTGCAGGGCGTGTGCCCGAGCGGGTGGTGGGAGCAGGGGAAGCGTGCCGGATCATGACCGGCGCGCCGATTCCCGTTGGCGCGGATGCGATCGTGCGGCAGGAAGGGACGGAGCGCAAGGGCGACACCGTGCGCGTGTTGCTCGAAGTCCCCGCCGGAGAAGCGGTTTCGCGCCAAGGGGAAGACGCGCCGCAAGGGACGTTGCTGCTGGAGGCAGGCGTTGTGATCGGGGCGGCGGAGACGACCGTGCTCGCTTCGAATGGAGCGGCGACGGTTTCCGTGTACCGCAGACCTCGTGTGGGGATCTTGGTGTCGGGGGAAGAAGTGCAAGCGCTGGAAGGCGACCTCGAACCCGGCCAGATTCGCGACTCCAACGGCCCGATGCTCGCCGCCCTCGTTCGCGACTTGGGAGGGGAGCCGATCTCCTATGGTCGCATTGGGGATCAGATGGAAGACACAGTGACCCTTTTGCAAAAAATGGCCGTGGAGTGTGACCTGATTCTGACGACAGGGGGCGTGTCGGTTGGGGACTATGACCTGATGCGCGATGCGTATGGGCAGGCGGGCGGCACCGTTCATTTCTGGAAAGTGACGTTGCGCCCCGGCACGCCGATCGTCTTCGCGGACATCGGCGGCGTGCCCGTTTGGGGGTTGTCGGGCAATCCGGCGGCTGCGTTTGTCAACTTCGAGCTGTTGGTGAAGCCCGTGCTGCGTAAAATGCGCGGTGACCGCCAGCCTGAGTTGCGCCCCGTGCAAGCAATGCTCGGGAACGACATCGAGGCGAAAGTGATCGGGCTGGATCGCTTCCTGCGCACCCATCTGACGGTGACGGACGGCACGTTGACCGCCCACGTCCCCAACAGCGGGCAAAAGGCGGCGATCATCACCTCCCTGCTGAACATCCAAGGTCTCGTCCGCATTCAGGCACGTAAAACCGTCAAGCAAGGCTCGCTGGTGGACGTCTATCCCCTCGGCGATACCCTACGGACAAACAGGTGACCTCGTGAACGGAAAAGATCGCATGAAAAGGGCAGGTCTGGCAGATACCAACCGTAGGGTGCCTCCCGCCGTCGCCGTCGTCGGCTACAAAAACACGGGCAAGACCACGCTCATCTCGAAGCTGGTCACCGCCTTCAAACAGCGCGGCTTCCGTGTCGCCACCTGCAAGCACGAAGGCGGCGGGCATGACGTGGTCGGGGACACACCGGGTACCGATACCTACAAGCACCGCCAAGCAGGGGCGGATGTGACCTTGCTTGCCTCGCGAACCCACGCCACGATGCACCACTACTACGACCTTGTCGACGGTACCGCCAGCCACGTCAACGGAGCAACGAACTCCGAATGTAACAACCGCATCACAAAAACACCCGAACCGTCACTCGAACACTTTTTACACCAACTATCCGACCCGGCCCTACAACTCGACCTGATCTTGGTCGAAGGTTGGAAGCATTCCAGTTTACCCAAAATCGTCCTGCTCGGCCCCGAAAAAAGTGAACGATTGGCGAACGTTGTCGCCTACGCGGGGGATTGCCAATCGTCTTCAATTGCAGTCGACGGGGACGAGGTGTATGATAGAAATGATGTCGAGTCGCTGGTTCGACTGATCGAAACCCGCGTGCTCGCTTACAAGTCAGTTACACAACGGAGGGACTATTCCATGTTTTCCAATATCGGTTTTCCCGGCTTGATCCTGATCCTCGTCATCGCCCTGATCGTCTTTGGCCCGAGCAAACTGCCGGAGATCGGCCGCGCGTTCGGCAAGACGCTGAAGGAGTTCAAATCGGCCACCAAAAGCCTGACTGAAGACGATGACGATGACGACAAGAAGAAGCAAACCGTCGTCACCGCGAAAGAAGAAAACCTGCAAACCAAATAAAGGCCGCTCCCTGCGCCATTCGCATTCGGAAGGAGTGAGCCTGTGAGCGAACAGGACCAAAATCTCGTCGAACATCTCGCCGAGCTTCGCAAACGACTGATCCGGGTGCTTCTGTTCTTCTTGGTCGCCCTGATCCTCTCGTTTATCTACGTGCAGGACATCTACCATTTCCTGCTCGCCGACGCGACGCGGATGTTCCCTGAATTGCCCGAAGTCAAACTGACCGTCTTAGGTCCCGGCGAAACGCTGAAAGTCTTCTTCTCTCTCGCCGGCGTGGCGGGCCTCGGCCTGACCCTGCCGTTTCTGCTCTTCCAAGTCTGGTCGTTTATCCGCCCGGCGCTGGAAGAGCGCGAGGCGAAGGTCGCGTTTCGCTTCCTGCCGCTCGTGTTCGGCATGTTCGTGGCCGGCATTCTGTTCGGGTATTTCCTCGTCTTCCCGCTGCTCTACAAGTTCTTGTACGAGCTGGGGTCGCAGGAGTTTGTCCTGAACTACACCGCCTCGAACTATTTCAGCTTCATGAACATGATGGTGATGCCGTTCGGCTTCATCTTCGAGATGCCCGTCGCCGTGATGTTCCTGACCCGCATCGGCCTGCTCGCGCCGAAAACGCTGGTCAAAGTCCGCAAGTACGCCTACTTCGTGATGATCATCATCGCCGCGATGATCTCCCCGCCGGAGTTCACCTCGCACCTCGCCGTCGCCACCCCGATGATCCTCTTGTACGAGATCTCGATCCTGGTCTCCAAGTGGATGTGGCGCAAGCGCGAGAAAGCGCTGCAAGAAGCGGAAGCGCGTCTGGCTGCGGAAGATGACCTCGAAGCGTAAGGGACAAGCTCGACACGAACCTTTTTGCCAAAAGAAAACCTGCTCTTGAGCCGTTTGGTCTCGGGAGCAGGTTTTTTGCGTGGGGCGAATGTGTGTGCGTGTGAGTCTGTGCTATACGTTACACGAGGGTATGATCCACATCCATCATCAACAGCATCATCTCACCCAACGTCGCGCCCTTCTGCAGCGGCAGGTGACCTTGGTCGGAGAAGTCTTTCGGCTCGTAGCTGTTGGCGACGGGGCGGGCGGGCAGAAGGCCGAGGCGCATGTAGGTTTCGGCGACCAGTTCGGAGCAGAAGTAGTTCGAGTAAGGCGCTCGGATGCCGAGCTTACCTTCCAACGCCTCCAGATACATCTGCATCTCGGTCGGGAATGTCGCTTTGTGCGCTTCGTTCACAAAGTCGAGAAACGCTTTCATCATCTCCGGGGTGCGCTCGACGTTATTCAGGTGGCGGATCGCGAACATGCTGTCGTGCATCTCCTCCACCGCCGAGACCAGTTGGGTGTGCAACGGGACGAGCATCGGGCCCGCTTTGATCTTGTGCAGCTCGACGTCGGGGATCGTGTCCAGCGGGTAGGATTGCCAGAGCAACGGCTCGTCGAATTCCGGCAGCTTGACGATCATGCCGACGTGTGACCACATGCTGCCTTCCAGCGCTTGGATGCGCAGGCTTTGCACTTCCAAGCCGTGGCAGAGCAGCAGGTCGCCCGTTTGCAGGGTGTTGACGATGTCTTGGTAGTGAACTTTCTTCGCGTTTTCAGTCATGGGTAGGATTCTCCTTCAAAATAAGTGATTTTGAGCAATTCGCTTGTCGAATTAAAAGGGAAATGCACGAAATAAATAGAACTGCAACTAATGAGAGTTTTACTATGAACCGTTTACGTGTGCCGATACACCGGAGGAGTGGCTTCCCAATGAAAATTCAGGGATACGACCTGTTACAACCGATCTATAAAAGCGCGACCACCACCGTCTACCGCGCCCTGCGCCAAGCGGACGGGCGGCCGGTCGTGCTCAAACTGCCAACCGATGTCCATCCCCCTGCTCCTGTTGTGGAGAAATACCGGCGTGAATACGAACTGCTGCGCCGCTTGAACACCCCGGGCGTGATCAAAGCGTACGCGCTGGATCTGCAAGGCGCTCGTCCCGTGCTCGTGTTGGAAGAGACGGATGGGCAGTCGCTCCAAGAGCTGATGAGCGCGACAACACTCGACCTCGAAGACATCCTGCGTCTGGCCGCCGATGTGGCCCGCGTGCTAGGTGAGATCCACAAGCAAGGGGTGATCCACAAAGACCTCACCCCCGCCAACCTGCTCGTCAATCGGGAAGAGGGCCGCGTGACACTCATCGACTTTGGCATCGCGACACAGAGGGCACATCCCCAAGGTCGAGTGCACGAAGTGGCACAAGGCGCGTTGGGCACGAGCTATTTTCAAGAGCCGGAAGCGGAGGGCAAGCGATCCGACGAGGCCCCGCTGTTGGAAGGCACGCTCGCCTACCTCTCGCCGGAGCAAACGGGTCGCATCGACCGCCCCGTCAACCACCGCACCGACTTCTACTCGTTTGGCGCGGTGCTCTACGAATGGCTCACCGGGCAGCCCGTCTTTCGCTCCGACGACCCGCTCGAACTCGTCCACGCCCACCTCGCCAAAACACCGCGCCCGCCGCACGAGGTGCGCCCCGAGATCCCGCAACCGCTGTCCGACCTCGTGATGAAGTGCCTCGCCAAGTCGGCGGAAGACCGCTACCACAGCGCCTATGGCCTGCTCGCCGACCTTGAGCACTGCTTGCACCACTGGCAGCACTACGGCGAGATCCCGGCGTTTCCCTTGGCGATGCGCGACCGGGCGGCCGAGTTGGAGATGCCCGCTCACCTCTACGGACGCGAGGAACAGGAAGCGCATCTGGCCGCCGCTTACCAGCGCGTCGAACAGGGGGCGCGGGAGCTGCTGCTCGTCAGCGGGCCGGCAGGGATCGGCAAGACGGCATTTGTCCGGCAGTTGCAGGGGATCGTCCACCGCAGCCGCCTGTTGAAACAAGCGGAAGGGGGTGCGCGCACACCGGAAGCGAGCGGCGGTGCGCTGCTGGTCGGCGGCAAGTTCGAACAACTGCGCCGCGACATCCCCTACGCGCCTTTTCTCCAAGCGGCACAGGCGATGGTGCGCCACCTCTTGCGCCAAAGCGACGCCGAAGTCACCCGCTGGAAAACAAACCTGCTCCAAGCGGTCAAAGGCAACGGGCAACTGCTGATCGACATCTTTCCCGTCTTGGAAAAGCTGATCGGCCCGCAACCGCCCGTGCCCGACCTGCCGCCGCAAGAGATGCAGAATCGCTTCCGGCACGTGATGCGCACCTTTTTGAAACAGTTCGCCCAGCCTGAACATCCCGTGATCCTTCTGCTCGATGACCTGCAATGGGCGGATGCCGCTTCTTTGGAGTGGCTTGAGCTAATCTTTAACGGTGACGACCTGCACCATCTGCTGATCGTCGGCACCTACCGCGAAGAGGAAGTGGACGTCGTGCACCCCTTGTCCGCCACGCTTCGAGCGATTCGCGAAGAGGGGGGACGCGTGGAGCAGATCGCCTTGCGCCCGTTGCAACGCGAGGAGCTGGCGACGATGCTCAGCGACACGTTGCGGATGCCGACCGACCAGACGGACGGATTGGCGCAACTGCTGCTGTCCCGCACGGAAGGCAACCCTTTTTTCATCAAGCAACTCCTGCACGCCCTCGTCGACAGCGGGGGGCTGACGTACGATCCGTCGCAAGCCCGTTGGTGTTGGGAAACCACAACCCCACAGCGGCTGAAGCTTCCCGACACGCTGGCCGACCTGCTCGTCACGCGGTTGCAACGCCTGCCGGATGACTGCTTGCAGGCGTTGAAGCTCGCCGCCTGCTTAGGCAACACGTTCGAGCTGCACACGCTGGCAAACCTGCTCGGGCATTCCCTGTCGCTCACGTGGCATGCCTTGCAACCCGCGCTGCAAGAAGGGCTGCTTGAAGTGTCGGAAGCGATAGCGGGGACTCCATCGAGGGGGGAGCGAGCGGAGGCAGACGCAGAAGTACCGGACACGCTTTCTTTTCAACACGACCGCTTGCAGGAGGCCGCGTACCGTCTGTTGGACGCAAAGGAGCGTCAAGACTTGCACCTGTGCATCGCCCGCCTGCTCTGCGACCGCCGCCCGGAGGACGGTCAGGACTTCCTGTTCGAGATCGCCAACCAGTACAACGCCGCCCTGTCGCACATCACCGACACCTCCGAGCGCTTGGCGGCCGCTCGCCTGTTCCGACAGGCGGGTCGCAAAGCGAAAGCGGCCTCCGCTTATGAACAGGCGCTGACCTATCTGCGTGCAGGCGACTCCCTGCTGCAAACGGACGGCTGGTACCTCGCCAGGCAGTTGATGATCGACCTGCAACTGGAGCGCGTGGAAGCGGAATACCTCTGCGGTCACTTGGAGGCGGCGGAGAAGCTGTTTGCCGACCTGCACACCCAAGCGCAAACCGTCTTGGAAAAAGTGGCGGTGTTTCGGCGGCAGATGGTGTTTTACACGCAGCTTTTTCGCTATGAGGAAGTGATTCATCTCGCCCGTCAAGCGTTGCGCCTGCTCGGGGTGAGCATCCCGCTCAAGCCGGGCAAGCGGGCGATCGCGGGACAGATGCTGGCCGCTCGCTTGCGGATCGGCAAGCGCACGGCGGACGACCTGTTCCGGCTACCTCAGATGCAGGACCCGCTGATGAAAGAAGCGCTGCTTCTGCTCACCAACACCAATGCCGCCGCCTATTTTGTCGACCACGACCTGTGGGCGTGGGTGGTGTTGAAGGTGCTCAATCTCTCCCTACGCTACGGCAACAGCGCGGAGTCGTCGTTCGGGTACGGCGGGTACGGGATGATCCTCGGTGCCTTGTTTCACGACTACGACAACGCATACCGGCTCGGCGAGATGGCCTGTCGCCTGTCGGAGGAGTATGCGGACCCGACGTACGTCTGCCGCAGCTACTACTCGTTCGGCTCGTTGGCCGTGCATTGGCGCGAACATGTGGCGGTCAGCATCGCCCAGTTGAAGAAAGCGTACCGCCTCGGCGTGGAGAACGGTGATTTCTCCTACGCTTGTTACGCCGTTGGCGCGGTGGTGTCGCATTTGCTGTTCGCGGGTGCGCCGTTTGCGGAGATCGAGCAGGAGATCGTCGAGCATACGGCGTTCGTGGACGAGATTCACTTCTCGATGGTGTCGAACTCGTTTGCGCTGTGTCGGTCGCTGCTCCGCTTTTTACGTGAAGAAGGCGGTGCGGCGGCGTGGGAGCGGCCGGACTTGCTCGCGGATGAAACGGGCATCACCGATTTCCTGTGGCACCTGTATCGGATGCAAGGGCTGTACCTGTTCGGGCGTCACGAGGAGGCGCTGTCGGAAGCGCAAGAGGCGGAAGCTCGTTTGCAGGCGGTCGTCTCCCAAATTCATCAGACGGAGCACGCCTTCACCTATGCGCTGATCCTCACGTCGTTGGCGACCGAAGCGGAGGCGGCAGGCGATCCGGCCCGCAAGCGCGGTTACCTGCGCCGCGTGCGTCCTTTGCAACGCCGCCTGCAACGCTGGGCGGCGTCCTGCCCCGCCAACAACACGAGCAAACTCCGGCTGGTCGAAGCGGAACTGGCCCGTTTGCAAGGGCGCGACGCGCTCGCCATGACCCGCTATGAAGAGGCGATGCAAGCGGCTCGCGACAACGGCTTTCTCCATCAGGAAGCGCTGATCGCCGAACGGGCAGCCGACTTCTATCTCGCCCACCGCAACCCGCGTACGGCCGCACTCTACCTGCGCCTCGCGGAAAAAGCCTACCTGCGCTGGGGAGCGACCGCCAAAGCGAAGCAGGTCGCCGAGCGCCACGCAGCCCTCGTGCCCGACGCGCATTCGCATAAGCATCCGCACGACCCCTTCGCACGCACCTATGACGCCGAGATGCGCGACCGGAGCGACTGGCCGACCCACTCCTACTCCGGCACCTCGTCACACCTGCTCGACCTGCTCTCCGTCGTCAAAGCGTCGCAAGCGATCTCCGGCGAGATCGTCCTGCCGCATCTGCTCGCTCAACTGATGCAAGTGCTGCTTCAGAACGCGGGAGCCGAGCGCGGATGCCTGCTGTTGGAGGAAGCGGGCGTCTGGCAGGTGATGGCGAGCGGGGAGGTGGACAAGCCGGTCGAGTACCCGATGCAGCGGGCGGAAGCGTATCCGGCGCTCTGTCACGCCATCGTGCAATTTGCCGCTCGCAGCGGGGAGGCGGTGGTGCTGGCGGATGCGGCACGGCAAAGCCCGTTCGCCGACGATCCGTACATCCGGCAGACGCAGGCCAAGTCGATCCTCTGCCTGCCCGTCTCTCATCAGGCGAAGCAGAGTGCCTTGCTCTACTTGGAGAACAATCTGACAGCCGCCGCCTTCACGCCGGAGCAGGTCGAAGTGCTTCACCTGCTCGCGGGCCAGTTCGCCATCTCGCTGGAAAATGCCCGCCTGTACGCTTCCTTGGAGCAGTCCCGCGACCAACTGGCCGTCGCACTGGAGCAGGTGGAGGAGCACAGCCTGACGCTGGAAGGCAAGGTGGCGGCCCGCACCGCCGACCTGGAAAAAACCAACGCCCATCTGCGCCGCACGATGCGGGAGAACGCCAACGCCTTGGCGGAGATCGCCGTGCTGGAAGAGCGCAACCGCATCGCGCACGACATCCACGACAGCGTCGGGCATACCTTGACCGCCACCATCGTCCAGCTCGAAGCGGGGATGCGCCTGCTCGACCGCCAGCCCGCCGCCGCTTTTGCCAAATTCGAACTGTCGCAGGAGCTCGTCGGCAAAGGCTTGCAGGAGATCCGCCGCGCCGTGCGGATGATGCGGGAGGAGAACAACGCTCTCGACCTCGCGCCCGCCTTGGCAAACCTGATCCAAGAGACGGAGCGCTATGCGGGGGTGACGATCGAGTTCGACATTCACCCGATGCCGGATCAACTGCTTTCTTCGCAGAAAAAGGTGCTCTTCCGCGCGCTGCAGGAAGGCTTGACCAACGGGATTCGGCATGGGGGCAGTACGGCTTTCACCTTCGAGTTGAGCGTGGAGGAGGAGCGGATACACTTCAAGCTCCAAGACAACGGGCGCGGTGACCAAGCCTCGCAACCGAAGCCCGGCTTCGGTTTGACTGCAATGCGGGAACGGGTGGAATCGCTGGGCGGGGAGTTGCGATTGACCTGTGAGCAAGGGAGCGGGTGTTTGTTGCAGATTCGACTCCCTATCACGCAACAAGCAACGTAGTTCACAGCCCTGAGGCGTCACAGCGAACCTTTTGCCAAAAGCGATTCTGAAGTCTGTCCTGCCTCACCCGAAAGCGAACTTGAACGTCTCCCTTGCGTCACCCGATAGCGGTCGCAAAACGGCGCCTTTTTTGAAAAAAGTGCCTGTCCTTACACTGCCTACTGCCGCAACTCCGCAATCGACTCGCGCACCGCTTGGCGCAACGCATCCTCGATCACCGGCAGGAACGACCCGTGCTCCGTCTCCGTCAGCCACGGATCGACCACCGTCGAGGAGAGGAACGTCACGGGAGTTACACCGTCATGCTCGACGCCCAAGCGACGGCAGAACGTCGCCACATAGTCCTCGCCGAACGTCGCCGGATCGAACACGGAGGACGTGACGATCAGTTGCTTGTCGTCGAGTTTGTCGCCCGTTTGCATGCTCAATTTTTCAAACACTTTCCGGTTCAGCTGATTCAGCAACCCGAGGTCGGTGTTCACTTTGCCGTCCGCGTCCTTCAAGTTGAACGCATACACCTGAATCAACTGATCCGGCCCCAGTTGGCGGAACAGCGCCATCGCCTCTTCATCGGCCAGCAGTTCTTGGTTGCTGCGCCCGACGATGCGGTCGTAGATAAACTCCTTCTGCGCCGCCACCGCTTCCGGTCCCAGCTTGTCTTTTTCCGCAGGCAGTCGGGTGAAAGGCACGGTCACAAACGCGGCGTCTTCCATCGTCACCAGTTGGGAATAGAACTTTTTCACCGTGAATGTGGATTCGCCGAGGATCTTGCCATAGCCCGCTTGGTTCAGCGGGATCACGCGATGACTCAGGCAGACCGCCGCAGCCGCCGCGCCCGGCGACGACCCCTGCACGGTATAGATGCCGATGCTCTGGTCCGCCGTGTTGTGGTAAATCTCCGGCGCGTTAAACGTCACCATGCTCCGCATCATCGAGTTGCGGTAGCACAGCCCGCCCGTCGGATAGGGGATGAAACCGCTCTTATGCGGGTCGATCGTGATCGAATCCACCTGCGGAATCATTCGCATCTGCTCCGTGACATACGGGCTCATCGGCAGTGCCGGCACTTCGTCGTCGCCGATTCGCTCACCCGTCACCTCGTCGCGCAGCATCGTGGCGAAATACCCGCCCCATGCCGCGTCCGCATGGAGCGTGAACATCAGCCCTTGCGCCGCGAATTCCTCGCGCAGCCGCACGATCTCCGCCAGCGGATCGACGGCGCTTTCCTCCGTCGTCCCGAGCACGGCGACCACCGTCAGCACGGGGCGACGCTCTTGCAGGCAGGTCGTCAACACGTCGCGCAGGTGATCGACCCGCATCCGGCCGTCTTCATCCACATGGATCGGCAGCAGTTGATCGGCCCCCATCCCGAGGATGTTCGCCGACTTCGGCCAGGAGTAGTGCATCGTCGCCGGAGCGGTCGCGACCGGCTCTTGCACGCCGTCGCGGTACAGCTGACCGTGCCAGTAGCCGATGCCGCGGCTTTGCAGCGTATGGCGGTTCAAGGCATCGGTCACGGTCTGGAGAGACACGCCGTACTCCCGCTCCATCCGCTGCGGCAGTTGCAGGATGTCGTCGGTGCGCAGGTTGAGCAGCGCCCACGTATCGAGCGACAGCACCTCCGCCGCGCCGCCTGTCGGAAGCGGCACGGTCAAGCCTTTCGCCGCCGCCAACTCCGGCTCCGACAGAAGCGCCTCCCGCAACGCCAGCGGGTAAAATTTCAAGTTCCGAGCCGCCCACAGCCCCTCCAAGTTGGAGATCGAGCCGCCGGCGGTCACATGCCCCCACGGGGCGATCTCTTGCGTCTCCGGGAAGCCGAGCATCGCGCAGAAGTCGCGTCCGACTTCCATCTCGAGCAGCGTGGTCACCGGCGACCCTTCCACGGCGACGTTGTTCTGGTTGTAGAGCATCGCGGAGAAATACCCGACGATGCCCGGCATCACCAGATCCCAGTTCATATGCGCTTGGTAGCGCATCGAGAAGAACGGCACCGACTGCTTCAATTGCTCGGCCAGCTTGCGTGCTTCCCGACGAAACACCTCGACGCTTGCTTGATACGCTTCGGACTCTTTCATCTCGTCCGTGATATGTGCCGGGTCCTCCGGGTGGAAGTCGCGGCGGCAGGCGACATGCTCCTGTAGCGCTTCCTGGAGCAGTTCGCTGAGCAACTGCTCGTTTTCCCCTTTCGGTCCCAGGAACCAAGCGGCGAGATCGGATGATTGCGATTGGTTTACACTCATGTACCCTTACCCCTCTCTGTCAGGCTTTCGAGCCTGCTCTACAAATTCTGCGTCTTGTTGTAAACCACCTTTGTTCAAGCGACATTTTCATTTACAATCCAAACAGGAGGCGAATCGGATGGATACAGCCAACCCCTGCACGATTCTGATCGTCGACGACCAGACCCTGATGCGGGAAGGCTTGGAGACGATCCTCGACTTGGAAGACGACCTGCAAGTGATCGGCACGGCGAGCAACGGCTTGGAAGCGATTGAAAAAGTGTCGCTGTTACGGCCGCAACTGGTCTTGATGGACATTCAGATGCCGGTGATGAACGGGATCGATTCGATCAAGGAGATCAAGAAGCAACACCCCGACACCCGCGTCCTGATCCTGACCACCTTCCAAGAGGACGACTACATCGTCGAAGGCTTGGCGAACGGAGCGGACGGCTACCTGATCAAAGACATCAAGGGTCGCCAACTGATCACCTCGATCCGCGAGGCGCTGGCCGGGCAGATGATGATGCCCGCCGTGATCGCCGCCAAGCTCGCCGCCCGCTTGAATAACCTGCAGGCGACGGCGGAGGACGACCGGCAGCGCAAGAAGCTGAAAGCGGACGCGCCGCAGTTCTCCAACCGCGAGCAGGACATCATCCGCGAGATGCTCCAAGGCCGCAACAACCGCCAGATCGCCGCCGCACTGTTCATGAGCGAAGGAACCGTGCGCAACTACATCTCCGTCATCTACCAAAAGCTCGGCGTCAACGACCGAGCGAAAGCGATCGTCCTGCTCCAAGAGTATCTGGACTAGCGCGACGAGCAGCGGAGCCCATCACAAAAACCCTTTTCCCGCATTCGGAAAAGGGTTTTCTTGTTGCACGCTGTCATTCCCTGTCACAATGACAAGAATCATGACAGCGCTCACTGATCATATGACACCCCGCTCCCTTACACTGAAGCCATCAAGACCACACGACAAAGAGGAGCGATTCACACATGGCAGACCTGCAAAACACCGCGGCGAACACCGCGAACGCCACGACCACCGGGACCGATTCGAACGGAGATGACGACGCGGACGACGCCCGCACCCTGACCCAGCAAGCCAACGCGATGCTGTTCGTCGCCGCGCTGCAAAAGGACGTCAACCTGCGCAACAACTGGACGTCGCTGTTGCAGAAGATGAACGACGAGCTGAAAGTGACGACGCCTGCGGACAAAGACAAAGTCTACCAGGAGAAAATCTCGATCATCGACAACTGGCTCGTCAACCAAGGCTACTTCTGCCAAGCGGAGCAAGTGCTGGCGCTGCTGAAAACACCGTTCTACCAAGACTACCTGAAAGAAAGCCAACCGAACGCCGACTCCGACCGCTTCGTGCAGACGACCTTGAGCGACGTTTCTCTCTACAATGCATGGCTCGGTGCCTTGAAGGCCGTCTCCGGCGGCGCGGACACCGACACGCTGAACACCTTCCTGACCTCGCGCGGCTACAACTGCACCTACGTACAGGTCAACGCGTCTTTTGTCAAAATGCGCAACCACAACATGAACTACTGGACCGGCATCTACGCCAACTCCACGCTGACCCACGGCAGCGACAAGCCGGTCGCGGGGCCGATCCTGATCATCTACGGCGACTACAACGTCTCGATCGACAACCTGCACCTCGACAAAGAGCTGAACAAAGTCCAGTACAACAACGGCGTGCTGACTTGGGAAGCGGATGATTTCACCATCAGCTACTCCGGCAAGATCACCTTCTCGCAAAAAGTGATGGCGACGACGGCCGATCCGTATGTCGGCAACGAATATTTCGGCACGATCACCTACCCGGCGTCCGGCACCGCGCCGCAGCAAGGCGAAGTCCAAGTCTTCGGCCGCATCGGCGAGCTAACCCAAGACCAGAAGGACAAGAAGATCCCGCCGGCGGTCAACCCGTCCGTGGTCGATCAAGCGATGAAATACATCGGCTACTTCATGGCGGGCGTGTTCCTGATCGACTTCGCCGCGTCGATTCCGAAGCGCTTCAAGTCGATCAAAGAGTTCGCCGAGACGGTCAAGGAGAAGCTCAAGTCCAAGCCGGATGAGCAAGTCGAGAACGACCTGAACCAGATGGACGAAGACGTGCAAAGCCGGAACACCGACCTGAACGAAGGCGAATCGTTTGCGTCCGACCTGCACGAAGCGCCGTTGAACGAAGGTAACATCAACGGCTCCGACGTGATTCAGGACCTGCAAAACGAGCTTGCCAACTCGCCGAGCCCGGAGCGTACGCAAGAGCTGGAACAACAGATGGAAGAGCAGCAACAGGCGGAAGAAGAGTATGACAACGAAGCGAACGAAGAGGCGAACCCGGAGGAAGAAGGCGGCTGGGGCGAAGACCTCGAGAGCATTTTCGAAGTGTAAGACATTCTCAGACGGATAGGGAAAAAGGAGACGATCACACATGGCACAAGCACAAGACCAAGCGGCCTTTTGGCAAAATCTGTTGACCGGCATCACCAAGAATGTCGGCAGCGCGAACCCGGCGCAAAACGTGATGGCGTGCGGTTCCACCCTCGTCGCACAGTTTGACCAAAGCTTGGAGACGGCGCAGGCGCAGATCTACGACCTCGGGAACACGATCCCGGTCTGGAGCCTGACGTGGAACACGGCGTACAACAACAAGATGTTCGGCACCTACGAAAACTGGGTCGAGCAGATCACCCCGCAGCCGTCCAAGGACGCGACGGAGGACATGTACACGAAAATGCAGACGATCAACCAAAAGATCGCCGGCATGAGCGACGGCATCAACTCGATCATGAAAAATCAATACATGGCCTACCTGCAGGACTACTGCATGGAATTCGAAGCGGGTTCGACCACCTCTTGCAAAACCTACATGCCGGGGGCTCCGCAGTTTGCGGACGTCTGGAACGACTATAAGAAATCCTCCCAATACCAGCAGCAGACCTTGGAGCTGCAACAGCAGTTCGGCTCTACGCTGGACGGTTTGCAGGAGCAGTACAACGAACTGGCTCTTCAATACTACGGCCCGGGCTACCAGCGCATTGCCGAAGCGCAGCAGGCGGTGCAACTGGCCGATCCGGCCGACCTGAACAGCGGCATCACCGCGGACAACCAAAAGACCTACCAAATGCAGGTCGACCGCAACTCCAACGTCACTTGGGTTTCGCGCTTCGACGCGGGCGACTTGAGCCTGTACAAACAATGGCTGGGCAACCAAAAGGCGACCGGCCCGAAATTCGGCCAAGACGCGAACATCCAGGTCGTGTTCTCCAACCAAACGACCACCAAGGACAGCTCCGAGTGGAAGTTCACGGCCAACGGCGGCCTGCCGATCGCAGACTTCTTCTGGCTGGGCGGCTCCGCATCCGGTTCGCGCACGCAGGTTGACGTCTCCAAGTACTCTTTTAAAGGCATCATCTCCTACCAAGACGTGTATGAGCTGACGATTCAGCCGGCGGATAGCTGGTTTTTTGAAGACCTGCTGAGTACCTACGCCGACTACAACAACTTCCCGGACGGCTCGCCGTTCAAAGGCAAGGACATGTGGGGTCCGGACGGCCTGCTCAATGTCGTCGTCAAAGGCGTGATCATCGGGTATGCGCCGTACATGAACATCGAAGTGGACAACTGGAACGAATCGGACCTGAAGACCACGTGGAGCGAGAAGGCGACGTTCGGCATCGGGCCGTTCACCTTCGAATCCGAGTCCTCTTCCGGCAGCAGCGAACACTACTCTCTGGTGCAAACCACATCGGGCATCGAGGTGAAGGATACGTCGGGTCAAGCGCATATTATTGCACTGATTGTGGATACGCCGAACTACAAATAAGCTTTTGGAAAAAGGTTCTTGGGAAGACACCTCAGTTTGCGCTGAGGTGTCTTTTTACTCACTTTATTCGACCGGGTTTCGACCCTGTGCGCGATGAATCGTGATTATCTCTCATCGCAATCGGTAGGAGTTTCCTCGTATAATAGAGATAATGTTTGGGCATCCTGTTACCTTGTGTGGATCGGGACGTGAGAGAGAGCCCGATGGAGAAAGCGTGAGAGAAGGTGGGATAAACGGGTCGAGATTGCCGTGGATTTTGCAAAATCGCCTCAGAAAATTTGCTTTCCGCTCTTGCAAAGATTTTGCCAAATGACTATCATAAGAAATGGAATTAGCACTCGGGGATGGTGAGTGCTAACAACTCCATTATCAACAAATCACCTTATACTCATGAGGAGGTTTTTTAGCATGATCAAGCCGATCGGTGACCGCGTTGTCATCAAAGTCGTAGAACGTGAAGAAAAGACCGCATCCGGTCTGTTCCTGCCGGAGACGGCGAAGGAAAAGCCGCAAGAAGGCGAAATCGTAGCAGTAGGCACGGGCAAAGTGATTGGCGACAAAGTCGTCGCACTCGACGTGCAAGCGGGCGACCGCGTCATCTACTCGAAGTACGCAGGTACCGAAGTGAAGTACGAAGGGATCGAGTACCTGATCCTGCGCGAATCCGACATCCTCGCGATCGTCGAGAAGTAATCGGGTCGCACGACCCGCGTACATTGAGCCACAGACGGCTCCACATAGAACCTTTTTCAAAAACGGACACATAACAGGAGGGCATGGAAAATGGCGAAACAAATCATTTTCAACGAAGAAGCTCGCCGC
>DASTWJ010000241.1:0-2904 GCA_035776695.1 Bacilli bacterium
ACGGTGGCGAGCAGGATTTTGCCTTTCATGTTGCCTTCCGACTTTTCCATGAACGGTTCGAGGTAGGCGACGGCCGCTTTCATCACTTCCGCACTTTGCAGCACTTCGGCGACGATCAGCTCGTTGTTGTTGAACAGGCGGCCGACTTCGTCCATGCCGGTCATCAGCGGACCGTTGATGATCGCGAGCGGCCGATCTTTGGCCAACGCTTGGTCGAGGTCGGCGATCAGGCCGTCTTTGCTGCCTTCGATGATGTAGTTGGCGAGGCGCTCTTCCAAGGTCAGGGTCGAAACGTTGACAGGCGTCTTCGCCTTTTTCTCGCGGTAGAAGTCGGCGAAGCGGTCGAGCGTCCCTTGGTTCGTTTCGAACAGCAGCTGTTCCGCGAGGGCGCGTTCTTCCTCCGGGATCGAGGCGTATCGCTCCAACTTCTCCGAGTTGACGATCGCATAGTCCAGCCCTGCACGCGTGCAGTGGTAGAGGAAGACGGAGTTGAGCACTTCCCGCCCGGCGTTCGGCAGGCCGAAGGAGATGTTTGAGATGCCGAGGACGGTTTGCGTTTGGGGCAGGGCTTCTTTGATGAGACGAATGCCTTCGACCGTTTCCAGAGCCGAGCCGATGTACTGTTCGTCACCTGTGCCGACGGGGAAGACCAACGGGTCGAAGATGATGTCGCGCGGGTCGAGGCCGTACTTGTTGACGAGCAGGTCGTAGGAGCGCTTGGCGACCTCCAACTTGCGCTCGCGGGTGACGGCCATGCCGGATTCGTCGATCGTGCCGACGACGACCGCTGCGCCGTATCGGTGGATCAGCGGCACGACTTCTTCGAACTTCTGCTCGCCGTCTTCAAGGTTGATCGAGTTGAGGATCGCTTTGCCTTGCGAGTATTGGAGCGCTTGGGCGAAGACGGTCGCGTCGGTGGAGTCGATCATCAGCGGCACTTTGACTTTTTTCGTGACGTAGTGCAGGAATTGTTCCATGTCACGGTGTTCGTCGCGGTCGGGGTCCTGCAGGCAGATGTCGATGACCTGCGCACCTTTTTTCACTTGGGCGCGGGCGACTTCCGAAGCGTCTTCGTAGAGACCGTCGACGATCAGGTTGCGGAACTTGCGCGAACCGAGCACGTTGGTGCGCTCGCCGATGATCACCGGGCGGTTGTCCGCTTCGAGCACCAGCGGTTCGATGCCGGAGACGGCGGGGGCGTGCGGAGCCGCTTTGGGACGCGGTTTGATGTCACGAAGTGCTTCGTGGATCGCGCGGATGTGCGCAGGTGTCGTGCCACAGCAGCCGCCCGCGACGTTGATCCAGCCTTTGTCCGCGAAGTTGGCCAGTTTCTTGGCGAGGCCGGCGGGCGTTTCGTGGTAGTGTCCGTTCTCGTCGGGCAGACCGGCGTTGGGGTAGCAGGAGACGCCGCAGCCTGCGAGGTTGGACAGGGTGCGCAGGTGGTCGGTCATGAACTCGGGGCCGGTCGCACAGTTCAGACCGATGGAGATCGGTTTGAGGTGTTCGAGCGAGAGGTAGAACGCTTCGACGTTCTGCCCCGCCAAGGTCGTGCCCATCGGTTCGATGGTGCCGGAGATCATGATCGGGAGCTCGCGTTCCAACGCTTGAAAGGCGCGGCGAATTCCGTTCGACGCCGCTTTGGCGTTGAGCGTGTCTTGAATCGTCTCGACGAGCAGTACGTCGACGCCCGCTTCGATCAGGGCGTGTGCCTGTTCGTAGTAAGATTGTTCCAGTTCGGAGAAGGTCACGCCGCCTGTCACGGACAGGGTCTTCGTCGTCGGGCCGAGGGCACCTGCGACATAGCGCGGCCATTCGGGCGTCGAGTACTTTTGCACCGCTTCGAGGGCGAGTTGCGCCGCCCGCACGTTGATCTCCGTCGCGAGGTGCGGGATGTCATATTCGGCGAGGACGATCGACGTCGCGCCAAACGTGTTCGTTTCGATGATGTCCGCGCCCGCTGCGAGGTACTCCTCATGAATCTCGCGGATCACGTCCGGTCGGGTCAGCACGAGGTTCTCGTTGCACCCTTCAAACGCTTCGCCGCCGAAATCTTCCTCGGTCAGGTCGCACTGCTGGATCATCGTCCCCATCGCGCCGTCGAGGACGAGAATTTTCTGCTCCAATCGTTCTTGGATCGTCGGTTTATGTGTCATGGCGAGAACGCCCCCTTTTTCGGTACAAGCATCAATGACAGGCAGGACATAAAAAAAATCCCTCTCTCAGCAGGGAAAGAGGGATGTGTGTGACAGTAGCGTGTCAGACGAACCTCTCTTATCTGCCAAAGCGTCGCCGCTTTGCTGGAATTAGCACCAAGTACTCCGTGTACGGTTGCCGAGGCTTCAAAGGGCCAGTCCCTCCACCTCTCTGGATAAGAGCAATCAACTTCATGCAGTTGTGTTGTGTAGATGGTAACACCTCCTGAAAAGTCTGTCAACGGGCAGGTAAGGAACATGATCTAGTAAGTAGGTATCCTTGACTGTAACCTATAGGGTCTATAGTTCAATCTATAGTTCAATTTGAGGGTGTAATCAAATTTTGGATGAATCTTTGACTTTTGGAACTAAATTAGAATATCGTAGGGCAATTTCGGAAAAAATATAATACCTCTAGGGAGTAGGAGTGTCGCACTTTAAACATTGTATTTTGTGAACATTAGATCATTTGTTCGGAAGGAGTTCGTTTTGGTATGTTGAATGATATCAATCGTGATAACAATGAGGGGGGAATGAAAGTGGCTGTAAACGATATGGTTGAGATTATATCAAGTAGTAATCCTGAGATCTATGGGAAAATTGGTGAAGTGCTCGAAATTATGGAAAGCCGTGAGGGAGTGGAGCTTAGAGTTGAAACAATTGATGGAATGGAATTCTGGATTGATAGTGAAGATGTAGTTTTGTATTAATT
>DASTWJ010000242.1:0-17225 GCA_035776695.1 Bacilli bacterium
ATGTTTTTCTCTGCATACCGTAATGTACTTTGTCTTTGAAAAAATTTTAGAAATTAGAACATTGATTTGAATTCTGGTTAGCCTAACAAGATGAGGATACTCTTGCAGAGTTACAAAGCACAGTCTAGGGGACAATTAGCAAAGGTTTGTCTAACTTTTCGAGTTTTTAGGAGGACAGAATTTGAGAAGATTTCGATGGTTTTAAGGTGGTGTGAAGGGGGTGTACGCGCGAGAACCTGAGGGCGGAAGAGGTGATGAATATCGTGAAGGTAGTGAACTGAATTTGAGTATCAACTAGCCAACCCTGTATAGAAGAAGGTCGTTTTGTCATTCAAGATTATGGTTTTTTTGGGGATTGTTTAGTTGCTAGGTTAGTGATATAATAAACGACAAACAAGCACAGTTAGCGGCTGCGCTTGTTGAAAAAAGACGAAAGGAGATCCACAATGAGAAAACAACCTGTTTTCGAAACTATCACCTTGCTCTTGATGATTGTAGAGCTGTTCGTCATGCTACACAACGGTGCATGTGAAAATGTTTTCATTATCTAAGTAAGTATGAGCCTCAGGAAGATCATTCTTGGGGCTTTTACTTTGCAATTTGCTAAGTACCTTACTGCTATACTACACGATGTAGTAACTATACGTCAACACTATTTTTTACTTTTATGGTTTGTATGCAAGTTGCAGACATACAATGTGGAGTACTTTCAACAACGTCTGCAGTGGATTTAGTCCACCATCCAAAATGACCATAAGAAGAAGGAAACATAAGAGCCCACTTAGAGAGTCGTAGATTCCCCCAAAGTGAGCTCTTATAATTTTTCAACAATGGCCGTAATATCCGCCAAGTTATCTGTATTTCTTTCAGGGAACAGATTCCTAACAATGATCGTCAAAATTGCAATTACGTGCCCAAGAACTGTGACAAAGAAAGTCCTGCCGATCCATGGGTCGGTGATGTGAATCCAACCGAAGCCGATACAGAAAAACGCAAGGAAAGCAACAAAGATTTCAAACAACAATGCCCCTGTCACCATGTACACTACACTTTTTCGTATCGTGCGGTCGTTTTTCTGTTGGAGACGCCAAATCGCAAGTACTTTTTTCAGTTTGAAACGCTTGTCACTAGCTTCGTTCACTGCTTTGTACGCATCAAGAAGCTGGCCTGGTTCAATATCACCAACTTCTTTTTGAACTAGGGTGAGAGCTGAGTTATGAACGACATGCTCAGTCGTTTGAACAGTCTCATGAACCTCGTGCACAAGGTCCAATGCGTTTCCCCCAACCGTCTGTTTTTTCGCATCCTCGTTACCCAAGGTCAGATCATCCCTACACTCAAAAATCCAAGATCTACGAGACGGTATTTCATTGAATCAGCAGACACGCCAAATTTCTTTGCCATTTCGTCGATGCTCAACCCCATCTGCCATGCAGTTTCTAAATGATTTCGAGGCATCAACATAGCACTGGCAAATTGATTCGCTTCGATTTCTCTATTCGGATTTTCATACTGATGAGCCCCACTGAATTCAACAAAATCACCATCAACCTCTTGAAGATGCAAGAAAAAATGCCCCAATTCGTGCGCAATAGTGAATTTCTTACGGTTAGCGGCATCTTCATTCCGAACGTAGATGCTTATCTCGTTTCCTTGTTTGGAAATCAAACCAGAGACGTTTTGGTCTTTGAAGACAGCATTCTTCACAGCGATTTTTTCTATCGATGCGATAACCAGCGGATCAACCGGAATCCCCTTGATGCCGTAGCGTCCCAAAATAGACTCAGCACGTCTTTCAACTTCTTCACGGGGGATTCTCATTTCAATTACTGCTTCCATAGTGACCCCTCCAATATTCTTTTGAAATCCATAAATCTTGCCCACTTCGTTTCACCTCCGTGAGTACGGTTGCTTCTATCTTTATTTCCAAAAACAGAAGCACATAACTGGTTGGCGAAAGAATTGAACAAGAATCTTAGTCAGATTATATCACAGCAGTCGCTAGAATCAAATATCATAGATTACCATGATTCATCAAAAGTGGCAAATAAAAAGGCGGAACCACCGATCCATGCTACCAATCAACACTCTTCAGGTCCCATTCCACATACGAACTCCTCAAATGAAGTAAGTCTCATTTAGTTCGGATTTAATCTTTCTGAATGCTTGACCTAGCAACAAACTCTAACTAAATCTACTAGATCTTCCTTTAATTCTTGTGCCACTTCTTTATATATAATCGTATGAATGCTCTCTTCTCCTCCGATTTGAACCCACCTGGATGGCAGGGGCATCGATTTTCAGAGCAAGCGTGCGTAAGACGCAGAAGGCTTTTACATCCGAAATGGTCGGTTGAAGTTTGATGACTTCGAGCACCATGCAGAGCGTAGCCCTAAAGGTTTAATCCGAGCGGTCATATGTGTTTTTGCCAGTTGAAGTGATATAGTTGAGGAAAGGATTTGAACTGAATTCGCAGAGGGGTGACGGCGTGAAGTTGTTTCGTTTTCGGGAGCCGGTCAATACGTGGACGCACTTGGTGACGTGTTTGTTGGCGGTGGCGGGGTTGGTGATTCTGTTGGTTCAAGCGGAGAGGATCGCAGCTAAGTTGATGATGCTCGTATATGGCTTGTCGCTGGTGGTGTTGTTTCTGGCGAGCTCGCTGTTTCATGCGGTGAACACGTCGGAGGAAAAAGAGCTGGTGTGGCGGAAGTTTGATCATATGTCGATCTTCCTGCTCATCGCGGGGACGTATACGCCCGTGTTCTGGTTCGGGCTGGACGGCGCATGGCGGGTGACGATGCTGGCGACCGTCTGGGGCATCGCGGCGGCCGGGATGGTGCTGAAAATGCTGTATATGGGCTTGCCGCGCTGGCTGTCGACCGTGTTATATGTGGCACTCGGGTGGATCGCCATTGTGCCTTTTTACGAATTGGTGCAGCAGTTATCGGTCGGATCGATTGTGCTGATGCTGCTCGGCGGCGTGGCGTATACGATCGGAGCGGTGATCTATGGGACGAAGAAGCTGGACTTCTTCCCGGGGAAGTTCGGGTTTCACGAGGTCTTCCACCTGTGGGTATCGGCCGGGGCGATTCTGCACTTTTTCATGGTGGAAGGGCTTGTGGTGTAAGTCGAACCGTCATCTTAACCGCTTGCTTTTCGCATGAGTGCGGAGGCAGGCGTTTTTTATTAGCTCCTTCTTTGGAATCTGCCTTTTCATCGGCTATAATAAAATAGATAAGAGCACGTTACACTTATACAAGCAACGCAAACCATGTTGTAGTTGCACAGGTGTTATCGAGCAATTTGCACGGGACTATCCTGCTGTGGACGTCACGATCCTCTATGGGGGTGAGAAAGATGCAGATCAATAACAATCATTTGGATGTCATTGAAGATGTGCGGGATTTTTATCAGCATTTTCGTCAGAAAGGTCTGTCGCCAAGCCTTGCATCGAGTCGAACCTTCCATGAGCTGTTGGATGGCTTCACGGAGGAAGACAAAGCGTCTGTCGTGATGGCGTACTTGTCGCTTTCGGAGCAGATTCTTTTAGACGAGCAAGTCGATTCTGAGACTCGGCTACTGTTGGTTCGTGATCGTTTGAAAAAATTGACCGTGGAAAAAGAATATCTCGAAGCTTTCACGACCTCGCTCTATCAAAATCGGAACCGCGAGAGCATTCCTGTGATCCATCAAATACTTTTGCAGATCACGGACTGTCTCATTCCGCTTCCATACAAACCATTTAGTCACTCACAAATGATGACAACACCCGAGGAAGTCATCTACTGTGTGGATGTACTGGCCGCGCATTAGAAAGATCGTTAGAGAGAGTCAAACAATTGAACTTGGAGGTCAAGACCATGAAAATCAAAGGTTTCGGCGGGGTTTTTTGGAGAACGAAAGACGTGGATTCCTTAAATAAATGGTATCAAGAAACTCTCGGTCTCTCGATGGGAGAGTGGAATGGTACGATCATCAAGCCGGATGCGGACAACAAAACCGCCTTTTCTTTGTTTGCAGAAGGCAACGACTATTTCCCGACGGAACAAGCTGTAATGCTCAATTTCCAAGTCGAAAATATCGAAGCTTATGTGGAGCATTTCAACAAAATCGGAGTCCCGCTTGTAAAAGAACTTGAGAAAAGCGATTTCGGAACATTCGTTTGGATTGCGGATCCGGATGGAAGATGGATTGAACTGTGGGAGAAGTAAGATAAATCCTTGCTTCGGAAAATCAGCAACAGGGAAAGACCGCTTGGTATCCGCGTAGGTGCGGAACAAGCGGTTTTTTGCTTAGACGGTGTTGCGTTTGCCTCTCTCATGAGGGGACGACAGAGATACGGTCTTGCTAAAGCACCTTTTGCACAAACGGAATCTTGCGTAACACGTATTGGCTGAGGAGGAAACTCGTCACTACACCCAATACCGCGATGAGCAGGAACTTGGGCACGACACCCCCAAGCGAGACGGCGGCGAACAGGTATTGATAC
Organism: Bacilli bacterium; assembly: GCA_035776695.1. Classification (GTDB taxonomy): domain Bacteria; phylum Bacillota; class Bacilli; order Tumebacillales; family Tumebacillaceae; genus Tumebacillus. The sequence continues at coordinate 4,490 of DASTWJ010000242.1, forward strand.
GCGACGAGCACCGGCACGTGAATCAGGTAGACGGCGAAGGTGTTCTGCGACAACGTGCGCAGCCACGCGTTCGTCACGTTGCAACACTCGCGGAACAACACGATCAACCCGACGCACAGGCCGATGCAGAGGAACGCTTCGATGACCGAGCGGTTCAGATTGCCCCAGTTCCAGCCGCCTTTCGTCATCGGCGGGGCGATGCGCAGGTAGATCGAGAGAGCGAGCACAACGCCGACGGCCAGCCACAGGTAGCCCGTGCGAGCCGGGATGTTTTCAAACCAGTTGCGGCGATACGCCATCACCCCGAGCACGAACAGAGACGCATACTGCGGGAGATGGGCGAACTCCGTTTGAATAAAGCCCAGAAACCCTGCCCAGCGGTCAATCGGATACTCGATCCGCACGACAAACGTCACCACAGCCAACACCAGCGCGTACAGCAAGATCGCGCCGTTCGTCGGCGGTCGGGAGGCGGCAAGGTCTTGCTCCCCACCTCCCCTTTTGCCAAAGAACTTCTGCCAGAGGGCGTAGAGGCAGGCGTAGACCAAGAGGTGCTGGATGAACCAGAGGTGCCCGAACTGCACGTCCGGCCAAGAGGGCCCCGTCCAGTCGGCCGGACGGTCGCCAAACCCGAAGTAGATGTCGGCGTAATAGGTGAAAAACCCAATCGGAGCATAGCCGCGGAAGTTGACGTAGTAGGCGTACATCAGAGCAGGTAGCAGTATCAACACGCCGAAAAGCAATGGAATGCCCAAGCGAATCAGACGGTCTTTGAGAAAACGGGCGGTGCCCTTTTTGGCAAAGGAAGCGGGCACGAAATAGGCGGAGATCAGGAAGAACAGCCCCATGAAAAAGCCGGCGTTCACGGAGAAGAACGGCCCGAGCGCCGGGGTCGTCTCCCGGCTGAGAAAATACCACCAGCCGCCGTCACTGTACGGTTGTCCCGCATGATGAAACACCACCAAGGTGATCAGCAGGATTTTCAGAACGTCGAGGTAGGCGTAGTGTTTGCGTGGAGTAGGTTGTGGCATCGTAACGCTCCTTGTGAAGAGAACTTTACCAATCACTACCATCGTACTACAACAGGATTGAATCGAAAAGACCGCCTGTGCCGATCGCGTAAAGGATCAGGCATAGGCGGTCTTTTCGTTGGGGGGTGGAGCGATGTCCCCTACCCTTTGCAAAGCGAGTAATACCCGCAGTTGCGGCAAGGGTACTCGTCTTTAGCGATCGGATACGCCTCGACCTCGTCGTAGCGGGCGATGTGGTCGAGCGCCGCTTGGATGGCCAGTTCACGCTCTTGCAGGGCCTGTTCCGTGGTCGCGACTTCCGCTTCGTGGTCGAGGGCGGTGAAGTAGAGCACGGAGCGGTCGATGTCCCAGCCGAGCAAGCGCTGCACGACCAGCGAGTAGAGTTGCAATTGCGGCGTGTAGTGGCGCACGGCCCGCTTGAGGGCGGGGGCGTCGCCTTGGCGCAGGCGGTTGGTTTTGTAGTCGATGACCGTCGCCGTGCCGTCGGCGTGGCGGATCACTTTGTCGATCACGCCGGTGACTTGATGCGCACCGAAGGCGAGGCGGAACATCATCTCGCTGCGCTCGTCGGAGGCGGTGCGTACCTGTTGAAACAGGTCGGAACCCGCATAGGTCGCTACGTCTTGTCGCAAGATCGGCAGCCAACGCTCCGCCTCCGCACCGACGATCTTCCGCTCGGCAAGGGCGCGGCGGATCAGAGCGTCCGCGTCGGCCGGATCATGGAGCCATTCGAGGACGCGGTGGACGAGCGTGCCGCGTTCGGTTGCGTCATGCGCCGGGTCGCGCTCTTCCCGTTCCAGCGCGGTTACTTCCTTCTCCTCCAATTCAAACGGATCGGTGAAAAGGGTCAGTTGCGCCCCCTCCTCCTCACCTCCGTCCTCATGCGGTCGCTCGGGGAGCTTCCATTCGTAGCGATAGAGGTACTGACGCGGGCAGGTCAGGTAGGTCAGCAGGGCGCTGACGGAGAGCAAAACCCCTTTTCCTTCACCCGGTTGGGTGCTCGGTTGGAGCGGAGCCAGGAGGGGGAGGGCTGCCCTTTTCGCAAGGCTCAGGTCAGTGCTTGGTTCATGGGCTGTGATCGAGGTCGCGGACACAACCGCCTCTGCCCCCTGCTCCCAAGCCGATTCATGTACGCTTGCCGATTCAGATTCAAACGCGATTGGTGTTTCAGTCCCGGAACCTGTAAAAGCACCATGAGAGTTGACCCAACTCATCTCCTGAGCAGCTGCGATCTCCACCACTTGCTCCCAGTCCAAGATCGCCTGTTGCTCCTGCGACGGCTCGCTCTCCCCTGCCGCTTGCCTCTCCGCCTCATACGCCTCCACCACCTGCTCCCCTACTGTCCATTTCACTTCCGGCCAGGCGGTGAGGATGTGGCCTTCCATCTGCGACAACACGCCGTCGGCCATCGCGGCGACGAGCCAGTCGAACCAGCGGGAGGCGTCGAGCGACATTTTTTGCTTGGGCTCTTCCCTTGTGCCGACGAGCAGCAGGTAGTCGCGGGCGCGGGTCATGGCGACGTAGAGTTTGCGGCGTTCTTCTTCTTTGGCTTTGTTTTTGTCGGCTTCTTTCACAAGCGGGGTCAGTCCGAGTTTGTTCCACTCTTCGTTCTCGTCAAAGAGCACGGCGAGGCCGAAGTCGGGGTCGTATTGGAACTTGCCGTCGCTCGACGTGTTGAACTGCCGCGCCATGTCGGGCAGGATGACGACGGGGAACTCCAAGCCTTTGGACTTGTGCACCGTCATGATCTTGACGACGTTGCTGTTGTCCGACTCGACTTGCGCGTCCTCTTCGTCCACCCCTTCGTCGATCATCCGCAACAGGAGTTGCAGAAACGGCACCACGCCTTGGCGCTCGGCCGGTTGGTCGTAGGCGAGTTCGAGCAGTTTGCGTACGTTGCCCGCCTTCTGTGTACCGCCAAAGGTCAGCAACAGCGCTTGCTCATACCCCGTATCGGCCAAAATCGTCGCCAACAAGTCGGCGGCGGGCTTGTACGCTTTCTCCTTACGCCATTTCCGGAAAAGGGTCTCTGCCCGCAGCAGTTTGTGCTGATCCTCCGGTGACAAGCGCGGCCAGTTGAGAGTATCCGTCCGGTCCGTCGAGAGCAGTCCCTCTTTTCCCAACCGGTAAAAGGCTTCGTCCGACACGCCGAACAGCGGTGAGCGCAACGCCCCGATCAGCGGCAGAACATCCCGCTCCTCAACAAGAGCTTGCAACAGCATCACCACGTCGATCACTTCCTGCCGCCGGAAGAAGTGGCGGCTGCCGATGATGTAGTACGGAATCCCCGCCTGTTGCAGCGTGTGCTCGTACATCGACACATGGGTCATCGCCGAGAACAGCAAAGTGATGTCACGGTACTCGACAGGTCGCAACGTCCCCTCCCCCGTCGGCACGAGAGCTTCCCGCCCGACCATCTGCGCGATGCGGGCGGCGATGGAGTTGGCTTCTTGCAATTTGCTCTGGGCGGCGTCCTCCTGCGGTTGCAGGTGCAGGATCTCGACCATCGGCTGTTCATGTGCCGCTGTGCGGGTCGCTTCCATCTCTTCATAGCGGGTGGCGTAGCGCGGGCCGTCCGCTTGTTGCGGCATCAAGGCGGCAAACAATCGGTTGACGAACGCGATGATCGGCGTCTGTGTGCGGAAGTTGTGGGCGAGCGACAGGTGCTCGCCGCCGTCCGCCTGCACTTGGTCTTGCGTTTGCAGAAAGACTTCAAGATCCGCCCCCCGGAAGCGGTAGATCGACTGCTTGGCATCGCCGACGACGAACAGGCGCAGGTCGTCATTACCTTCCGCCAACGCGTCGAGCAACTTCTTCTGCACGGGGTTGGTGTCTTGAAACTCGTCGACCATCAGAAAACGCAAACGTTCCCGTTGCCGCTCCTGCACCCCCGGTTGTGCCAACAGCCGCACGGCGAGGTTCTGCAGGTCGGTGAAGTCGAGAGCGCGTGCCTGTTGCTTGCGGGTGGTGTAGAGGCGGTGAACCTGCGCCAACAGGTGGCACACGTCTTGAACCGCAATCCCCAGCCCGTCGGGGAGAAGCAGGCTTGCCACCAACTCCGCCAACTGCTTCATCGGCTTGACGTCGGGAAATGCTTTGCCGGGATTGCCCGGCCAGCCCGCCCGCAGGTCTTGGAGCACCTCGGGCCAGTAGGCATCGTAGGTATAGCCGGATGCTTTCCACACCTGCCATTTTTCCGACAGGTTCGGCCAGAGGTGTTGCAGGGCGAGGGCTTTTTTCGCCGCGCCTTTGGACGTGTCGAGGTCGGATAGGTCGGTGTGCACGATGCGGGTGAGCAGGGTGTACAGCTGCTCGGCTTGGTCGGGCAGTTGTGCTTGCAGCTCTTGCAGCTTCTCCACGGTCGGCAATGCCACTTCTTGCTGAAAATCTTCCGTGTGCTCCCGAATCCGCGGGTAGAAGCTCACCATCTGCTCGACCAAAGGCCGGTAGCCGTACTCCGTCACCAGCCGCACGACCGCCTCGTCACTTTGCGCCAAGCCTGCATCCAATGCCTCCCCCATCGCTTCCTCCAGCAAAAACCGCGCCTCGCTCTCCTCCATCACGGCAAAATGCGGGTCAATCCCCGCTTCCACCGGATACTCGCGCAGTAGCTCGGAGCAATAGCCGTGGATGGTGGTGATGGTGGCGCGTTCGACTTCCTCTTTGAGCAGGTTGATGTCGCGCTGTTGCTCGACGGGAGCCTCCGCTTTCCATTTGCTCAAGCGTTCGCGGATACGGGCTTTCATCTCGCCCGCCGCCTCCTTGGTGAAGGTGATCGCGACGATCTGCGCCGGACGGGCCGGCTCGCCTGCGGGGCGGGCGGCTTCCAACTCCTCCAACGCGAGCGGCGGCTTGACCAGCGGACGACCGGCCAGCATGGCGGTGTAACGTTCAGTCAGCACCCATGTCTTGCCCGCGCCTGCGCCTGCGGAAACGGAGAGGTGTTTGTCCAGTTCGCGGATCGCCGTCCATTGGGTAGGAGTGGGGCGTACTTCGGGTTTATCGGTCATGGTGCTCGCCTCCTTTCGCGTTGAGGTTGGATGGTGCGACCGCTACCGTTGCGTGCGGCATCTCATGGTGCTGTACCTGCTGGTGTGTCTGTTGCGCCTCCTGCGCGACCGCCTGTTCGCGGCTTAAAGCCCGCAGGCGGTCATAGCGGCAGATATGGCGGTAGTCGCAGTACTTGCACAAGTTTTCGTCCTTGGGCAACACAGGGAACTGCCCGCTCGCCATCCGGGCGCGGTACTGCTCCAACGTCCGTTCGGTGTGTTTCAGGAGAGCTTCCCACTGTTCCTCATCCAGTCGCATGCGCTTTTTGCCCATGCCCAGGTCGTCCAAGTACGCTTCTTTGACGAGGGCGGAGGTGGCACGGTCTGTTTTTTCAATCGAGTAGTAGGACGCGCCAATCGCTTCCCCATCCGGGAAAAGCGCTTGTTGCGCCGCTTTTACATACACGGGCAATTGGAAGTCGAGGCCGCTCTCCAACGCTTTGGGCATCGGTTTGGTGCTGCGCGTCTTGTAGTCGATGACCATGAATTTGCCATCCGGCGTCACGTCGATGCGGTCGATCTGCCCGCGAAACTTCAAGCCGCCGACCTGCACCGGCTCCGCTTGCGAATGCGGGTCGGTGTGCGACGACGCCGGCATCCCGAAGGTCCACTCCAAGTAGCGCGGTACCAAAGGCAACCCTTGCTCCGCCCACACCTGCGCCTCGCTCTCGAACCAGTCGCGGAGGCGGCGGAACATGCGGTCTTTTTCCAACAGTTGGCGCAGGCCGATCTCGGTGCGGCGTTTGGTCTGCACCTGCTGCCATTCGCGTTCGAAGAGGATCGGGAGCTGTTCGCGCAGGTGGGCGACCACGCGCTCGTCGATCTGCTCCTCTTGCACCAGATGACTGTACAAGCGTTGCAACACGGCGTGGTACAGCGACCCTTTTTCCAAAGCGGAGAGTTCCTCCTCCTCTTCTTGCTCGGCGTCGAGTTTCAGCACGCGGGAGAGGTAGAACTTGTAGCCGCATTCGCCGTAGCGGTTGAATTGGGAGACGCTGTAGACTTGGTCGTGGGAGTAACGGTCGCTCAGCTCGCTGTGGATGTCGGGAGCTGTCAGCACGCCGTCGTAGCGGCTCTCTCCCGTCAGCACGCCGCGTTCCACTTCCGAGCGAGCTTGGCGCAGGATCGGTTGCCAGACATCCGCTTCCAGCAAAAGAAGAGCTTGCGCGGACAACTCCCCTGCCGCCAATTGACCGGCCAGCCAGTCGCGGGCTTCCCGCTCGTTGGAAATCTGCTCGCGAGCGGTCGGGTAAAGGTGGGAGCCAGCGAGATAGTCGTCCGTCTCCTGTTCGCTCTCGGTTGCGAGGGACGGGCAGAGGCTGAGCACTTCATCAAGGAAGCGCGAGGGCAGGTCCTGCTTGGAGCCGCCGACGCACGACAGGTGCACGCCTTGACGGGCGGTGTGCCAGCCCATGAGGAAGAACAACTTCTCCATGTCGAGTTGCACCTGAGGCGCTTGCAACGCCACCTTTTGCCCCAACTCTTCGCGCAACGACTCGCGCAGGAGCCAAGGCGTGCGCGGCGGGGCGGGCCAAGCGCCTTCGTTCAGCCCGACGAAGAAGACGTGAGCGAACGTCATGCCTCTGGCGGCCGACGGGTTGAGGAAGGCGAGGCCGCCGCGTTTGCCGCGCTCGATGGTGATCTCTTGGGCGGCGAGGTGTTGGCGCAACAGCTCCGCGAACTCCTCGCGAGTGAGCGTGTCCGCTTCGCCAAGCACCTGTTCCAGCTTGTCGAGATCCTGCAAGACTTGCTCCAGCGCGTCACGGGCACGCAGGTCGCGTTGCAGGTAGTCGAGGGTGTAGCCCTCTTCGGTGCGGAAGCTCGCCACGAGCCGGTCGTAGAGGTCGCGACCCGGTACGAGGGCGCGTAGGGCTTCGACGTGGGCGGAGGCGGTGGCTTCTGCTGGGATGTGACCGATCTTCGCGGTGAGGAGGGTCAGCCAGTGGAGCAAAGCCTGCAGGTCGGAGTAGGCTTGCTCGTGTTCGCTCGTTTTTTGAAAAAGGTTCGCTGTTTCGGGCTTGGGTGTTTTAGCACAATCACCTGCATCTGCTCCAACACCTGCATCTGCTCCAACACTTGCATCTGCTCCAACACTGGCACCTGCTTCAACACTGGCACCTGATCCTGCACGACCTACACGGCCAGACGCAACTTGTTCAACATCATCGCTACAATCATCTGCTGCTTGTTCAACAAACTGCCGCTCCAACCGCCCTACCGCCTCACCAACCCGCTCTTTCCACTCCGCCAGCCCTTGTACAATCCCGTACTGCTTGGCAACTCGCAGCGGCAAGGTCTCGTTCCCTGCCAACGGGTGCTCGCCGAACAGCCAAGCGGCTCCTGCGAGTTGTTGTAGCGTATCGCGGTGCCAGTCGGCGTCTTCCAAGGTGTACAGCGTCAACAAGTCACGCACCCACGGCACCTGATCCGCCGTCAAGGTGACGGGGCTATCGACAGGGATGCCTTCCCGCTTCAACACGCGGTACGCCACACTGCCGTACTTGAACTCGCGGTTTGTCAGCACTGCCATCTCGTGCAACGGTACACCTTGCCCGTGTAGCTCCTTGATTCGTTTCGCGACCCAGAGCCACTCTTTCTCAGCGGTACGCGCACGGAACGTGCGCACGTTGGGGGCTTGTTCGAGCACGAGTGCCGAGCTGTCACCTGTCGCACCTGCGTCACTCACCGCCACGCGACCACTCGACTCCTCACCACTCATCTCCCCGGACTCCACCAACGCCGCCTCCACCTTCATCCCCAACGCAGGATGGGGCGCAAACAGCCTTTTTTGCAAAAACGTCAAGTCCTCCGGCGCCTCAACCTCCGCTTCCTCCGTCTCATACCGCACCGCCAGCCCTTCCTGACTCAGCCGCTCAATCGTCGCTCGCATCCCGTCCGCGAGGCTTTCCATCCACGCCCAACGCTGCGCTTGGTAGGGCAGATAGACTTCCACCTCCCCCGCCTGCAACAGCGGAACCGCCACCGCCATCTGATGCGGCTGGAAGTCGGTGAAGTAGTCGACATACACGCGTTGCACCCCGGGGAAAAACCCGCCCAGCCCCCGTTCCTGCAACAACGCCGCCGCTTCCCAATACGTCTCCTCCGTATCCAACTTCACAAACTCGCCCGCACGAAGCGCCTGCTGGTAGGCGGCATACACCGAGCCCAGCACGCGCAAGTTGTCGGCATCGCCGCTTTTGCCCGCGACGTTCGCCGCCTGTGCGACAAACTGCTCCGGCGTCACCATCGCCCGTTTCAACTCGCCGATATGCTGGCGAAACGCCGCGACGACACCGGGCGAATGCGCCCACGTCGCCAACGACTCGCCGCTCCAGATCACGCCGTCCAGCCCGCGCATCACCTGCGCCGTCAACCGCTCGGCCATCAAGCGATCGAGCCGCACGTACGCCCGTCCGCTCCGGCGCAGCACATCCTCGACGACCTCGAACAGCGTCAGAATCCGCTCATCCGCCAAGCCCGGCAAACCTGCCAAAATCAACTCCCGCACCACACCCGCCAAACCGCGGGTCGGCACGACATACAAAAACGCATCCGCTCCGTTCGTCCGTACCTGTTCCCGAATCGCCGCCGCCCACTTTGCGCGATGTCCGCTGTGAAACGGCCCGCTGATCACCTGTCGCATTCTCCGTTCCCCCTTCACTTTCAACCCGTAAAATTTCGCGACGAAGCCCCCCAATCCCTTGTGGGAGTTGGCGGCAAGACTAGAAATCACCCGCAAGCATGCAAAAAAGAGGCTGCCCTGTGAGCCAGCCCCTTTGCTTCCACGATCTGTCGCGTCCTATTGCTTTTGCTTTTGTTCCTGCCCCGACTTGGCCTTGCTCGCATCGTCCTCTTCCACCCGCAGATACCCGACCATCGGGCCGTTTTTCTCCTTGGACGGGTGGACGAGGCAGATGATCGGGTACGTGCCCGCCTTCTCCGGCGTAAACGTCACCGTGGTCACCTTGCCTTTTTGCACATTGCCTTTCACGCCGAGACCTTGGATGATGAACGGATGCTCCTTGCCTTTCACTCCGTAAAAATGGAGCGTGACCGGCTTGCCTTTCGTCACCGTCAGAAAGCCGGGGTCCCAGCGGTAGACTTCCATCTCGGGCGTGCTGTCTGTCGCCTTCGACTTGATCTCGTTGGTGACGATCCAGAATTCCTGTTGCGTCTCGACCTTCTTCTGTGCGATGTGCGCTTTGTTCAGATACGGCTGGGTCTCCGCCGAGATCGTTTGCGGAGCGAGCAGGGAGAGGGAGAACGCCAACCCCGTCCCCAAGAGAAACACGCGACGACGCCATTTTTTTCTACGCATGAAGTTCCCTCCTCAAACAACAACTTTTACCGGATGAGGGTAGTGTGCCAAGTTCACACTTTTTTCATGCTCTTCCTATTTCGCTGGCACCGCCAGCTTGTTGTACGAAGAGAGAATGTAGCCCGATTCGTCATAGAAAGTCAGCTTAAATCTCTGCCCCGCCTGGCGCGAGAACATCGAATAAGGCAAGGCCACCGCTTGCACCCGCCCCGGTTCGCGGCTGACTTCCACCTGCAACTCCTGCTCGCCGTAGGAGAACGCCTGCAAGCTGCCGTTGACGATGTAGAACCCGACTTCCTTGGTCTGATTCACTTGGCGATCTTGCGGGATCTGCAAGTTGGCAAACTCCTTCGGCAGTTGATCGGGCGTCAGGATCTGGATGTTCTGTGTCGGCCATCGCAACGCCTGTTTGTGGTCGTATTTGACCTGCGAGATCTGCTGCGGGTTGCCTGCGTCGACGTGCAACCGCTGTTGGTTGAAGTCCGCAACAAGCGACAAGGCATCCGCCCGCAAACGCACGCGACCGCCGGGCAGCGCTTGCACGGCGTTAAAATGGTGCAACCCCAGCTCCGACATGCGATCGGTCAGCCAGTGCATGTTCAGCGATTGGCCGGTGTAGGGGTCGAAGAAAAGCACTTCGGTGTTGTTCGAGCCACCCGATGCGACGGGGAGAGAAGAGTAGTTCACGAGCAGGAAGTCCCCTTCCCAGATGATCTCCCCGATCTCCCCCTGCGGCAACCGGTTGAGTCGTTGCGCTCGTCCGTCTCGAACCACGTACAGATCGGGGTGGTCGTTGCCTTGCAGAATGTAGGCGTATTCCCCGACGTTGTGCGGGTTGATGCTCAGAAAAGAAATCTCGCCCCGTCCGACTTTCCCACTCGCAAGCGCCACATGCTCCCTCCCGCCGGATTGGTAGAACAAGTTGCCGTGACTGTCTTGGTAGTAACTCTGCTCCTCGTTCAGCTGCGCCACCTTGCCGATCACCCAGCGGTCGTTCTCCATCCGCATGTCGAGCTTGTAGCTTTCCATCGACGCATGATTATGGTAGTCGGCCCGCGTGATCGTCACCAAAAAGGAGAGCTGTTCCGTCCCGTCCAACTTGTTCTCCAACGTCTTGGTCAGCGTGTAGCCGGTGATGTGCGGGTTCGACTTGTTCGGCGGGATCACGGTGGCGTTGCTCAGCGCATCAAGGGCGAGCAGTTGCTTGGCATCCTCCTCGCGCTTTTGCAGGATCAGATCGACATACCGCGACGCCACCTGTTCCGCCGCCTGTTCCTGCGGGTCGATCGCGAGGGAATCGTAGGCGGAAAAGGTCTTGCCTTTATTCGCAGCCTCTTTGTTCTCGCGCCCCATCAGTTTGTCATGAGCCATTTTCAACTGTTGTGAATCTGTCGCCGTAGAGTCGTTGACGGAGGCCGCCTCCTTGTCCCCGTTGGCAGGCAACCAGTCATCCAGCGGGCCGGCCACGAGCAACCCGACCCACACGGCCGCCGCCACCGTCGCCGCCGTCATCGCCCGACGCGTCCAGCGCGAACGGGTCTCTTGGCGGTTGCGACGCTCATACTCCGCCAGCACGCGCTCTTTGAAACGCTGCGGGTCCTGCGGGCCGTCGCCCGTGCCGGGGAGGATTCGTTTCAATTCCTGTTCGACATCTTTCCATTGTCGGTCGGTCATCGGGTGCTCACTCCCTTCTCCGTCAACTCTTCCGCCGCTTCCATCTCAAACAGCGGGTTGTCGCCTAAGATACCCTGCAACTTCTTCATCGCCCGGTGCAGCGTCGTGCGCGTCTTCGCCGACGTCCAGCCGAGCACTTCCGACGCTTCTTCCGTGGACAGCTCCTGCAACATCCGCAAGATCACCACGTCGCGCATATCCGGCTTCAACGTGCGCAAGGCTTCGCGCAACGCCTGCTCTTTCGCCGACAGTTCCGCTCGTTCATAGAGAGACGCTTCCTCGCTCGCCACGTCCCATGCCTCGTTGAGCGAGAACAGATTTTTAAACTTCCGCTTCCGATACCAATCAGCCACCGACCGCCGAGTGATCGCCAAGATCCACGTCTTCGGCGAGGCCAACCCCTGAAAGCGTTCCGCGCCGAGCAACACGCGCACGAACACCTCCTGCGCGATGTCCTCCACATCCTGCCGTCCCCGCACGTGATACCCGATGTACGCGAACACATCGCGGTGGTACAGCCGGTACCATTCATCCAAATCATGCTCGACCAAGGTGCTTCCCTCACTTCCCTCTCACCAATCTCTTGCCTATATTGTCGCAGGTAGCAGCACGGATGTTACAACCGCTCATAAAAAAAGACCGCATGGAAGCGGCCCGGGTCTTGCCCACGTTATCTTTTCTCCACCACCAACAAGATCGGCGGGTCTTGCTTTTGGTTCAAAAACCGATAGCACAGCACATGCGCCTGCGTCAGCTCCAAGCCTTCCGCCCACGCCATGACCGCTTCGGCTTCGACCTTGCCTTCGGGGTGCCCGCGATAAAGCATCGCCGTGATCACGCCGCCCGGTGCGAGCAATTCCAGTGCGGCTTGCAACGCCGGAATCGACGTGGCTTCCGTCGTCACCACAGATGCGTCGCCGCCGGGCAGATAGCCGAAGTTGAACATCACCGCTTTGACCCGCCCGCGCACATCCTCCGGCAGACACTCCGCCATCCGCGCATGATCTTCCTGCAAAAGGGTCGCTGGCGAGAGCAGCCCTGCCTCTTCCAACTTCTCCCGCGTCTTCACTAACGCTCGCTCCTGCACGTCAAACCCATACACGCGTCCCGTCTCCCCGACACGTTGCGCTAAAAACTGCATATCATGACCATTACCTATCGTGCCATCTATCGCAACGTCGCCCGGTTGCACCACGCGCTCTAGCAACTCGCGCACATAGCCTAACAGCGGACGAAGCACCATCACGGCCGGTAATACTTCCCCTGCCACGAATCGCGGCGCTTCATCTCCGCGTCGATGCCGTTGAGCACCGCCCATTTGTCGAGGCTCCACAGCGGCCCGATCAGCGTATCCGGCGGGCCGTCCCCCGTCAGACGGTGGATCACCATGTCGGGCGGCAGGATTTCCAACATGTCACAGACCAGCTTGATGTAGCGGTCTTGGTCGATAAACTCGACCAGACCTTCTTCATACTGCTTGACCATCGGCGTGTATTTCAACAGATGCAACAGGTGAATCTTGATCCCTTGCACATCCATCTTCGCAACCGCCCGCGCCGTCTCCATCATCATCTCGTCCGTCTCGCCGGGCAAACCGAGGATGATGTGCGAGCAGATCTTGATGTCATGTTTGCGCAGGCGCTCCACCGCGTCGAGGTACGTCT
>DASTWJ010000243.1:0-13162 GCA_035776695.1 Bacilli bacterium
CCGCCCTAACGCGGTCAGCTTGATCACCGCCGTGCCGCCAGCCAGTTGCCCGTGTGCGAGCAACCCTTGGTGGACGAGCATGTTGTAGATGCGCTGTTCCATCACCGTCTGTGCCTTGTCATAGTAATAATCGTTGACGTAGGGAGCGAGCAGATTGTTCATCGAGTCGACGTGTACCCACTCGTCTTTCGCCGTTTGGGCCAAGGTGGCGACACAGACGCGCAGTTTGGGAATCGGGCGACGGTACAGGAGCCGCCAGTAGCGGAAGAGATCCTCGACGCGCTCCTTCTCCTCCTGTTGCAGCCACGTTTGCGCTTTCGAAGTCAGCTCCAAGACGCCGGCTTGCGTTTCGGCGACCAGTTCGCGGCTGAAGCAGTAGTCGTAGATCAGGGCGAAACGGTCGGGGTAGTCGTGGAAGCGTCGCCCGTAGCCGAAGCGCCAGGATACTTTGCCGAGCGGCTCCTCCTTGATCTCGAACAGGGCGAGGATCTGTCCCTGCTGCCGTTTCATGATCGTGCCGTCCTTGGTGATCTGCACGTCATTTTTTCCCACGAAGTTGAGAAAAACAGCGGTGTCACGCAGCAGGGTCAACTGTTCGTCGCGGTAGACGATCGGCGGTTGGTCGGCGACTTTCACTCGCTCTTTGAGCGTGTCGGACAGAAACTCGCGCATCGTCTTGCGCAGATCGTCGGGGATGAAATAGTACTGGCGACCGCCTTTGGAGTTCAGCCGGTAGACCCAGCCTTCCTTTTGCAACCGGTTCATCCAGCGGATGTCCATGCCCTCTTTGGTCTGACCGGCGCGGCGGACGACGGCGAGCACCTCTTCCTGAGAAAACTCGTGGCGCGAGTCGAGCATCAGTTGGGTCACCGCCTCGCGAAACGCGTGTTCGCGGATCGAGCCGTACGCATCGGCGACGAACCGGCGGTTGTGAAAATGGGTGATGATCTCTTGCATCAGCGCGTTCTTGGAACTTTTCGAGCACTCAAAATCATGGGCGTCGGCGATCTTGCGCAGGACGCCGATATCGGACGAGTTCAAACATTCGCTGAGCCTCATGGTTGCATCCCCTCCGTTGGCAATTGTTCCGCTTCCAGCACGCGGTAGGCGTACCCCTGCTCCGTCAGAAACAGTTGGCGGTGGTTGGCCAGCTCGTTGTCCACCGTATCCCGCGACACGATGGTGTAAAAAGAAGACGTGCTTCCGTCGCTCTTCGGTCGCAACAGCCGCCCGATGCGCTGGGCCTCCTCCTGGCGAGAACCGAATGCGCCGGAGATCTGGATCGCGACATTGGCGTCGGGCAGGTCGATGGCGACGTTGGCGACTTTTGAGACGATCAGCAAGCGCAACTCCCCGCTCTTAAACGCGTGAAACAGGCGCTCCCGTTCGACGATCGGCGTCTGACCCGTCAACAGCGGCGCTTGAAGCGCTTCTGCGACCTGATCGAGCTGTTCGAGGTACTGGCCGATGATCAGGATGCGATCGCCATGATGACGGCGCAGCAGGGCTTGGATCACGTCGATCTTGCGCGGGTTGAGGCTGGCGACGCGGTATTTCTGCCGTTGCGGGGCGGAGACGTAGCGGATGCGCCAGTCGTGCGGCATCGGGACGGAGATTTCGTAGCAGGTCGTCTCCGCAATGTAGCCGTTCGCCTCCATTTCCTTCCACGGCACGTCATATTTTTTCGGACCGATCAGGGAAAAAACGTCGCTTTCCGCACCGTCTTCGCGCACCAGCGTCGCGGTCAGCCCGAGGCGACGGGTGCTCTGTACATCGGCGGTCAGGCGGAAGATCGGGGCGGGCAGCAGATGCACCTCGTCGTAGACGATCAGCCCCCACGGCTCTTGGTTGAGCCGGTCGAAGTGCGGGTAGACGTCGCCTTTGCGGTAGGTGAGCATCTGGTACGTGGTGACGGTGATCGGTTTGACTTCCTTGCGGTCGCTGGTGTATTCGCCGACCTGAAACGGGTCGAGGTCCGTCTTGTCGAGCAACTCCGCGATCCACTGGCGGGCGGCGAGCACGTTCGGGGTGAGCACCAAGGTGTAGGCTTGGACGCGGGCGATGGCGGTGAGACCGACAACCGTCTTGCCTGCACCGCACGGGAGCACGACCACGCCGCTCCCCCCTTCGGCACCGCCGGCGAGGAAGGCGTCGACCGCTTCCGTCTGATACGGACGAAGCAGGAAGGCGTGTCCCTGCCCTGTTTTGGTGCGCAGGTTGAGTGGCAAAGTTTGTCCGTCGACATAGCCGATCTGATCGACCACAGGGTAGCCGTGTTTGGCCAACAGGCGTTTGACGGGGCCACGCGAGCCCTCCTTGAGTTGGAGAACTGTGCGCTTGCGGCCGGTTTTGTAGGGTTTGAGTTCAGGCAGCAGACGGATCTCTTCGAGCAGGGAGCGGTCGCCTTGCAGTTCGTAACAGCCGTCGCCCTGCACGAGCAGCAGCGAGCCGTATTTGTTCATTTCGTGGAGCACCAACTGCTGCAGGTGCATCGGCAACGGGTAGCGGCTATAGCCGTGGAGGACGCCGAGGACTTCTTCCGCAGTGCTGCCCTTGGCCGCCGCGTTCCACAAGGAGATGCGACTGAGGCGGTAGGTGTGAAAATGATCCGGGCTTTTCAGCAGCTCCGCGAACCGCAACAAGAGGTCTCGCAGCGCCGGATAGTCCGGGTGCGCCGCTTCCACCAACAAGGTACCGTCCGATTGCACGATCAAAGGTTTTGAGGTCGACACGAGTGTCCATCCCTCCTTTGGAGTACGGTCGGTTGTTTGTTAGGTAGGGTTGCCAATATAGTGGGGATGTATCCAAGTGTTGGCAAGCGAAGAGGAAACAGGAAAGGAAAAAACCGCTCCGAGAAGAGCGGTTTTGGTGAAGTCTATCTATGGAAAGGTCTTAGCGGATGACGAACACGGGAGTTCCTTACATCCCATACCTGATATCCTCTTGCACTTGAAGCAGGATCTCCCAAGCCGATTTCAGCACGGCCCAGCCGTTTTCGGCTTGGGTGTCGGTGGCAGTGTGGCTTTCGAGGCGTTTGAGGACGCGCCAGATCGCCAGCAGGGAGCCTTCGTAGGCGCGGGAGCCTTTGAGCACGCGGACGGTCAGAGCACCGAAGGCGCGCAGCAGCGGGGTAATCAGAAAAGCCGGGTAATAATGCACCAGCTCGTCGACCGACGCCAACAGCACCGACACCCCTTGGCGGTTGCCGCCGACGAATTCGAAATAATATTCATCATGAAAATCGAGGTCGCCAAACGTCCCGTCATCTTCCCGCCACCTGTTCGAAGCGATGATGTTTGCCGATTCGAGTTCGTAGATCTTCAAGTAGGCGGTATGCAACCGCTTATGCAACGCGTCTTCGTCATGAAACACCGCGCTCGCTCCCTTCCGTACAAGTTCGTCCAAGTTCCTCTCATTGTACCACAACTCGGACAGGGAACAATTGCCAACCCGTGGGGATAAAAAAGAACCCCGTCCCTACCACCGGGCGCGGAGTCACAAATGAATGTTCGAGTTGTAAGAAGTAGCTACAACGATAGTGTACCACAGATAAACCTTTTTGACTGCTGGTAATTAGAAGAACATGCGCTTGATCCGGTCGGCAAAAGCGGCGATGTTTCCTTCCCCTTCGGTCGCTTTGTACCACTTGCGAATCGTCTCCAAGATCCAGTTTGGCACGGCCAGACCCGGTTTGTACAGGTCGAGGTAGTACTCATAGTACGCCTTTTTCAACGTGTCCCACCGCTTGCAGACGTCCGGGTTGGTGTAATCGGACACGTCGACCAGATAGCCCCGCCCTTCATGGACGAGGACGTTTTTCACATGAATGTCGGACGGGTTCAGCCCACGCTCTCTGGCGTAGGCGATCGCCGCGTCCACATCCCGGATCACCTGCTCCGGGATAAAATGCCCTTGCACGAGGCAGTCATAGAGGTTGATCCCTTGGCGATACTCGATCACCAAGTAGCGATCCCCGTGGCCATAATAGTGCGGAAAATAGGCGGAGTCGCCCAACTGCCGATAGATGCTCGCTTCCCGAGCGGCGATCTCCGCCCGATCACGCGCATAGACTTTCACGGCGAGATCCGGTCGGTCTTTGGGCTGGAACACGGCGGCGGAGTTGCCCACGCCGATGCAGCGCCACGTCTCCGGATGGGCGCTGACGATCACCGGGTCCCGAGGGTTCACCGAGTGAACCGATACGTCCGGTACGAGTGTGTCAATCTGGTCAATCACAGGTGAAACCCCCTCTTCCCATTTCCCATCGTCCCCTACCCGCAAGCCCGACAAGTACTTACTTGCGCCGCAAGATGCACGGTACGCCGAAACCGATGCTCCCCGGTCGGCTCATCTTCTCCATATACGCGACCCCGCGCGCGCAGACGCTTGGGCACTTTTGGCAGACGTCCACCGTCACGATCGGCATTTGCTGCTGCCGGTTCTCGCTCGTGAGCACTTTCTTTTTCTTGCTGCCCGCTTTTTTGCCAACGGCCATGACGATTCCCCCAGTTCTCGACAAACTCTGGGATATCGTATGCGGGCGACCGCCCGTTTGTTTCCCGCTTCTACTGCGCCTTCAACAGGGAAAGCAGCTGACGGCTGAAGCCGTCGGACAGGCTGGTGTAGAGGGTCGACGACCCTTTTTCATGCATGCCGCTGCGGTTGTAGATCGACATCTTGTGCGTCACGATCTTGTAGGTCGAACGCCCGAAATGGGCCGAGACTTTCGTGTCGCCCACTTTTTCCGTGTGCGTGGTGACATCCTCTTCGTCTTGCGAGAACACGCCGAGAATGTCGTCCAAGTAAATATGAAACGATTGGTCCTCCCGCAGCAAGACCAACTCTTTCGTCGTCAAGCGGTATCCGACGCCGCGGCGCACTTCGGACCGCTTCAACTCTCCGGCCAGCGACTTGACGTTCACGAATCGATTCATGTATCAGACTCCTTTATCAGAAAAGAGTGAGTTTTCTCATACTATGTGACCTGCCCGAGGGCGATGCCCGCAGACAGGCTCCGGTTACGGTTTGACTTCGCCGATCGCTTCGCCCATCCGCACGACCGTTTCCGGCGTCAGGCGGGCGGACAGCTCGACCTGCCTCGGCTCAAACAGCAGGATGATCGTGGACCCGAACTCAAAGCGCCCCACTTCCGCCCCTTTGCCATAGGACGGCCCGTTCTGCAAAATCTCCCGTTGCAAGCGACCGCCGCGAATGTTCGTGCCGGCCTGCTCGTCATACTCGACCTTGACCGAGCCGACGATCGTCGCCCCGACTTTGACCAAGGCGACTTCTCCCGCCTCCGTCGCGAAGTAGGTGATCAGCCGTTCATTTTTCGCAAACAGCCCCGGCACGGCACGCACGCCGAACGGGTTGACCGGGAACAACGTGCCCGGCACATACAGAAACTCGGTCACCTGACCCGCCAGCGGCGTGTGGATGCGGTGATAGTCGGTCGGGCTGAGGTAGACGGTCAGAAACGTGCCGCCTTCATAGCGCTCGGCCCGCTCCTTGTCGCCGCCGAGCAACGACTCGACGGTGTACTGCACGCCCTTGGCCTGCAGCAGGCGCCCTTGCTCGATCCGGCCTGTTTGCGACACTTTGCCGTCGACCGGGCAGACGATCACGCCCGGACGCGGATCAACGGGACGCAGTCCTTCTTTTAACCGTCGGGTAAAAAATTCGACGAGGTTCGGATACTCGTGTACCGCTTTCTCCGCCTCGTCCACGTTGATTTGGAACTTGCGAATGTACGCCGGGATCACCCGTCGGGAAAAACGACTGCGGGCAAACGCCCCCGCCAGCCGCGAGATCGTATTTTTCGGAATCAGGTTCATCAGAAACAACTGCAAGCGATCGTTCATGCATAGCCTCCGCAACAAATAATAAAAGCTTGGACTCTCTTCACTATGATTAGCATGTTACGCAATTTTAGCCGAAACGTAAAGAGGCACCCCCTTCTCCGGAAAGGGGCACCCCTTGGTTAAAACGTCATCGTCCCTTGAATGATCGGCACCGCCGTCCCGCCCACGCGCACTGTACGCGGCGAATTCGGCTCCCCATCCACTTCGACGGTCAGGTAGCTGGGACGACCGATCTCAAAGCCCTGCTCCACCACCAACCGCAACTGCTCCTGCTGCGGCGTGAATACGCCATGATGCAGCAAAAACGCGCCCAGCGCCCCATTGGCCGTGCCCGTCGCCGGGTCCTCGGGAATCCCGAACGCCGGGGAGAAGTCCCGCGTGTGCAAATGCGACCCTTCCTCCACCGTCTCCAGCGAATAGCAATGCGTGCTCGCGACGCCGATCGAACGGTTGTGGTTGTCAATGGCGTGCAGGTCGGGCTTGATCCATTTGAACGCCTCGACCGACTTGATCGGCACCAACAGGTCCCACAGACCGGTATACGCCAAACCGATCGGCAAGTTGGGGTCGATATCGGCCGGAGACAGCCCCAACAGCTTCGCCGCTTCGTTCGGCGTGATCGGGCACTCTTCAAAGCGCGGAGTCGCCTGCGTCATCAGGGCATGCACCCGCCCCTGCTCGTCTCGAGACACCGTCACCGGCAACAGGCCGACATTGGTCTCCTGCACCACCGTAAACGGAAAGTCGCGCTGAAAATAATTCTCCAGCCCCAACACGACAAACGTCGAGATCGTCGCATGTCCGCAGAGGTCGATCTCCTCCGTCGGGGTAAAAAAGCGTACGCGCACATCGGCGCCCGGCGTATCGGTGCTCATCACGAACGCCGTCTCCGAACAGTTCATCTCGCGGGCGATCTGCTGCATCTGCTCGGCGGTCAGGCCGTCCGCATTCGGTACGACGCCCGCCGGGTTGCCGCCGAACGGAATATGTGTAAAAGCGTCCATCTGGTAGATGCGTACTTGTGTCATCGGTTGCGAGTCCTCCATTCTCGGTTGTATCATCCTCGTGCGAAACTCGTCGTGTACTTGTTCGTCACCCGCCAGTCCAATTCCTTCCTGAAAAAAAGACCCTGCGGGCACGCCGGTTTCGCGTACGCACAGGGTCTTGGCCGTTGCTCGCGGCTCTCCTCTATTTCACCCGCGCCAGATAGTCGCAATACTGCACCAAGCGCAACAGCGATTTTTTCCGAATCAGCGGTTCGTCGAACTTCATCGGCTTGGCGTTCGCTTCAAAGAACCACAGTTCCCCGTCGGCCGCCACCCCGATGTCCATCGACATCTCGCCGATCTCGCCACCTTCCCTTTTCGCTTCCTCTTCGATGCGCCGCGCCATCTGCAAGGCCGCCTCCCGCGCTCGAAGTTCGACGCTCCGGCCTTTCGCCTGACCGAACGCCCCTTGCAGGGCGATGTACGCTTTCTCGATTCGGCCGCCGTTGGGGACGTGGGTGGTGATCCCGTCTCGGTCGGCGATTCGCGCACCCAGGCCGGTGACACGCCATTCGCCGTAGCGGTTCTTCTGAAGCAACACGCGCAGGTCGAACAGCCGTCCGTCATGGTTGGCGAGGAAGATGCCTTGCTGCAGCAGATACGACCGTCCCGCCGCTTTGCGATAGGCCGCCTGCGCCGCCTCCTTGCGTGAGCCGTAGCGCATCGCCGTGCGCTTGCCGCCGCTCTGGTAGACGACGCGGTAGCCGCGCCCTTCATGGCGGATCTGAATGATCCCTTCCCCCGCCTTGCCGTCGACCGGCTTGACGTAGAGCAACGGGTAGCGGCGCAGCAGGCGACCGATCTGCCGTTCGTCGCGCAGTTCCTCCGTGTGCGGCAGGTGGCGGGCGGTCGCTTCCGACCCCAAGAGCCACTCATGCACCTCCCGCTTGTTGAAGAACCCGTTGTTGAACAGCACGATGCCGCGCTCCTCCAGCCATTTTTTCGCTCGGCGCACGGCGGCCGTCTGCTCCGCCTCCCGATCCGGCACGCGGTTGTAGACCACGGACGGCAGGGGCAGCACGACGCGCCTCCAGATCCGCTTGCCGCTAGAGCCCGTGCGCCCCGAGAGCACGTAGCCTTTTACGCGGTTGTCGGAGATCAACCCGTCCGGCGTGAACACGAACACGGTGACGCCCAGCCGTTTGCCGGCCAACACGATGTCGCGAAAATTCGCCTTGTTCCCGCGAAACCCGCTCGCCTGCCCCGGACGCTTGACGGTCAAGATGCCGACGATCGGGCCGAGCACGATGCCGTGTTTGTTCTTGTTGACGCGGACAGGCACGAGCACGTCGCGGGTGGAGAACCGCGCCCGCCAATGCGGCTCGACGGGCAGGATGATCGGGTCGCTGGTCGGACTCATCCGCACGCGCAGTTTGCGGTGGTAGGGCAGTTGCACTTCCCGCCGCGCCGTTTCGGAGATCGAGAGGTACCACGGCAGTCCGTCCGAACTGCGGCCCGTATCTGTCGACACGCCGTCCGTGCGGACGCCGATGTGGATGATGTCTTTGCGCCTCATCCGCCGATCCCTCCTTCCGTCACCCGTTGTTGCGCGAGATAGCCTGCGTATTCGATTACCATCTGCGCCGAGCGTCGTCCCGCCGCCCGCAGGTCGGGATGCTTGAAGATCGCCCGCCCCGGCTTGGCATTCGATTCGAACACAAAGATGCGATCCGCTTCGTCGATCGCCACGTCGAGGCCGAACTCGCCGACCGGGCCGTGGAGCAGCCCTTGCAACACCACGGCGACCTGTACCGAGGCAGCGATCAACTTGTCGCGCATCTCGTCCGCGTCCGGACCGTACCAAGTTTCCAGCACCTCATCGCCGTTCAGCACGTGACCGCCGTTGTGAACATGCGTGGTCACCGCGCCGCTGCCCGCGACCTTGGCTCCGATCCCGGCCGCCTCCCACTCTCCCGCACCGTTCTTGTGCAGATGCACGCGAAAATCGGTGCGGTTGCCTTCATGGCGCTTCAGATCCACGCCCTGTTGCATCAGATAGACGCGCCCCGTGCCCGTCTGGCGCACGAAGTCGTATAGCTCCGACACTTTTACGAACGTGCGGCTCACATGGCGTTTGCCGCTGCGCAGGCGCACATGGTACCCCCCTTGCGACGAGCGCCTGACGCGCAGAATCCCGCTGCCCAGCGATCCGCCCGTCGGCTTGAGATAGACCAGCTCGTGCCGCTGCAGAAACGCTTCGAACGGCGCAAACTTGCGCAGTGGTTCCGTCTCGGGGATCAAGTCGCGCGAACGCGGGTCGTTCAGCAGGAAGCGATACATCTCCCGCTTGTTCAAAAAGCGTTCGTTGAACAGCGGGATGCCCAGTTCCTCGAAACGGCGCTTGCACCGAAGCACCGCCTCGCTGCGTTCGCCCTTGCGATGGGGCACGCGGTTGTATACGATATCCGGCAGCGGAAACCGTCCGCGCTTCCACTGGGCACTGGATCCTTTGCCATCGGGGGACTCCATGGTGACGCCGCGCACCGTCCCGCCGATCCAATCGACAGCTCCGGCGTTAAACACATAACAGGTGACGTTCTGCTCCAAAGCCGCGCGGACGAAATCGCCCAGCAAGCCGGTGCGTCCGCCGATCGGTCGTTTGCGGTCGTCACGCACGCCGAGCGTCAAGATCCCGATCACCGGCCGCTCCGACCCCGCGTGCGTCCGTGGCGTTCGCACCGGCGGCAACTCGCGCAGAGCCTCCCCCTTGCTTTCGCTTTTGTTGTCATCCTCCTGGCTGAAAACGCGTGCTCCGCGGCGGGTGCCCCCGTACAGCGACGGACGCGTGCCACGGCGCGTTTTTCTCTCGTTGGGGGATTTTCTGGGTTTCACGCAAACCCCTCCCGATGTTGGTTCATTTCATACGTCGGCCCAGCTGCTGTCACAGGCTCCGGTGCGATATCCTATGCAAAAAATCGGCCAGGTGCCCCTGTCAGGAGGCTACCTGGCCCAATGGTTCGAGCGACCGTTCCGCTTGCGGTCGTTGCGGTCCTGCACGGCGGTCGGCTTGGTCAACGAGTGATGGACCTGCTCCAACACCGACTCCCACTCGCGGCGAATGTCGACCGCTTCGTTCCATGACACGCCCTTGCGCACCATCTGCGGGATGATCTTCAGCGAATCCTGATAGCGTCGGTACGTCGAAGTGCGCTCCAACTGCGCCCAGACCAACTCGAAGTCCTCGCGCAGCGCCGCCTTATCCGACTTGTAAAAGTAGCGCTGGGTACGGGGGTGCGTGAACAGATCGGCCGTCAGTTGCCGGTGGTGGATGGCGATGACATAGGCCAACGCCAGCACCGCTTCCGTCACCTCGGGGGACACGAGAAACGAGGCGGGCGTGCGGTATTCAAACCCGCCATGCGTCTTGAAGCGCACATCGCCCAAGAACCCGTACTTCGGCCGCCGCTTGGTCGCCGTGTGACTGTCCTCGATCATCATTAAAGGAAAGCCCAGGTAGTTGTCAAACGCCTTGACCAACCGGGAGGAAAACCCCAAGTCGCTGAAATGCAGATGCCCGCCGATCGAGTAGGGCGAGAACGGCATCGAACCGGCCAGCCACTGCACCTTTTGGCTTTTGATCAACGTATCCGCTTCGACCAACGCGTCTTTGATGTTGTGGAGCAACCCTTCCGGCGTCGTAGCGGGGTAAGGTCGCAACTCCGCCAGCGGGAAGCGCTTCTGGTCGAGGTTGATGCTGCGATCGTCGCACCCGACACGACCTTTGCGAGGCAGGTAGCGGGACGCGAGCACCAATTTGCCGCGGGGCGAGCGCAACATAAACTCCAAGTCGGTGCCCATTTGAAAAGGCACGCTGTTGCGCCCCTCTTCCCGAAACATCCGCTCCTCCTCCCGATCGCGGATCACAAACGAATCGACCGCCTCCTCGAACAGTTCGAGCATCCGCCCGCGCAGGCGCGGTTGCGGCGTCACATCGAGCACGATCGTGCGGTCGCGAGCGGTGATGCCGACAGACACCAGCCCGAAGTCGAGTCCTAGCGCGTGAATCGCCCGCAACGCCAGTCGTACGGCTCGCGTCGCGTACACATCTTCGTCAAATTCGACCTCCGCGAATTTTTTTCTCGTCCCGTTGCCTTGGTCGAGCCAGATATCCGGCTCCTCCGCTTTAAACAGGCTCAACGGTTGCATGTCAAAGATCGGCACGCGATAATGGCGGGCGATGCGCACCCGCTTTTGCGAATCGAGTTGCACATCGCGCGCCAGATCGCTGCGCCATTCGTCCGCACTCGATACGGAAGGGGAATAGACCCCGTTTTGTTTCAGCACGCGCAACATGCGCGAACGGTTCCTCGTATTGAGGATCGCTTGTCGGGGATTGAGGGTCCAGGCGGCCTGGCTGTCATCCCCGTCCACGTTCCCCCAGCGAATCACGACATCGTCGCGACTCGCTCGGATCGGACTGTCCACGCCGGTGCACTCTTCCACGCGCTGCAACAATCGCTTGGCGGACGGTTGGTTCGAATGCAACAGCAGGTACCCCATTAAACCCTAGCTCCTTTCTCTCCTTGCGCGATCTCGGTACATCGAACACAGATGCTTGGCATACATCACGGGGCGTTGGAACGCCAACAGCGCGAGGTTTTTCCATTCGCCCTCTTCCGTGTTCGGCTTCTTCCATGGCTTGGCGTTCACTTCGATCACCCAGATGCGGCCGAACTCATCCAGCCCGAGATCCAAACCGAGCTCGCCGATCACCCCGTCCTGCGCCGCCTCGATCACGGCGGGCACATCTTCGGAGATCCGGCGCAGCTCCTTCATCACTTGGTTGACGCTGCGTTCGTTTTGCAAAATGTCTTTCAGCACCTGCTTCACGGCAAACGCGTCGCCGCCCGTCGACAGGTTGCTGGTGATTTCCCCTTCTTGCGCCACCCGGCAAAAAGACTTCGTGCGCTGCCACTTGCCCGTGCCGTCTTTTTGCAACAGGAGGCGAATGTCGAACGGTCGCCCGTTCCAACGCTGCAAGTGCAACGCTTTTTGCGTCAGATAGCCGCCGCGCTTCAGCCGCCTTGCGTTCGTCTTCAGAAACTGCGTAATCGAACCGGCATAACCTTGCTTCAACTGCCCGTCGCTGCGTTTGCGCTGATAGAACACGCGGCCGTCCGACAGGCGACGCACGCGCATGATCCCGACGCCCAAGCTCCCGTGCATCGGCTTCATGTACACTTCCGGATGCGTATAGACAAATCGTGCCGTCTCCTCCAACGCCTGAAAGCGGATCGTCTCCGGCACATACCCCCGCGTGCGCGAGTCGCCCGCCAACCAGCCGTGTACCTGCCATTTGTCAAAATAGCCGGGGTTAAAATAGCGCTTGGGCAGCAATCGTTTCAGCCGACCGCGCGCCGAGGCGACCTCCGCACTTTTTTCAAAGCGGCGTGAGATGATCTGGTCGTACACCACATCGGGCAACGGCAAGCGGGCTTTTTGCCACAACCCGTTGTCGCCGAGGTAGTAGCCGACCGCCGTCTCCTCTTCCCACTCGATGTCTTGGGGTGCAAATACGTACCCGAACATCGAGAGTTCCTCCGCCGCTTGTAACAAATTGCGAAACACTTTCGCTTGCTGACCCTTGACCTGTTCCCCGTTCGCCTTAACGTTGGCGAGCAAAGCGAACAGGTCGCCGAAACGCAGGTGTCGCTCGCCCACTTGCTCGAAGGCGAGCCACACCCCGTTTGGCAGACACAAACTTCGGGCAAGGTCCTGAGACACGACGGCGACGCCGTCTCGACCTCTGTATTTCGAGGCGAATCGCACCTCGGCCCGTACCTCCTTGACACCGAAACTCACTCGATACTCCCCTGCGTGGATTCCCTGATCCTTCAGCCATTGCGCAGGCACGTAGATCACCCTGCCTCGGGCCGGAGAAGCGGACTCGATGCGAAGTCGGTTCGTTGCCTGTTCCATGTCCTCCGCCTTCCCTCCCCTCTCAGGTGTAGCCGACGCTATAGTTGGTATTCATAACCCGTTGTGAACTTAGCATATTCAAGATTGCGCCGAAGTGACAACGCCCGTACGTCGGGCGCCGTTTCTTTTAGCATCTGACGGCCCGGCCGCGGGTTGACTTCGATCAGGAAAAAGCGTCCCTGTTTCGTCAGCCCGAAGTCGATGCCGAGCTCGCCGATCCGCCCGGCCTTCGCTTCCAACCGTTCGGCGATCCGCAGAGCGGCCGTGTCCATCTCCTGCAGCAACGCCTCGCGCTCCGCCGCAGCCGCATAGCCGTTGTCGTGCAAAAATGCCTCG
>DASTWJ010000244.1:0-7872 GCA_035776695.1 Bacilli bacterium
GTGAGTTAGATTACGGACTCGGGATACGTCGCACTCGTGAGTTAGATTACGTACTCGGGCTATGTCGCACTCGTGAGTTAGATTACGAACTCGGGCTACGTCGCACTTGTGAGTTAGATTACGAACTCGGGTTACATCGCACTTGTGAGTTAGATTACGGACTCGGGATACGTCGCACTCGTTAGTTAGCTTACGTACTCGGAGATACGTTACGAACTTGTGAGGTAGTTACGTACTCGCGAGTTGTTAGGGTACTCAAGATCGTTGCTTGCCTAGAATTCCGTTGCCTGATCGTAAGGAAGCCCCGGATACCCTTGGGCGGTGAGATTGCGCATGGCGCGATCGACCATCGTCACGGGCACATCCAACTGGCTTGCGACATCGTACGTCGTCTCGAACGAATTCCCAGCTTGCAACTGTTGCAAAATATAAGTCTCAATATTTCTCTGCATCGCCTTCTGATCCATTCAAACCCCTCCTCGAAAAAGGATTACCCCTCTCTAGGATTCCGCTCATCGTCCTCCACAATACCCGCCAAGCCCTGCTTGAACTCTTTCAACGACTTTCCAAGCGCCCGCCCCAACTCCGGCATCTTCTGCGGACCAAACAGAACCAAGGCGACAGCCATGATCAAAATCAACCCCGGTACTCCAATATTGCTGAACAAGAAGATCCCCCCTTATCATCCATCTAAAATATCCAAGAATCTGTTCTACAAATACAAGAAGGCAGAGGAGGTTGCCTGCCGTCTAGGTAAGCGGAGGGGGGAAGGGGGATTCCGGAGAGGTGAGATTGAAATCGCATTCCACCCGCCTGCTCTTACTCCAAAGGGAGGAATGCGATTTCACCCCGAACCCGGAGGAACCCCCTTCCCCCCGTAGCGGCTAGGCGCCAGCCCAACTCCCTCAAAACGCTGACGCGAAAACCACCAACGCTAGACCAACGACCAGCGAGACGATGGTCCGCAGACAACGAGCCAGACAACGAGCCAGACAACATCAAACAATTATAGGCTAACGCCAACTACCACCCTCCAAAACCGTCCCAACCCAATCCCCCCAACACCCTCCTAGCATTATCCTTTACCCTCCCGAGGAAAACTACCCACGATACAACAACACAAAGGGAGGTTCCCACCCATGAAAAAATGGCTCCTAGGCACCCTATCATCCCTCCTCCTCGCCACCACCGTCATCCTACCGTCCGTCACCGACAACGCCGAAGCCGCCTCCACCACCACCTACACCGTCCAACGCGGCGACTCCCTCTGGAAAATCGCCCAAAAATACCAAACCGGCGTCTCCGAAATCATCGGCGCCAACCGCCTACCCAACCCGAACCTCATCTACCCCGGCCAGAAACTGACCATCCCGCTCCTCGACCCGAAAGTCGCCAGCTTCCAAACCCGCGTCGTCAACCTCACCAACAACGAACGCGCCAAAAACGGCCTCAAGCCGCTGAAAATGAACTGGGAACTCCAACGCGTCGCCCGCTTCAAAGCCGAAGACATGCGCAACCGCAACTACTTCGACCACACCTCCCCAACCTACGGCTCCCCCTTCACCATGATCAAAAACTTCGGCATCCACTTCACCTCCGCCGGCGAAAACATCGCAGCCGGCCAGCAGTCCCCCGAAGCCGTCGTCGCCGCCTGGATGAAGAGCCCCGGCCACCGCGCCAACATCCTCAACGCCACCTACACCGAAATCGGCTGCGGCACCGCCATCGGAGGCAACTACAGCTACTACTGGACCCAAGAATTCATCCGCCGCTAAAACCACATCGGAACCTAAAAAAACCAGCCGTCCCCCATACGGCTGGTTTTCCCTGTGATACAATAAAACCCATCAACCAAACAACACCGAGGTGACCCCCCATGCCCATCGAAACCGAAATCAAATTCCGCACCGACAAACAAACCTGGCACGACCTCAAAACCCTCTACCAAGCCGACCACCAAGTCCACCACATCGAACACCAAACCAACCAATACTACAACACCGCCGGCAACGAACTCAACGACTGCCGCATCGGCCTGCGCCTGCGCATCCTCGACAACCAATCGATCCTCACCATCAAACGCGACACCAAAGACGCCCACAAGCGCGAAGAAATCGAAGAAACCTACCCCGGCCACCTCGACACCTTGCCCCCCGACTCACCGGCCCTCCAAGCCCTGCTCGACGAAATCGGAACCACCTACGACCAAATCGTGCCGCTCGTCATGCTGCGCGCCGAACGAACCGTCTTCCTGCTCGACCGGCCGACCTTCCAAGCCGAAGTCTGCTTCGACGACGTCTCCATCCTCGACGTCTGCAAAGAACACAAACTCTACGAAATCGAATTCGAACTCCTCACAGGCTCCGAACAAGACCTGCTGAACACCGTCGCCCACTTTCGCGACACCTACGGCGACCGGATCGAACAAAGCGCCATCTCCAAACTCCAATACGCCTTGGAACTGACAGGGTGCCAAACATAGCCCTTTTTGTTATGCTGATTCTTGAATAGACCGCCCAGACTGACGGGCGAAAAGGAGAGAAAATCCGGCATGACCACATTTACCGAACGCCTGCGCCAAGTCGCCGACCCGATCTGGCGCCAAATCCACGAGCACCCCTTTGTCACCGAAATGGGCAACGGCACGCTCGCCCCTGACAAATTCGCCTACTACATGGTGCAGGACTACTTATACCTCATCGAATACTGCCGCCTCTTCGCACTGGCCGCGACCAAAGCGCAAGACTTGCCGACCATGGGCAAATTCGCCGAACTGCTCCACGCCACCCTGCACGTCGAAATGGACCTGCACCGCCAATACGCCGCGAAGTTCGGCATCACGCCCGAGCAACTGGAGAACGCGCAGATCGCCCCGACCGCTCACGCCTACTCCCGTCACCTGCTCCACACCGCCCAAAACGGCACCCTCGCCGAAATGGTCACCGCGATCCTGCCTTGCCAATGGGGCTACCACGAGATCGCCTTGCGTCTGCAAGAGCAGGGGGGAGCGGACAACGGCTCGCTCTACACCGAATGGGTGAACATGTACGCCGCCCCCGACTTCGGCGAACTTTCCATCTGGCTTCGTGGCTGGCTCGACGGACTGGCCGCCAACCTGCCTGAAGCCGAGCAACAGCGCCTGATCGACCTCTACCTGACCGGCAGCCGCTACGAGTGGATGTTCTGGGACATGTCCTACCGCCAAGAAGAGTGGCCCGTCTAACGGCCAACACAAAAAAACGTCCCCGACACCTACCGGCGGGGACGTTTCTCTATTTCGACAAATGACTACAAAAAATGGAACGGTTGAAGAAACCGCCTATATGATACCATAACCATAGAACCTAAGACAAGTTATCAGACAAATACTTCATGAAACAGTAACAATTTTGCTTGACGTATCCCTCAAGATTGCTAGAATGGAAGAAGAGTATGTGAAATTCTACACAACTAGGGTGGGGAATCATGGCGAAAAAAGTAGTAATCTTAGGTGCTGGCTACGCCGGTCTGGTAGCGGCACTGAAACTCGACAAGCTTACGACATCTGCACAAGTTGAAATCATTCTCGTGAATAAACATCCGTATCACCAACTGATCACGCAACTGCACGAGCCGGCTGTCGGTGCGAAAACCGAGCAGGACATCACGATCTCGATCAACTCGATCCTCGGCGGCAAGAAGGTTCAATTCATCCAAGACTCCGTCGAAGCGATCGACAAAGTAGCGAAGACCGTCAAACTGGGCGAGCAAGAGCTGTCCTATGACTACCTGATCGTCGCACTGGGCTCCGAGACCGAGTTCTTCGGCATTCCGGGGCTGAAGGAGCACTCCTTCACCATGAAGTCGGTCAACCAAGCGATCAAGATCCGCGAACATATCGAACAATGCTTCGAAGAATACAAGAAGACCAAGAAGCAAAGCCTGCTGACCTTCGTCGTCGGCGGCGCAGGCTTCTCCGGCATCGAGCTCGTCGGCGAACTGGCTGACAAAATGCCGGAACTGGCAAGCAAATACGGCGTCGACAAGAACGCGGTCAAACTGATGAACGTCGAAGCGGCTCCGATGATCCTGCCGGGCTTTGACGAGCAACTGGTCGCCTTTGCGAAACAATCGCTGGAAGCGCGCGGCGTTCAGTTCGTCATCGGCCAGCCGGTCGTCCAAGTCGAACCGGGCAAAGTCCACTTGAAAAACGGCGATGTGATCGAAGCGGAGACGATGATCTGGACCGGCGGCGTGCGCGGGAACCAAGTCGTCATCGATGCCGGCTTCGAAACCGAACCGCGCGGTCGCGCCAAAGTCGACGAATACATGCGTGCAGCGGGTGAGAAGGACGTGTGGATCGTGGGTGACGCGTGCTACGTCCTTTCGCCGAACGGCCGTCCGTACCCGCCGACGGCACAGATCTCCACCCAGATGGGCGAGAACGCGGCGGTCAACGTCTACGCGACGATGAAGCACTTGACGCTGGACAAATTCGAACCGCACCTGCTGGGTGCCGTTGCGTCGCTCGGTCGCAAAGAAGCGATCGGCTCCCTCGGCAACAAAGTACGGGCCAAGGGGTGGGTCGCGTACCGCGTCAAGGACGCATCCAAACTGCGCTACCTGGCGAAGATCGGCGCTCTGCTCAAGTAATTCCTGAGTAAGCGGCGACAAACCAAGCCATAATGCATACCGAGTCCTGCTCGTTTCGGGCAGGGCTCTTTTTCCAAAACCCTACATAAGAAAGGCGGTTATCAGAGATGAGCGGTGGCAAGAAGCTGAACATCTATAAATTTGACAACTGGAACCAAGGCAACCTGCACCAGCACGGGCGGCGGATGGTCGTTTCCGAGATTTCGTCGGTGACCGGCGAGGAAACGTTTGAATTTCATTCGCGCCAGGAACTGCTTCATTGGGCGGAGCGTCACTACACCCCGGAACGGTTCGGCGAATCGGCCGAAGTCTGCGCGGAGATCCTGCAAAAATTGAAGAACTTCCGCGGCTAACGAAAACTTTACTCTCAATAGAATTGCGACGAATTGACCTCCCTGTTGTCACAAAGACAGGGAGGTTTCTTTCTGCCTCTTGAAAAATCGGAACTTTTCTTAAAAATGAGCGTTCGCCTAGGTATTTTTGTTTCTCTTTCTCATATTTTGAAAGCAAGGAAGGGTGATACAACCTTTTATGATGGGAGTGAAATCATATGTCGTTTGAACTCACAGGTTGGATGCTCTATACCATGTGGGCTGTGCTCGGTTTGATGGGCTTGGACATTCTGGTCGGTCTCTATCGCTCGCTGATGAGCAATACGTTCTCTCTGTCCAAACTGCCCGGCTTCCTGACCGGCGTCCTCACTTACGTGCTGCCCTTGTTCATCCTCGCCAACTTGACCGATATCGAACCGACCGGTTGGCTGGTGACGATCGGCTATTATGTCGGCGGGATCGGGGTTATCGTCAAGTACCTCATGGACATCAAATCCAAATTGTAACACCGTCAGCAGCGCCTTTCCTTCGGGGGAAAGGCGCTTTTTACAGTCCATTACCAGTAAATTCTTGTAAGATAGGACTATAGCCCCATGAGAAATGCGTCCAAGCGGTGTAGACTGGTACTTACAATCGCATATCAATTCTGACAATTGAACACCCGTGGCAGTTGTCCTTGAGAGACAGGTGCCGCTCCACTTGCACAATCAAGTGAAAAGTCGTGGTATGAGCTTGACCTGGTCATCGTGTGGCCAAACCGAGACTACGAGCCCGCTTGGCGCTTCGGTGTCGCTCCGGCTCTATCTAGGAGGTTGTGTCCATGTTTCAATGCCCTGCGTGTGGTGAGCTAATGGAGATCCTGACGAACAATCATTGTCGATCAAGGCATGATTTGAGCAAGAAGGACCTCATCGCCGAATTCGGTGCTCCCAAGTACGTTTCTCCGACGATGAGTCGGGAAGTGCAGAATTGGATCAAGGAGTCCACGATCATCACGAGAGTCGATTTTGAGGTGGCACAAGCAGCGGCTCGCAATCTGGTGAAACGCGGCTGAGCAAGACCTATTTCCCGCAAATATAGATCCTCCCGCAACGCAGGTTGCGGGAGGATTTTTGTTTTGGTTTGATTTTCCTTGTCTGAAGGGTGCATACTAGGAATAGATTGACATAAGCGGAGACGGTGAAAGGATGGGAAGCG
Organism: Bacilli bacterium; assembly: GCA_035776695.1. Lineage (GTDB taxonomy): Bacteria > Bacillota > Bacilli > Tumebacillales > Tumebacillaceae > Tumebacillus. The sequence continues at coordinate 6,162 of DASTWJ010000244.1, forward strand.
ATGACACAGTTCCAAACGCGTGAACAGCGCGGGATCTACGTACATGTCTTACCGACTCAAAAATACCGATTCAACACGATCGTCGCCACCCTGATTCACGAACTTCAGGAAGAGACGGCGACAGGTCTCGCGATGCTGCCTTACGTCCTGATGCGCGGGTCGAAGCAGTATCCGACACCGGAACGACTACAACTCGCCCTCGACGACCTCTACGGAGCTTCGTTGAGCGGGACGGTCGACAAAAAAGGCGAACGGCAGGTCGTGGACTTCACGATGGACGTGCCGAACGAGAAATTCCTCTCCACGGGTGAACCGCTGTTGCAAAAGGCGTTCGGCATTCTCAGCGACATCATGCTCAACCCGCTCGTCGAGAACGACGGGTTTCAACAACAGAACGTCGAGGCGGAAAAGGAGCAGCACAAGAAGCGCATCCGCGCCGTCGTCGACGACAAAATGCAATATGCTCGCGAACGTTGCGTAAGTGAGTTGGCAGCGGGTGAGCCGTACAGCATCCCGCGTCTCGGGTTCCAAGAACAGGTGGACACGGTGAGCGGGCAGGACTTGTACAAGATGTACCAAGACCTGTTGCGCACGGCACCGATGCACATCTATGTGGTCGGGGATGTCGACGTGGATGAGGTGGCCAATCTGATCTTCGATACGTTCGACAGCAAGCGCGAACCGCGCAGCGACTTCCCGGAAGTTCGGATTGAACATGAGGTACAGGCTCGCAAGGAAGTGGTCGACCGTTTGGAAGTCAACCAAGGCAAGCTCAACCTCGGTCTCTGGGCGAACGTCGATTACGCGTCGGACGACTACCTGCCGATGGTCGTGTTCAACGGCATCTACGGCGCGTTCCCGCACTCCAAGCTGTTCCTCAACGTGCGGGAGAAACATTCGTTGGCCTATTATGCCACCTCTGTGTACGACTCGCTCAAAGGCTCGATCGTCGTGCTGGCCGGCGTGGAATTCGCCAACTTCGACAAGGCGTTGTCGATCATGGAGGAGCAGTTGGAGCTGATCAAGCAAGGCGAGATCTCCGATGAAGAGCTGTCGTTTACGGTGAAGGGCCTGATCAACGGCACGCGCACCGGCATGGACTCGCCGACCGGTTTGATCAACATGCACGTCAACGGCGTGGTCGCCGGACGCATCCGCCCGCAGGAGGAGACGATCGCGGCGATTCAGAAGGTGACCAAAGAAGACGTGAAGCGCGTCGCGCAAGGCGTGCAGATCGCCACGGTGTACAAACTGCAGAACAAGGAGGGGAAATGAGGCATGCGTGAGATTCGCAGCGAGCAATTGCAAGTATCCGCGTACCATAACCAACTGCCAAACGGGCTGGACGTGTATGTGATCCCGAAGCCGGGCTTCAACCAGACGTTTGCGATGTTCACCACGAAGTACGGCTCGATCGACCGCGAGTTCACCGTGCCGGGCGAGACCGAACCGACGGTCGTGCCCGACGGCATCGCCCATTTCCTCGAACACAAGATGTTCGAACAGCCGGACGGGGAAGACGTGTTCAACGTGTTTGCCGAGTACGGAGCCTCTCCGAACGCGTTTACGTCGTTTGACATCACCTCGTACCTGTTCTCCTGCACGGACAACGTCGAGAAGAATGTCAACATCCTGCTCGACTTCGTGCAGCAGCCGTATTTTACCGATGAGAGCGTCGAGAAGGAGAAGGGCATCATCGGGCAGGAGATTC
>DASTWJ010000245.1:0-4106 GCA_035776695.1 Bacilli bacterium
AATCGATGCCATACCGGCTGTCGATGCGATACCCGAGCACGCCGTAGTCATACAGCTTCTGATAATCGCCGAGGATCGCACCGATCAGGATGCCGATTCCGCCGTAGCCCATCGCGGACAGCATGTTGTTGCCGTATTTCAACGACAGGTCGAGCGCTTGCAGGATCAGGAGCGCGAACAGATTTTGGTTAAAAGCGAACGTGGTCGTGCAGAGGTTGAGGAAGATCTTCAGCAACTCCGCACGCACCGGGTCCTCGTCGACGGGCAAGTTGAGCAGGTCGTCGAACGAATAGCGGCGCAACTTGCGATACATCTTGAAAAACGCCACCGCCACACTGCCTTTGCCCATCTTTTTCGGCAGGCGAATCCCGAGCATCCGCGCCGCCTCCACCCCGACGTCGATCGCCTCCGTGAAGCGGGCGAGGTGGGTGTAGAGCGAGACTTTCAGGTTGTAGACCTGCGCTTTGTGCAGCGGGGGCTGTGCCCGTTCGATCAGTTGGTCGATCAGGGATTCGGCCTGCTCGTACCGCTCGCACAGATACTCGACTTCGGCCAGTTCCTGCGTTAACGGAAAGAGCAGGTCGTACTGCCGCTGCCAATCCTCCTCCGCTTCCAGCAGGTCGGTGCCGTGGTGCAGGTAGCGCAGAGCCGGCTCATAGGCGGTCGCCTGCTTCGCCCGTTGCCCGGCCAGCAGATTGAGGCGTGCGAGGGCGATCCGCTCGTCCTGATTCGCAATCAACCGTCGCCCGATGTTCAGGTGGTTGACGATCTCAAACAGGCGCTCCTCCTGCTCGATCCGCTCCGCTTGCGACAAAAGCAACTGTCCGATCGCGAGATGCACCGCCTGCTGCTCCTCCATGCTCAACAGCGAATGCGCCACCTGTTGCACCCGGTCATGCAGAAAGCGAAACGCCGGGTTGAACTTGGCAGGCTCCTCCGTCCCTGTCGCGTACAACAGCTTGTACGCCATGCCGACCGGCACGATCATCCCTTCCTGCAACGCCAGCCAGAGCTCGTCGGCGATCTCCGTCACCGAACGACCGCACCCATACGCCAGCGCCCGCAGATCGAACGTGTTGCCGATACAAGCGGCGACTTTCAGCACGTCTTGCGTGGAGGGAGGCAATTTTTTCACTTGGGCGAGCATGAATTCGACCACGTTGTCGGTGATCTCCAACTCGCGAATCACGTCCAACTCCCACGTCCACCGTCCGAGCGACGAATCGAACACCACCTGTTGCTGCTCATACAGCCCTTGCAAAAACTGTTTGACAAAAAACGGGTTGCCGTTCGTCTTTTCCGTCACCAAGCGGGCAAACGGCGCGGCCTGCTCCTCCTCGCACGCAAACGTATCGACGAGCAAGCGCGTCACCGTCGCCTCCTCGAACGGCTGCAGGCGAATGTCTGTGACGGGACGGCCTTTCTTCTGCAAATCGGCGATCATCGTCAGCAGACGGTCTTCGGCGCTGACTTCGTTGTCGCGGTAGGAGCCGATAAACAACAAATGCGCGTTGCTTTCGTCCGCCATGAACGCCTCGATCAACTGCAAGGAAGCCGAGTCGGCCCACTGCAGATCATCGAGAAACAGCACCAGCGGATGTTCCCGTTGCGTGAACACGCGCAACAGGTTGTTCATCACCAACTGGAAACGGTTCAGCGTTTCCGCGGGCGGAAGCGTGCCGACCGGCGGTTGCTCTCCGATGATCAATTCCAACTCCGGAATCACATCGATCAGCACCTGACCGTTGGGGCCGAGCGCTTGCAACAACTTGTCCCGCCAGCGGGCGATGCTCGCCTCGCTTTCGGTCAGCAATTGGTGCATCAGCCCGCGCAACGCCTGCAACAGCGCGTCATACGGAAGGTGGCGCTTAAACTGATCAAATTTCCCTTCCAAGAAAAAGCCCTGTTCGCGCACCACCACTTTTTGCAACTCGTGGACAAAAGAAGACTTGCCGATCCCCGAGATCCCGGATACCAGCAGCAACTCGCTGCCGCCCACGCACACGCGGTCAAACACGCGGCGCATCGTCGCGACATCCGCCTCGCGCCCGTAAAGCTTTTCCGGAATGTTGAAAAGTTCCGACTTATCGGACGCTCCCAACGCAAACGGGTGCATCGCCCCCGCCTCCTGCCACATCCCTTGACAGATCGCCAAGTCGGTTCGCAGCCCGAAGGCGCTCTGGTAGCGATCCTCCGCATTTTTCGCCAGCAAGCGCATCACGATGTCGGAGAGCACCTGCGGAATCTGCGGGTCGACTTCTGACGGCGGCTTCGGCTGCTTGGCGATCTGACAGTGGATCAACTCCACGGGATCGTTTGCCGGAAACGGCAGTTCGCCCGTCAACATCTCGTAAAACGTAACGCCGAGCGAATAAAAGTCGGTGCGGAAGTCGATCTTGCGGTTCATCCGCCCTGTCTGCTCCGGCGACATGTAAGCCAACGTGCCTTCCAACTGATCCGGGTTGACCATCACTTGGCGCTCGTGCGTCAGTTGTGAGGCGATCCCGAAGTCGGTCAGTTTGACGAGACCCTGCGACAAGTCGACGATGATGTTGTGCGGCTTGATGTCTTTATGTACGACCTGCTGTTGGTGCAGGCGACCGATCGTCTCGGTCAACTGCATGGCCGTCGACAGGAACATCCCGAGTTCCATGCGCCGACCGCCCAGCGCCTCATGTAGCGAAACGCCGCCGAAGTCCTCCTGCACATACAGCACGCCGTTTTGATACGGCAACAACGCAAGCGCCTTGACGATTCCCTCTTCGTCCAAAGCGTGCGCGATCTCATATTCGCGTTTGATTTTCACAATTTGTTCCAGCGGGGGGTATTCCGCGCGCAACGTCTTGAGAATCACCGACTGCCCCGTCTCCCCATCGACGGCGCGGTAAATTGCGCTTTCCGGGCCGACGGCGATTTCCTCCGTCACTTCATAGTGACCGACCTTGAATAACACGACGCGCTCCCCCCCTGTTCCCCAATTCCCCATCTCTCTTCTAGCTCCCCACGGGTGATGACATCTCAATCTCTATTTCGATCAGTTCGTAAACGAGAACATCTTGCCGTCCCACGGCAGACCTTTCTCGTAGCGTTTGCGGTCATGATGGCGATACAAAGCCAACAGCTCGGGCTCGTACATGTCCCAGATCTTGCACGGCGCTTCGTCGGAGCCGGACGCGGACAGAATCGCGTTGACGGCGCGACGAGCCGCTTCGTTCGCCCCTTCCATCGTCGCGAGGTCGGTGTTGGTGCGCACATAGTCGGACGCGAGGAAGAAGTTCGGAATCCGCGTGTAGGCGTTCGGGCGCAGGTCCCACGTGCCGACCTTGTTGATCAACAGCGGCTCCAAGTTGACCGACTGGTGCGGGTTGACGAACTGGATGTCCGGGTCGAGGAACCAGGCGTGCAGGTCGGCATCTTCCAGCACATAGTTGCCATCGACGACGATCGCGTGCTTCAACTGTGCCCAGACCTCTTCCATGATCTCCTGCTTCGTGCATTCGATCGCCGGCTTCTTGTGGACATAGACGCCGTTGGCGTGCCAGTCGGAAATATCGACGGAGAGGATGTCCTTGACCGTGCCGTCTCCATACTCGGACAGATCGAAGTCCGGCCAGAACTGCTTTTGGAAAATCGACGTCAGCGCCCACGGCGAATCCATGTAGGCGATATGGCCTTCGACGATCGATAGGTCTTTTTTCAAGTAAAATTGAATGCCGGTCATCCAGTCGACCGACTTGGCCAGATCCTTGATGCTCTCCAGCGTCGGATCGGCTTGCAGCAACTCTTTATTCAAGAGCAGAGCCATCACTTCAACCGGCATCGCCGATACGTAATAGTCTGCGGTATAGTCAAACGTTTCGCCGTCTTGCGCGATCGTGACGGAGTTGATCTTCTCGCCGTCGCAGTTGATCGCCTTCACCTCGGCGTTCAGGTGGTAGTGAACGCCGTTTTGGCGCAGGTGCTCGAGCCACGGCGTGATCCAGACATCGTTCGTCGGGCCGTTGAGCACGCGGTCGGATGTCGAACCGGGGGTGATGATATCGAGAATCAGCGCGGTCAGTACATCGCCGATCGTCGCGGCGTTCGCTTCGTGTGCGTTGGCCGCT
>DASTWJ010000246.1:0-5003 GCA_035776695.1 Bacilli bacterium
CCTTGTAGAAGACAAGGTTGATAGGCGGGAGGTGTACGCGCCGCGAGGCGTTCAGCTGACCCGTACTAATCGGTCGAGGGCTTATCCTAAGTTTCAACAACTGATGTCCACACATTTTCGCATCCGGTTTTCAGGGAACACACCAACTGCCAGCTTTACTCAAGATGCGGTCGTGGCGGAATTGGCAGACGCGCAAGATTCAGGTTCTTGTGGGCGCAAGCCCGTGGAGGTTCAAGTCCTCTCGACCGCACCAGACGTAAGAGACCTTGCCTTTCGGGGCAAGGTCTCTTTTTGTTTTCTTTTGTTTTAGGGGATAGAATGAAGTCAGAGTGCGAATCATGTATAGTGTTTATCAGAATGACGGAAAACTGAGGTGTAGCATGACGTTTATTATTTTTGACTTGGAGTGGGTGGCGACTTTCTACAAAGGGCAGATCCCCGAGATCATCAGCATCGGGGCTGTGAAGTATCAGCAAGAAGAAGGACGATTGGTGAAATCGGGTGAGTTTGAAACGTTTGTCCGCCCCCTCAAATCCCGTTTGAACAAGCGGACGATCAAGATCACCGGCATTCGGCCGCAAGACATCCACGCGGAGGAGATCTTCCCGAAGGTATGGAAGCGCTTCATCAAGTGGATCGGGGAAGAGGACTACTATTTGTTGACATGGGGCACGGAAGATGTCCGTACCTTGATCCATAATTGCCGCCAACATCGAATGTCGTTGGATTGGCTGCGTAACTACAATGATCTGCAAGCTGAATTCGGGCGGCTCTATGAACAGAAAAACCAAGCGGGTCTGATGCAGGCACTCGAGATGCTCAACTTGCAAGCGGTCGGGCAGCATCATAGTGCGATCGACGACGCCCGCAATACGGGAGAAATTTTTGCCGCCTGCTTTGGTCGGTTGCGCTTGGACAAGAATCATCATGGGCAGATCAAGAAGAAGTACGGACCCAAGAAACGATCACGAGTGACCCAAGCTCCTCGCGTAGCGACTGCCACCCAGCATAAGAAAGCAGGGCATCGCGGACACCAGAGAAAACAGACGATCGAGTCATGAGGTCGTCTGTTTTTGTTTATTTTCTGAAAATTATTCATTGACCATCAATTCTAAATATGTTAGTCTATAGACACAGAAATAAACGATTATTTCTGAATATAAGTAATATCGGGAGGTATTTAGGATGGAAATGTACAACGTATCTCAAGACCTGTTTGACCTCGACATGCAAGTGGAAGTGGAGAGCAGAGAGCGCGTGATTTGCTCCACCTCCTCGTACCTCATCTGCCAAACGACTACTGCTCCGAACAAATAAGAGCTAAGATGCTTCGGAAAGACCCGCTCCTATTGGAACGGGTCTTTTCCATACCATAGGGAGTTAAATGATAAGGTTGTAGCTAACGGTTCGAAAGGAGATTGATCAGGCATGTTTCAACCCCTTGATTTTTTCATGTTGCGAAGTCCGCTTTTACCTATTGAACGGTATGATGAGCTGTTTCCTTCGCAACCGAGAGAGCGGGAGAAGTGGCGTGCAGATACAGTGCTGCGCTTGAAGGAGATGGCGGCAGACCCGGCGGTGCGGGAAAGTGTGGCTGTGTCCAGTTTGTCGCTGTTGCACTCGTTGCCGTATTTGGATCAACCGCAACAGGTACGCAAGCAAGAACAGGTGTTGCGTGGGCTTGTGCGGTATTTGTTGCGCATGATGACCCGGTCGACCCCTTTTGGGTTGCTGTCGGGGGTGTCTTATGGCAGCTTCAAAGAGCGTACGAGCTTACAACTCGGGGGTCGTGACGAACATAAGAAGCGGACGCGACCGGATATGGATTGGCTTTTAAAGCTCGTCCGGCGGTTGGAAAGTCGCCCAGAGGTTGTGCGGCATTTGCGCGTGATGGCGAATCCGTTGGTGTATGAGTTGGGATCGCGGGTTCAGATCGCCTATGTCACAAAGCATGGCCAGAAGGCGGATGAACGGGTTCGGGCCTCGGTTCGCTCGACGCCGGTTGTGCGGATGATCTTGGAGTCGGCGAGCGATTGGATTTCGCTGCAAGAACTGGTTGGGGTGTTGCAAGCGGCGTATCCCACAACGGCTCCTGAAAAAATTGAACGCATGTTGATGCAACTGTTTGAGCAGGAATTTCTGATCAGTGAGCTGCGACCGCCGTTGTTGATCCCGTCTCCAGCGAGACGCGTGCTTGAAGTGATGCGCAACGTCCCCGGCTTGGATGAGGAACGGGAACGCTTGGAGCGGGTCTTGGAGAAGTTGGACGCCTACGATCGCTTGCCGATCGGAGAAGGGGAGAAGATGTACTGCGAGATCGTCGAGGAGATGCGGGCGATTGAAGAAGCGGCACACCCGGTTCAGGTGGATGTGAAGGTCGCGGCGCGTGAAGCGGTGTTGAACCGCGATGTGGCGGAGGAGGCGGCACGCGCGGCCGATGTGATGTGGCGGTTAACGCCTGATATCAAAGGCAGTGTGCGGTTGAAAGAATACCGCAAGACCTTCCTGTTGCGCTACGGGTATGAGCGGGAAGTGCCGTTGCTTGAACTGTTTGATCCGGCTCGTGGCATCGGGGTCCCGCGTCATTATCTTGAAGAGGTGACCGAGTCGTCCGCCCCTGATAAAAAGCGCGATCAAACGTTGATGAAACAGACGCTGCGCTTGCTCAACAAGGGAGAGACAGAGCTGATTCTGACCGATGAGTTGGTGAAGGAGCTTGAGCCGGTGGAACCGGATGTGACACGGGCGCCGCTTTCGATGGAGTTATACGTGACGCTGGCAGCCGAATCGTCGGCGGCTGTGGATGCGGGGGACTATCTCTTGCATATCGGGGCGAATCCGGGTTCATTTGGCGCGGGGCAAACGTTTGGGCGATTTGCCGACATGATCGGGGACGAGTTGCATGAGCAACTGAAACAGGTGCATGAGTACGAACAAAAGCTGCGTCCGGAAGCCCTGTTTGCGGAAGTGGTGATTCTGCCGAGCGATGGTCGGAGTGCCAATGTCGCGCTGTCGTTGAACCCGAGACCGTATGAGATCGCGATGGGCGGTCCTTCTTCAAAAGATCAAACATCGACACTGTTGCTGTCCGATCTGGTTGTCGGGTTGCGACGGGATGGGTTTTATTTGCGATCGAAGTCGTTGGGGCGGGAAGTGATTCCGACCAAGTCGCATATGCTGAACCAAAAGGCGTCGTCGTTTGAGATCTACCGCTTCTTGTGCGACATGATGATGGAGCGGACGAGAATGTGGTGGAGTTGGGATTGGGGCAGCTTGGAGTCGATGCCGTTTTTGCCGCGGGTGAGATATGAGCGAACGGTCGTGTCTCCGGCGATGTGGCGGTTAGACCGCACCCTGTTTCCCACGGTGGAGCAGGACGAAGCGGACGTATTTGCCCGGAAGTTGCAAGCGTGGCGGGAGGAGTGGAAGGTTCCGCGCTATGTGTTTGTGACGACGGGAGATCACCGGATCTTGCTCGATTTGGAGCATCCGTTGCATCAGGAAGAGTTGCAGCGTGAGGTCGGATTGCTCGCGGCCGATCGAGCGTTGGTGCTGACAGAGAGCGGCTTGGAACCGAAGCGGAGTTGGGTGGAAGGCGAGGAGGGGAGTTATTGGAACGAGTGCGTCATCCCGCTCGTACGAGCAGAAGGAGTGGGGGAGGCGGTTGCGCCGAGTTCACCGGCTGTCGTCTCGGAACAAGATCGTTTGAAAATCCCCGGTAGCGAATGGCTGTATGCGAAGTTGTACGGCGTGATGGGACGGGAAGAGGAGTTGATCGGTTGGCATCTGGAATCGTTCTGTCGGGCGATGGAGGAGGAAGGGCTGGCGGAGGCTTCTTTTTTCATTCGATATAACGATCCGGAGGAACATGTGCGGGTACGCTTTTACGGCGAGCCGAACACGTTGGTCAGTCAACTGCTGCCGCGCCTCTCCGCTTGGATGCGCGAACGACAGGCGGAAGGGGTGGTGACCCGTCTGACTGTCGATACGTATGACCGGGAGATTGAACGATACGGAGGACCGCCGTTGATCGCACCGGCTGAACGGTTGTTCGCGGCCGACAGCCGTGTGGTCGGGACTTGGCTGGGGCTGAATCGTGCCTCTCAATTGCCGGTCAGCTTGAAAACTTGTGCGGTGCTCAGCGTCGTCGACCTGATCGAGCAGTTTGCGGCGACGCGAGAGGAACAACTCGCCTTGTTAGAGGGGTTTGCGGATACGAAGGCGTACCAGCAGGAGTTTCGGAAGTTGAGGTCGGAGCTTCTGGCGACCGATACTGCGCCTCATGAGAAGATTCGGGCCGGATGTGCGGCGAGACAGGAAGCGTATCTCGCGTATGCACAGGCGGTCAAAGCGGTCGAAGCGGATGGCCGTCTGCACAATACGTATCAGGGGATTGTGGCGAGCATCATTCATATGCATTTGAATCGCTTGTTGCGACCGAGTGTGGAAATGGAGAGAGAAGCGATTTCGTTGGTGTATCTAACGTTGAATGCGTTCAAACATATGGGACGATAATTGCGTTTGCAAAGACCCGGTCCGGGAGCAGATCGGGTCTTCGCTGTGGGGGAACAAAAAAAGGAGGAGGGACGTGAATTGGGGAGAGAGTGGAGTGTGGATTGGAGATTTGTTATGTTTTGCTTGTTAAAAAGAGGGCGTGAAACAGGCGGACGGTGGTAAGATAAATCTTGTCGCCGCGAGAGAGCGGGGCGCTGAGAGAATTGGAAACAATTGATTCTTGAATGCGAGAAGACAATGTGGTATATTAGTTTCTGTCGCTTCGGTCGACAGCAATTGACACGAAATGACACACGATTGATCCTTGAAAACTAAACGAGTGAAACGAGATCGATTCGAGTCAGAACCAAACTTTTATTGAGAGTTTGATCCTGGCTCAGGACGAACGCTGGCGGCGTGCCTAATACATGCAAGTCGAGCGAAGCGGAGAGAGCTTGCTCTCAAAGCTTAGCGGCGGACGGGTGAGTAACACGTGGGTAACCTGCCTG
>DASTWJ010000247.1:0-19586 GCA_035776695.1 Bacilli bacterium
GATCAAACAGCGTCGAAACGGACTCTTCCTCGTGAATGCGGATGATCGCATCGGCGATCAGGGGAGCGATGGTCAGCGTGGTGATCTTGCTCGTGCCTTCACGCTTGTCGCCTTCGAGGATGATCGAGTTGGTGACGACCACTTCGCGGATCACGGAGTCTTCCAGCCGCTGGATCGCCGGGCCGGACAGCACCGGGTGGATGCAGCAGGCGTAGACGGCCTTCGCCCCGTGTTCGATCAGCGCCGCCGCACCGTGGGTGATCGTGCCGGCGGTGTCGATCATGTCGTCGATCATGATCGCCGTCTTGCCTCTGATCTTCCCGATGATGTTCATCACTTCCGACACGTTCGGCTCGGGACGACGCTTGTCGATGATCGCGATCGGGCAACCCAGACGCTCCGCCATGCCGCGAGCGCGGGTCACGCCGCCCATGTCAGGGGACACGATGATCAGGTCTTCCAAGTTCTTCTGACGGAAGTAGTCGGCGAGAATCTTTTCACCGAGCAGATGGTCGACGGGGATGTTGAAGAAGCCTTGGATCTGGCCCGCGTGCAGGTCCATCGTGATCACGCGGTCGGCGCCTGCCGTCTCCAACAGATCGGCCACCAGTTTCGCCGTGATCGGTTCCCGCGCCCGCGCCTTGCGGTCCTGACGCGCATAGCCGTAGTACGGAATCACCACGTTGATCGACTTCGCCGACGCACGCTTCAACGCATCGACCATGATCAGAAGCTCCATCAGGTGCTCGTTGGCCGGGTTCGATGTCGGCTGGACGACAAACACGTCGCACCCGCGCACGCTCTCGTCGATCTTGATCCGAATCTCGCCGTCGGAGAAACGGATCACGCTGGCGTTGCCCAGTTCGATGCCCACGTGCTTGGCGATCTCTCGCGCCAACGGTTCATTGGCATTCCCGGTGAAAATTTTCAGTTTCGAATCGCTGTATCCCATCTCGCAAGCTCCCCCACTCACTGTTTGTTTTCGCGCAGTTTGGTCTGTAGCTTTTCCGTGTAGTCTTCCTTGGTCGTCTGACGCTGACGGGCGATCGCAAACGCGCCGTCCGGCACGTCGTCGGTGATCGTCGAGCCCGCCGCGACGAACGCATCGTGCCCCAACGTCACCGGCGCGACGAGGTTCGTGTTGCAACCGATGAAGCTGTTGTCGCCGATGATCGTCTTGTGCTTGTTGAAGCCGTCATAGTTGACGGTGATCGTGCCGCAGGAGACGTTGACGTTCTCCCCGACCTGTGCGTCACCGATATAGGTCAGATGCGAAACTTTCGTGCCCGCACCGATCTTCGAGTTCTTGATTTCGACGAAATCGCCGATCTTCGCGTTCGGGCCGATGTGCGCTTGCGGTCGCAGGTACGCGAACGGTCCAACGGTCGCCCCGCGCTCCACGTGCGCTTCCACGAGCACCGAATGTTTGATCGTCACGCCGTCACCGACCGTCACGTCGATCAGGTGGCTGTCCGGCCCGATCGCACAGTCTTCGCCGATCACCGTCTTCCCTTCGAGCACACAACCCGGCTGGAGCACGGTGTCCGCGCCGATCACCACATCGGTGTCGATGTAGGTGTTCGCCGGATCGACGATCGTCACGCCGTTTCGCATGTGCCGTTCCAAGATCCGCTCGCGGACGATGCGGTTGGCCGCCGCCAGTTGCAGGCGGTCGTTGATGCCTTGGATCTCGTTGGCGTCGTCGGTGATGTAAGCGGTTGCCTTGCGCCCCGCTTGCACGAGCACGCTCAAGCAGTCTGTGAGGTAGTATTCCCCTTGTGCGTTTTGGTTATCAATTTTACCCAGTGCTTCCGCCAGTGCTTGGTTGTCAAACAGATAGACAGACGAGTTGATCTCGCGAATCGCCTTCTCTTCCTCGCTCGCATCCTTCTGCTCGACGATCTTCACCACATGGCCCGTCGCCGGGTCGCGCACGATGCGGCCATAGCCAAACGGGTTGTCGGCCACCGCCGTCAGGACGGTAACCGCCGCCCCTTCCGCCTTGTGGTGCTCGACCATCGCTTGCAACGTTTCCTTTTTCAAAATCGGCGTGTCGCCGGCGCAGACGAGTGTCGTGCCTTGCTCGTTCGCCAGCTTGTCTTGCGCCATCATCACCGCATGGCCGGTGCCCAGTTGTTCCTCTTGGATGGCGTACTCATAGTCGCCCAAGGTATCCATCACCTGCTCCTTGAGCTTGCCGACGACGACGATTTTGCGGTCGAAGCCTGCATCCTGCAAGGTGTCCAGCAGGTGCCGGATCATCGGTTTGCCGCACAGTTCGTGCAGCACTTTGTGCTTCTTTGACTTCATTCGTGTGCCTTGGCCCGCTGCCAAGACTACCGCAAAAGTTCCTGCCATAGCTCCCAATCCTCCCAACGGTTGGCCAATCTGGTGTGGCTGTATGTAAGTCAGGGATGCCCTGTTCAAGTTTGTCCATTTCAAACTATATCTTAATGAAGAATCGATTTCAACCCAAGGGAAATGACAAAAAACCAAAACAACAAAAAGAACCTCGTAAGCGCGGGGGGTGCTTCACGAGGTCATCTTTGCCGTCGGCGAACGGTGCCCGTCTTAGGCGGTGACGACCGTTTCACTTTCGTTCAGTTCGTCAGAATCAGAATCTTCCTGGCTGTAGTATTCGTTCAACACAGCGTCTTGGATCTTGCCACGAGTATCGGAAGAGATCGGATGCGCAATATCACGGAACTCGCCATCCGGGGTGCGCTTGCTCGGCATCGCAACGAACATGCCGTTATTGCCGTCGATCACCCGAATGTCATGCACGACGAATTCGTTGTCGATCGTGATCGACGCGATCGCCTTCATGCGGCCTTCCGTATTCATTCTGCGCAGTCTGACATCAGTAATTTGCATGCTGGTCACCTCATTAAACTATTATGTTTTTACGTGTTGCCTAACTTAATACTCTATTTCGGCGACTGTCGATTTATTCCTGCTGATGGAGGCGATTTTTTTAAAATTTTCTTAGAGATATTTGACAAACCCTAACCAATGTAATAATGCCGTGAATTAACCATTCCTCATGAAAAAAGCACCTCTGGTTAACAGAGGTGCTTGCAGCCGAGCTTTTTTACTTCACGGAGACGATCAGTTCGATCTCGACGCCAACGTCTTTCGGCAGGCGAGCCACTTCGACGCAGGATCGCGCCGGGCGATGGTCGCCGAAGTATTCGCCGTACACTTCGTTGATCTGGGCAAATTGATCCATGTCCTTGATGAACACGGTCGCTTTGATCACGTCGTTCAAGGTGGCACCCGCTTCGGACAAGACCGCTTGCAGGTTCTTGAACACTTGGTGCGTCTGCTCTTGGATCGTGCCGGTCAAGAGCTCGCCGTTTGGCAGGAGCGGGATCTGACCGGAAGTGAACAGCAGGTTGCCCACTTTGATCGCTTGGGAATACGGGCCGATCGCAGCCGGCGCTTGGTTGGTGGCGATGATTTGTTTGTCCATGAGAAATCCTCCTCTACGCAGTCAACATGAGCTTGTTAGGCAAAATAAGTGCCCGGCACGACTTCCACTTGGCGCGACTCTTCGTTCACTTCGTGCAGAGTGGCCAGGGAGACGTAGCCGTCGATCATCTTCTTCTCCGGCTCGACGGTCGACATGAAGACGCCGACGCCGACGACCTGTGCCTTGAACTCCTGCATCAGGTCGACGACCGCCTTGGCCGTACCGCCCGCTTTCATAAAATCGTCGATGATCAGGACTTTGGTGTTCTCCGGCATCGAGCGGCGGGAGAGCGACATCGTCTGGATGCGGCGCGATCCCGAGACGTAGTTGATCGAGACGGCCGAGCCCTCGGTCACTTTGTGGTCGCGACGCACGACGACCATCGGGATGTTCAGGTAGCGCGACGTGGCGACGGCGAGCGGAATGCCCTTCGTCTCGACGGTGACCACATGTTCCGCTCCGGCGTTCTTGAACTTGGCGGCAAACATCTTGCCCGCCGTGTCGAGGATGCCGGGCTGCCCGAGCACGTCGGACATGTAGAGGAAGCCGCCCGGTAAGATCCGGTCGCCTTCCGCCAGAATGCCGGCGATCTTCTCGACATAGGCCTGACCGAGGTCTTGGCGGTGCCCCGGAACGTAGCGCACACCGCCGGCCGCACCCGCTTGCGTTTCCAAGGTACCAAGCCCCTCGGCTTCCATCACTTCACGTATGATCGCCAAATCTTCGCTGAGGCTCGACTTGGCGGAGGAGAGCTTGTCGGCCATCTCGGTCAGCGACAGGATGCGATGCGGTTGGTCCATCAGGATCTGTGTCAGGCGCACGATTCGTTCGCTGCGGCGCATTTTAGTCACGACCTTTACTCCCTTCTCAAAACACGAACATTGATACGCAAACTATATCACTTGATTCGTGTTTATGACAAGTCCTGTGCCACGCGAAAGCCCGACACAAGCGGCAGGTCTTCCGGTTTGTCAATATCGGTACCGATCTCGGGATAGGGGCTGATCACCGCCTTCATCCGCAAGCCCGTCAACCGTGCGGCTCGACGCTCCAGTTCGGCGATCGACAGCGTACCGAACAGGGAAGACCAGAGAAAGCGCAGGGTCAGCCCGAAGCCGAGCTCTCCGGCGAGGGCGAGCGGGCTTTTGCGCTTGGGATACAGGCGGTTGATCCACGCGTACAAGTCGGGCCACGCCCCGACCCGCAGGAGGAAGAGGTTTCCGCCTGTAAACGTGCCGTCCTGCAGGCGGACACAGGTACGTTTGACACCCGGAAACCTTTCTTCGCACAAGCGGCGTTCGACGACCGGGTAGTAGAGGTCACAACCGGGCTGACAGGCACGTAGAAAGTGCTCGACCGCCTCAGGCGTGAGAAACGGGATGTCACAGGCCGAGACCAGCAGGTACTCGTCATCCGGCCGTTGCAACCGGCTGACGGCGAGCTGCAGGTTATCGGTCAGCGAGCCCGACTCCCTCACCACGGTCACTTTTTGCAAAAGGGGGACTGAGGTGAGCGCCTGCGCGACAAGTTCGACCATCGGGCGGCCGGCGATCGGCAGGTCCGCTTTGGTCGCGGTGGGCAGGTCGGGGGTGGTGCCCCCGGCTAGGATGATCGCATGCATGGCGTGTCCGTCCCCCTTTTGCGGAGTAACAGCAGGGCCGCTAGAAGAAGCGGCAGAGATAGACTTCGCGGGCGAATCCGCGCAGGGCGTTGTAGATGCGACGCGCCTTCTCCTCGCGCTCGACGAGGGCGAAGACGGTCGGGCCGCTGCCGGACATCAACGCGCCTTGGGCGCCGAACTTGAGCAGTTGGCTTTTCAGCCGCTCGACCTCGGGGTGCATCTTGAACGTGACCGTCTCCAGCACGTTGCCGAGCTTTTGCGAGATCAGCTTGGTGTTGCCTTCCGCAAGCGCCGTGAGCATCCCGGCGGTGTCCGGGTGCTCCGCGATCTCGTCGGCCCGCAACCGGCCATACACTTCGGCGGTGGAGACGGCGATCGGCGGCTTGACCAGCACGACCCATGTCGGGATCACTTGGGGCAGGCGTTCGATCTTCTCGCCCCGCCCGCGAGCGACGGCGGTGCCGCCGTAGATGCAAAACGGCACGTCGGAGCCGATCTGCGCCCCGAGTTCGGCCAGTTGGTCGAGCGTCTGTCCGAGCTCCCAGAATTGGTTCAGCCCGCGCAGGGTGGCGGCGGCGTCGGAAGAGCCGCCCGCCAGTCCGGCTGCGACGGGGATACGCTTCTCGATGTGAATGTGAACACCCCTGTCGATCGCAAACTGCCGCTTGACGAGCTGAGCCGCTTGGTAGACGAGGTTGCGCTCGTCGAGCGGGATATACGGCGCGGTGCAGGAGAGCACGATCTCGTCCTGCTCCGTCTCCGTGAAGGTGAGGTGATCGGACAGGTCGACCGTCTGCATGATCATCTCCACTTCGTGAAAGCCGTCGGGGCGTTTATGCAAGACATCGAGTGTCAGGTTGATCTTGGCTTGCGCTTTTTCAGTCCACATGGTGAAATGACCTACTTTCATCCTAAATCCGTTACCTACGGTTCTTGTTGGGCTTTCATTTCAATTGCCGTAGTTCATTTTCCTCCTGCGGACATGAAAAAAAGCGCAAACCACGCTTTTTCTCATTCGATCGAGACTACAGCTGGGCGTACTCCTCGTCCAGCAGGGACATATGGGAAACGGAGACGGCGTCATGCCGTTTGAGCACGTCGAGCACGGGAGACAGCTTCTCGTAGAAGACGATCACCAATTCGCCGTCCTCAAGTTCCTGCAAGGCGGCCTCCAGCGCTTCACACTCGTTGTGGATCACGCGGCACTCCTTGTCGGGGGCCACGCCTTTGATCGAGCGCTCGAGCAGGCCGGCGATCTCGCCTCGCGTGCGCCCGCGCAGGTCGACATCCTCCTTGACGAACAGGCGATGGAACCCTTGGGCGGCGACGCGACCCGATTCGATCACGATGTCGTTGTTGCGGTCGCCCGGCACGCCGACGACGCCGGTCACACGGCGGTTCGGCATCCGCTTCGCCATCTCGCAGATCGCCGAGAAGGAGTGCGGGTTGTGTCCGTAGTCGACCATCACATAGCCCTGTTGCACTTGGTACAGGTTGACCCGGCCGGGGTTGTGCAGGTCGCTGCGGAAGCCGCGCAGCGCTTTGGCGATCTTGTCGCGGCTCAGCCCGTAGGCGCGGCAGGCGGCAATGGCCGCCATCGCGTTGGCGGCGTGGAACAGCGCCGCGCCGAGCATCGTGACGGGGATCTCTGCGGCAGGAATTACCTTTTGCGCCAGTTCGCCTTTGGCTTCGTAGATCCAGCCGTCTTTCAGGTAGTAGCCGGTTCCGCCTTCTGCCAGATGGCGACGCAAGACGCGGGAGTTCTCTTCGAGCGAGAAGAAGACGAACTCACGCCCCTGTCGGTGGCGTGGCTTCATCTTGCGCGGCAGGTCGCACAGGTGCGGGTCGTCGGCGTTGAGGATGACGGTACCGCCCGGGCGCACGCGCTCGGCGACGAGGCTTTTGATCAGGATCAGGTCGTCCACATCCTCGATGCCGTCCTGCCCCAGATGGTCCGGCTGGATGTTGGTGATGATCCCGACATCCGCCCAGTCAAAACCAAGACCCGCCCGGATCATGCCGCCGCGTGCCGTCTCCAGCACGGCGATGTCGATGCCGGGGTCGCTGAGGATGGCGCGAGCGGAGCGGGGGCCTGTCGTGTCGCCTTTCGCCACGCATTTGCCGTTGATGTAGATGCCGTCCGTCGATGTCATCCCGACCGTCAAGCCGGTGGTCGACTGCATGACGTGCCCGATCATCCGCGTGGTCGTCGTCTTGCCATTGGTGCCGGTGACGGAGACGACCGGAATGCGTGTCGGCTCGCCCGGCGGGTAGAGCATGTCGAGGATCGCCTCCCCTACGCGGCGCGGTTCGCCGAAGCTCGGCAATTCGTGCATCCGGATGCCGGGGGCTGCGTTGACCTCGAGGACGGCGCTTTTCGCTTCGTCAAACGGTTTGGAGATGTCCGGGCAGACCAAATCAAGGCCGCAGACGTCGAGGCCGATGATCCGCGCCGTGCGTTCCGCCACCTCGACCACCGTGGGGTGCAGGTCGCCCGTCACGTCGATGGCGATCCCGCCCGTGGACAGGTTGGCGCTCTCCCGCAGCAGGATCATCTCGCCTTCGATCGGCACGTCGTCCAGCGTGCGACCTTCGCGGGCGAGGTAAGCGACCACCACTTCATCGAGCTTGATCTTGGTCAGCGGTTTCTCATGCCCTTCGCCGCGTCTCGGGTCTTTGTTGATCTTTGTGACCAATTGGCGCACGGTCGATCTGCCATCCCCGACCACATGCGCCGGCATGCGTTCCGCCGCCGCGACGACAGAGCCGCCGACGACGAGCAGGCGATAGTGCCGCCCATCCAGATAGCGCTCCACGATGACGGAGGAGGAGTGCTGGGCCGCGATTTGATACGCCTCGCGCACTTCCTCGGCGGTCATCAGGTTCAGGGACACGCCTTTGCCTTGGTTGCCGTCCAGCGGCTTGAGCACGACGGGGCCGCCGATGTTTGCCAACAACTCGACCGCTTCGTCTTCGGAAAAAGCGACGGAGCCACGGGGGACGGGAATCGCCGCCATGTCGAGCAGTTCCTTGGTCATCTCCTTGTCGGAGGCAATATCCACCCCGATGCAGGAGGAATTTTGCGTGATCGTCGCTTGAACGCGCTTCAGATGGCGTCCGGTGCCCAACTGCACCAGCGACCCTTCGTTCAGGCGGTAAAAGGGAATCCCACGCGCTTCAGCCGCCTCGACCAGCGCTTTCGTGCTCGGGCCGAGGCCGGTGCGAGCGAGAAGTCGTTTCGCCTCCGCCACTTGTTCCTCCAACGGGAATTCGGCGAGCCGGTCCTCGATCGCCGCTTGTACCAGATCGGTCGCCGTGCGCAACAGCGATTCCATCGCCGCTTCGTTCGTGCATTCGACGACCACGTCATAGACGCCGTCGGCTACCCAAAGGGTTTGGCCGCGGTTCAATTCCATACCGATGCGCACGGCCAATTCGATCGCCGTGTGCTCAATCACATGCCCTATGTAAGTCCCGCCGTGCAGTCGCTCGACAAAGCCGCCCGGTTTGCCTTTGGCACAATGGTGCTGATGCAAACCCGGCAACAACTTGAGCAGCCGTTCCGTCAGACCGGGAAACTCGTACGACTCCTTGCGGGTGTAATCTTCCAAATGCAGACGCATGACCATCACAGGCCGATGCAGGTAGAGATTCGGTCCCGGAATGAACCGAATGTCTTCAATTTTCATTCCTTGTCCACTCCTCGTGTTCGTTCGGACTGATTGGCGTCGTCCGTCTGTAGAATCGGTGCCCGGTCACGCAGATGAAAGCGATAACCGGCCGGCAAGATGTGCATCTTGACATTGCACAGCGCCAGATCGTCCCCTTGGCGCAGGCGGTCGAGATTGGTGTGGGTCAATTCACCCGCATCGATCACGCTCACCGCTCCCGCTCCGATCACCGTAAACTCCTCTTCATCGACCACGACGGCCGTATTCTCATCAATGCCCATCCCGAGATGGTGCGGATACTGCGCGACGGCGGAGAACAAGCGTCCGTAGCGACCCCGCTGAGCAAAATGCTGGTCGATCACCACGCCGCGGATAAATTCCATCCCCGGCGCCATCTCGACGATGCCGACCTTCGGATTGGTTTCACTGTCGCCGGTGACGATCATCGTGCTCGACATCATCGACGCCCCCGCCGACGTGCCGGCCAAGACCAAGCCGGATTGGTGCCGCTCGTGCAGGGCGGTATCCATCTTCGTCCCGCCAAGCAGCTTGGTCACCCGCACCTGATCGCCGCCGGTGAAAAAGACGCAGGTGGCGTCCTCAATCGCTTTGATCGCCGAGCGCATGTTGGCCGCCTCGCGCGTCGAGACGTCAAACATGCGCACGTCCGCCACGCCCAGCCGGTCAAACACCTCGATGTACTCGGTGCCGACGTCGATCGGAAGTTCCGTGGCGACCGTCATCACGACCACTTTGGCATGCGATCCGCCGCTGAGACGAACCACTTCCCGCAGGATCTCCCTGTCGCCTTTCTTATCCTCCGCGCCGCCGATGATCACCAACTTACCCCATCGCTTGCTCAAAACGAATGGCCTCCTCCTGTCGTTTCCTGTCAGTCTTCCCTCATTTTCCAAGGGATTATTCATAAAACGACCAGGGCGACTTCCATAAGCCCTGGCCGCTTGAACGTCACAAGAAGCTTAGTCGTTGTTTTGACGGGCGATGGCTTCCTCCGCCATGGCAACGGCTCGTTTCACCATGTTGCCGGCGTCGACGGCGCGAATCGCGCCCCAGCCTTCGCGTTTGACCGTGTCGTAAAAGCCGAGTTCCTTGGCGATCTCCAGCTTCAGCGATTCGGACATCATACCGCGTCTACGTCCCATCTGAACCCCTCCTTGATGACTGACGTTCATTCCGTAGTATGTCCCTGAAAACGCGAAAAAAGCCCCCCGTTTTGTAACGGGGAGCTTTTCAACCTATTGCTTTATGCTTGTAAGTATCCTTGCGGGTCTGCCACACGGACATTTCCGGTGTCGTTACAAACCATCAGTTCGACAGTTTCGGTGAGGATGTCTGCGTAGCTGTAAGAGACTCGTTTGAAGGAGTTCTCCTGATCCAATTTGATCACAAACACAGACGGGTATGTCTCCTCGAGAATACCAGTGCGCTCGATCGTTTTTCGGCGCCCACCGTTCGCGCGAAGCAGGATCTTTTCACCTACGTGTTGATCCAGATTGCGCTTAATCTCGTTCAGTGCGTTTTTCGCTGTCATACACACCACCTCTTTCCATGTTCCAGTGTAGCATGTATGACGAACTTTGTCAAACGAAGTTAATTATTATATCAGCGCGGTGATTTTTCTGTCAATGGTCTTTATGCACAATTCACGATGGTTTATGCTGGATAAATTGTCTGAAAGTTCGTTCCGCTCCGTAAATCGCCCTCGTTCTCCATTAATCTTAATAAGGAGAACGAGGGAGGCCGATGCGGTACTTCCCACGCGACTCGATCCCGCCGAGACCGTCGGTGCCGGTGATCGTCGACTTGACGACATCGAAGATGTTCACCGTCTGGTTGAGCGGCGTGTAGGCGATCTTTTCGGCGATGAACACGGGGTCGAGGGCGTGGATCAGGATGCGGTGCGGCGACGAGGCGAAGTTGGCGCCGCCGTCGAGCAGCGCTTCGTAATGCGACTGGCAGGCCCCTGCGAAGATGATCAGATCATCGAAGCTCCGCTCGTAGCGACGGGCCACTTTGACCGCGCGGACAAAATTCTCCGTGTTCCGGTAGTTGTAGACGTTGGACAGATCCTGCCCCTTGCGCAAGAGGCCGTCATGTCCGGTCAGGATCAGGATATCCGGATGGTACTGTTCCAAAAAGTGAGGCAGCACATCGGCCATTCTGTTTTCCGCCACATGATGTCCGACGGCCGGGATGCGGAGTTCCTCGTAGAACATCAGGCATTTTTCCAAATACGTGCCGTCTCCGTCGAGATGCAGAACCCGTCCCGGCTTCTCAAAAAAATCGTGCGAGGCGCGGAATTTGGCGTCGGCGCTCAGCGAGCGTTTCTCTTCTTCGACCAGCCGGCGCATGCGGATCAAGCGCAGGGCGTTATTTTCTTCGCGGGTAAACCCGGCGATGTAATCGCGAAGTTCCGTTTCGGACAGCGGAACGAGGTCATCGAGCGGGGCGTCGGCCAACAGCCGGACTTCCATCCCCTTGAGCACAGCCTTTCTTTTGGCTTCATCGATTTCCACGACGTGGAAGCAGATGTCTTTGCCATAGGATCTGCGGGCGACCAGATCTCCGACTTTCACCATCAAGGCCCCTCCTTTCACCGTGCATCTAAGCCTGTCGTGTCTTGCCGTCCCGATATTGTATGTGCGCTTGCCCGTTTTGGTCACGGGGCGCATAGGATAGAAGACACGTTACACACAGTCGGCAGGAGGTGGTGGCTTGTGTTTGCCGTAATCCCGGCTCGCAACGAAGCGAAGCGCATCGCCACGGCCTTGCGCACCGTGCTGCAGACGGGCGTCGAGCGGGTCGTCGTGGTGGTCAACGGCTGTGAGGATGAGACGGCGCGGGTGGTGGGGCGCTTTGGCGACCCGCGCGTGACGATGTTGCATTTTGAAGAGGCGTTGGGGCCGGATGTGCCGCGGGCGGTGGGGGCTGCGTATGCGTACGGGGAAGGAGCTCGCCACGTGCTCTTTTACGACGGGGATCTGATCGGGCAGCATGCGGATGCGCTGCGGGGTATGGTGGCCGCTGCCAAGCGCTTCGACCTCGACTTGGTGCTGTCCGACACCTACGGAACGACGCACGAGCTGGTCGATTCGCGCGACCTGCTGATCCGCCTGCGTTACGAGCTGAACGACAAGCTCGGCCTCGTGCCGCGCATCGGGCTCGCCAACCCCGCTCACGGGCCGCATATCGTGTCGCGGCGGCTGTTGAAGGCTCTGCCCCTCACCGCCTTGGCGAAACCTCCTCTGGTGCTCGCCCACGCCGCTCAGGCGGGGCTGCGTATCGACGCCCTCGCCTACATCCCCCATGCAAGGCTCGGATCGGCGCACAAGGGGCCGCCGCATTTTGAGCAGATCCGGGATACGATCATCGGGGACTTGTTGGAGGCACATTGTCTGCTCCAAGGCCGGCCGCGCTCGCGGGAGTATCGCGGGCAGGTGTTCGACGGGTACCAGTCGGTGCGGCGGTTTGATTTGTTGCAGGCGTATGTGGAAAAGTTGGCGTTGCAACGGCCGGAGAAGCGCTAAACGCGAACAGGGCTTGGAGGTTGTTATGCCTCCAAGCCCTTTTTACGTTCACGCAAAAGCAAAAAAGCCGCCCGGTTCGCTATCGCAACCCAGCGGCTCCCATCGACTATTTTCCCTGCTTCCCTTGCATAAGCAGTTCTTCAAACTTCTCCACAATCGCCGGCAACAGCACCGACAGCTCACCCTTCGCCCGATAACCGGCGAACAGGGAATAGCCCCACGCCGTGCCGTTCTCCATCCCCGGCAGTTCGCGGAACACTTCGGCGGCGTCGATCTTGTACTGTTCGGCCAGCTCTTGGCGCAGGTACATCCTTATCTCGACTTCCTCGTCATGCGCATAGCCGACCACCGACACGTCCGCGCCAAGGTCGAACAGCGCCCGCGCCGCAAACGTCGGGATGTTCTGCTCAATCTCCGTCACCAGCACGTGAAAGCCGTTGAACGTGTTCTTCTGCGCCTGAATCGCCGCTTCGCAAATCGCCCCGCGATCATCCCGCTCGTCGACCATGTACAGACGCTGAATCTCTTCATACGTCAAGCCGCACTCCTGCAAGATCTCGCCGAACGTCCGAAACGCCTCCGCATCGCCTTTGTGAAAATTGATCGTGTCCGTCATAATCCCGGCCGCCAACGCCAGCCCGAGCTTGCGGTCGAGCTTCATCCCCCGCTCTTTCAGCAGGCGGTAGACCAGTTGGCAGGTCGAAGAGACTTTATCGTACAGCCCGGCCACAGCCGACTGTTGCAACGTGTTTTCCGGGTGGTGGTCGATAAACCAAAAGCGAGCGGGCATCGACCCTTTTAACTGAGCCGGTGCGGCCGCGTCGACCACGATGACATGTTCGTACGTGTGGACCTCGGGGGCGATCAGCACGCGGAGTTCCAGTTCCTCGATCAACCGCTGGGCATGCGTCGCCACAGCCAGAGGAACCCCCACGTCGCCGCCGATCAGCCGCGCCACTCCGTAGGCGGCCCCGATGGCATCACTATCCGCTTGGTCATGGCAGAGCACCAAGTTGCGCTTGCCTTTCATCCTTGCGATCGTTTCCGAAAATGTCGTCATAGCAGAAATTGCACCATCCTATTGCCGAACCTTGCGGCTCGTGGTCATTGACAGTTCTTGTCAGTTTCTCTCAGATGTCAAAGTTATTATATAGGATATGAGCCGAGAAAGAAAACAGTTCCGGCTAGGACAGCCATTTTTCCGCCCAGGCCTGGACCTCGTTCATCGCCGGTTCCAACTGGCGACCCATCTCGGTCAGTTCGTATTCGATGCGCACCGGCGTCTCCGGGTAGACCTTGCGCACGACGACGCCGGCCGCCTCCAGCTCCTTGAACCGCTCGGTGAGCATCCGGTCGCTCATGCCGGGAATCCGGTCGGAGATTTCCTTATATCGCTTGGCGCCGCTCAGCAGCACCCTGATGATCAAGCCTGTCCAACGCTTGCCGAGCAGCTCAAACGCCGACTCGAACTTGGGACACAAATGAAATTCTGCTTCCATCACTTCCGCCTCCCCTTCCTATAGTAGCATAAATCAAAAAGCACCCGACGATGCGGGTGCTCTTTTTTTGGAAAAAGGTTCTCTGTTACGGCAGGTCGATCAGCATGAAGGAAGCGCCGTTGTCAGAGGCGATCTCCAAACGCTCGACATCGGTGATCCGCGCTGCGTCGCGGTCTTTGAGCGTCTCCCCGTTCAAGGTCAGGTCGCCGGAGAAGACCATGACGTAGATGCGGCGACCCGCCGGCTGTTCGAAGGTCAGCGAGCGGCCCCCTTCCAGCGCGGACAGGTAGAGCGTCAGATCTTGGTGGATCTTCGCCACATTCGCGGACGGCGGGTTCTTCGCGACGACGGGGAGCAGGTGGTTGGTCATCGCCTCGGTGTCGTAGGCGATCTGCTCATAGGACGGCGTCAGGCCCGGGGTGTCGGGCAGGAACCATAGTTGGAAGAGGTTGACGACGTCGGTGTCGGACGGGTTCACTTCCGAGTGGACGACCCCCGTGCCGGCCGTCATCCGCTGCACTTCGCCACGGCGGATGACCTCCTTGTGCCCCATGCTGTCTTCGTGTTGCAGTTGCCCTTTGAGCACGATGGAGACGATCTCCATCTCCTTGTGCGGGTGCATCCCGAAGCCTTCGCCCGGCTGGACGACATCATCGTTGACCACCCGAAGCGGGCCGAAATTCATGTTGCGCGGGTCGTAGTACTCCGCGAAGGAAAAAGAAAAGCTGGTCTTCAGCCATCCGTGGTTGGCGGTAAAGCGCGACTCGGCGGGATGGAGTTGAATCATCCGGGTGTACCTCCTGTGTGCGTT
Source organism: Bacilli bacterium (assembly GCA_035776695.1). Lineage (GTDB taxonomy): Bacteria > Bacillota > Bacilli > Tumebacillales > Tumebacillaceae > Tumebacillus. The sequence continues at coordinate 14,623 of DASTWJ010000247.1, forward strand.
ACTTCCTCGTTAGCATGTGCGAATCAGAACAGAACATAAGCGCCCGGGCCGATCAGCGCGACCCCGATGGCGACGGCGATCAGCGCCAAGTTGTACTCGAAGCCGTTTTGCGTCGACCAGTAGCCGTTCTTGCCGTGGACGGTGAAGATCGCGACGAGCATCGTCAGGACGATGGCAGCCGCTGCCCACGGTACGAGTACGCCCGCTGCAAATGCCAACCCGCCCAGCAATTCCGCCAAGCCAGCGAGCAACGCCATCAACACGCCCGGCTTCACCCCGATCGACTCCAGCCAGCCGCCCGTGCCCTTCAGCCCATGACCGCCAAACCAGCCAAACAACTTCTGAGCCCCGTGGCCCGCAAACGTCAACCCGATGATGAGACGAATGATCAAAAGTCCGAGATTCATGTGTGAATCACTCCTTTGTGTAGGTTCTAAGATGTGAGGGGAAGGGGTGTTGCCTTCCCTTGATTGCTATACTACGGTATGTCACTTACTTTTGTCAAGTGACTATATTTTGTATCCTGTCCACCCGTACAAGTTACCCCTATCTCCAGTAGACCACGATAGTACATGACCTATCCGCGATCACCTTACAACCATTTGATTCTCGATTTGTAAAGGAACGTCAACATTTTAGAATCTAACAAAACAAAAAAGCACCCGACCGGGTGCCTTCGATAAAATAAATCAGTGCTCTACACTCTCGTATACCGATCCGCCACTTTCGACGCGACGAACGAGTCGGGTTTGATCTTCGCTTCGTAGCCGCTGCCCTGCACCCATGCGATCAGTTCCTTGATCAGGGGCTGAGTCGCGCCGTTGTGTCCCACGTCGAGGTGGACTTCCAAGTTCTGCAGCCACTTCTCTTCCTTGAAGTCCTCGCGTAGCTTACCGCAGACCATCAACGAGAGGGACGCTTCGGTGAAGATGCGATGGCGCATGTTCTTGATCATCGGGCGTGTCCGCCTGTGAAAATAATACCGAGCCCCTTTGCCCACGCGATGCACGATGAGCGCCGTGACAAACGTGGTCGTCAGCCGCGACTCCTTGTTCTGCGAGTCGGAGCCGATGATGATGCGGTATTCGTTTTCAGGCTCTTCGCCGATAAATTCCAGCATGTCCTGCGCAACTAAGTGAAGGTTCAACTTGCCTTTTGTCGGGTTCACAAAGTCCATAGGTCTCACCGCCTTACCGCTAGTCTATTCCGGTTAGGCAGTAAACATGTGGACGAATGCCCCGTGTCCCGCTAAATTTCCAACAACGCGTCGGCCAAACGGGCGTATTCTTCCAGCGACAGCGTCTCTCCCCGCCGCTGCGGGTCGATGTCGACCGACGCAAGCACCTGAAGCAGCTTGTCTTTTTCCCGCTTCGGTTGGAGGTTGTTCTGCAAGTTGTTGAGCAACGTCTTGCGCCGCTGGGCGAACGCGGACTTGACGAGGTGGAAGAAGAACTTCTCGTCTTTCACCTGCACCGCCGGCTCTTTGCGCACTTGCAGCTTGATCACCGTCGATTCGACGTTCGGTGCAGGCATGAACGCCGATTGCGGCACGCGGGTGACGATCTTCGGCTCGGTGTAATACTGTACGGCGATGGTCAGCGCCCCGTAGTCCTTGCCGCCCGGCGTGGCCGCCATCCGGTCTGCGACTTCCTTCTGCACCATTACGACGATGTGGCGCAGGGGCAGGCGCTCTTCCAACAGCTTCATCACGATCGGCGTCGTCACATAGTAGGGCAGGTTGGCGACGACGGAGACTTCCATCCCTTGGAACCAGTTGTCAAACAGGGCGTGAAGGTCGGCTTCGAGCACGTCTGCGTGGTGGATGTGGATGTTGTCGTAGTCGGACAGGGTTTCTTGCAAAACCTCCAGCAGGCGGTTGTCCTTCTCGACGGCGACGACCTGCTTGGCGTTTTCGCACAGTTCTTGGGTCAGTGTGCCGATGCCGGGGCCGATCTCGAGGGCGCCGTTGTCGGCATCGAGTTCCGCCGCCGAGACGATTTTGTCGAGGATGTTCTGGTCGATCAAGAAGTTCTGACCGAGCGATTTCTTAAAATGAAAACCGTGACTCTTGACGACGTCGCGAGTGACGGACGGATGTACCAGTCTTTTGGTGGTCATGCCTGATCTCCTCCTTGTTCGCGTTCGGCGCGAAGCACCTGCGCCAACGTTTCTTCAAACTCCGCGCGGGAGACGCCGAGCATGTTCAGCTTCTTCCAGAACGATTTGGCGTTGCCGTAGCCGATGCCCAGCCGTTCGCCAAGCTCGTGTCGACGCGCGGCGGCCAGCTCGTGTGCGGTCAAGCCGTACGCGGTCATCTCCTGCCACGTGAACTCCGGCTCCTGCCCGACCCACTCGGTGCGCACCGCTTCCAACGCACGGCGAATCACGTCGGGCTTGGCGTTTTCGATGCCGAGGTCGCCGTCGGCGGCGCGAGCTTCTTCGCGGCTGAGAAATGCGTGCTTGCTGCCCGGCACGCGGCGCGACACGAGACGGCGGATGCGCTCGCCCGCTTGGTCCGGGTCGGTGAAAATAATGATGCCCCGCTCCTTGGCGGCGCGTTCGACTTGCTTGAGAAACGTCTCCGAGACTTCCGAGCCGTTGGAGAGCAGACAGTCCGCTTCCACGGCGGCGTCAATCGCCTGTTTGTCGTGGTAGCCTTCGACGACGATCACTTCCTTGATCCGCATGGGGGTGAATCACCTCAACCTTATGTACGTGATGGGTACTTCCTCATTGTTGGCAAAAAGCGAGTCCCGTAGCACCCGGAACTCGCTTTGGCCAGTGTTTCTTTTTGCCGATGGGTCAGAAGCGCAACTTGCGACGGCGAAATCCGATGTTGAGCACGATGCCGATCAGAATGAAGTTGGTCAGCACCGAGGAGCCGCCGTAGGAGATGAACGGCAGGGTGACGCCGGTCATCGGGACGAGTTGCAGGGACATGCCGATATTTTCAAAGATTTGAAAAGCGAACATGCCCGCGACCATCGCGCAGATGTACATCCCCGTGCGGTCGTTCGCCTGCATGCCGATCGTGATGATGCGATAGACGAGCAGGAAGAACAGGAAGATCACGGCGACCGAACCGACGAAGCCGAGCTCCTCCCCGATCACGGAGAAGATGAAGTCGGTCTGCTGCTCCGGCACCCAGTTGCCTTGGGTTTGCGAGCCTTGGTAGAGACCCTTGCCGAACAGTTGACCGGAGCCGATGGCGACTTGCGCCTGATAGACTTGGTAGCCTTGATTGGCGAGGTCGCGCTCGGGGTAGATAAATGATTCGAAGCGCTCGTATTGGTGGTCTTCGAGCAGCCCTTTGTCGCGGATCACGTCAAGGATGTGCAGGAATTCGTCCGGGAAGACGAAGGCGCAGACCCCGAAGAGGATGCCGAAGACGAGGAACAGGCTGACCAACGACCAGAACCACTTGGGCGGCAGATGCACGAACATCGCCGCGCCGAGAATCGACATCAGGACGATCGTCTGGCCGAGGTCCGGCTCGATGACGATCAGGCCGATGCCGAGAATGCCGTACCCGATGAGAAACAGATAGTTGCGAAGCGGGTCGGGACGCTTCCCGTCCTCATCCTCCTGCTCGTTGGCGAGGAGTTTCCCCATCAGCAGGATAAACGCGATCTTGAAAAACTCGGACGGTTGCAGCGAGAACCCGCCGGGGAGGATGATCCACCCGTGCGCCCCGTTGATCTCCGGCATAAACAGCACGACGATCAACAGGGCGATCAACACGCCGACGAGGATCTCCGCATACCGCACCAGAAAGCGATAGTCGATCCGGATCAGCCAGAGCATCGCCACAAACCCGACGCCGGCGAAGACCATCTGCTTCACGACATACGACGTGCCGCCATCTATCGAATGGGTCGCACTGGAGATGGCCAGGAAGCTGGCCATGCACAACGCCACGACCGTGAGGATTGCCAGGATATCCAAATCCCGATACCAGCGTGCCTTGTTTCTGTTCATAGCTCTCTCTCCCACTTGTGGACTTGACAATTGAGGCACCCGTACAATTATAGCAAATCAACGCGAAAAAAGGAGAGACTCTGCACCCGTTTTAGGGGGTAGATTTCCCTCTGCTTTTCTACGCTATGCAGGTTGGGGTGGGGATTAGACGATTGTCCCTGTTTGTTTGACGCGGGGGGAAGGCGGGTTGTTACAGAAAAAAGACCGCAACGCCAAGGGGATCGGCATTGCGGTTAGGTGAATTATGGGAGAGCATTTTGTCGAAAATGGTTGTCGAAAGTCGGTTTGCGCTTCGCCGATAAGCCGTTTAGCCGCGCGCCATGTAGCCTTGCCAGCCGGTGTCGGCGTTGTCCGCCACGGTGGTCGTGGTGGTGTTCGCCGAAGACGGGAAGACGATGATCCCGAAGGCGATGGCGGTGAGGAGCAGAGCGATTTTTTTCATGAGTGATTCCTCCTTAGAGTGGGTAGTTGCTTTCCTTGCTTTAAATGTACACCCATTCGCGAGGAGGCGCGTTTCAGATGTTGCGGTGGGGGAGGGCAACTTTTGCAAGGTGAAGGTCATCATTGGGATAAGATAGAAATATGGATTGTATGGCTATCCACATTTCGATATAGTAGGAGGTGAAAAGGAGGTATGCGCATGCCCAATATCCACCAAGCGACCGACGTGCAGCAAAACTTCGAAGCGATCCTGCATCAAGTACTGCACAACCAACCGGCCATGGTTCAACAGAACCAAACTTTCCTCGCGTTCCTTTCCCTCGATCACCTCATGACACTCCTCAATTCCTATCGGTTGCATGTCGAGTACGAGCAAGAAGATGACGGCACGTACAGCGGTTCGTTCGTTGAAATCGACCTCGTAGCCAACGCCGAAACAGTCGATGCGCTCAAACTCAAGCTAACCGAGTACCTGCTGGACTACGCGCAGGACTACATGAACGAATTCTCCCCCTTCTACAACGCCCCGAACCGCCGCCCCCACT
>DASTWJ010000248.1:0-31875 GCA_035776695.1 Bacilli bacterium
TATCTTAGATCTAACGAAGATGCTATTGAAACATTCGAAGCTAACTTTGAACTCGATGATTTCGTAGACGACTTAGAGAATGTAGTCCCTCGTTTCATTTCCTTCAATAGCTTTAATGATATTTTACCTTCTGGAGCAAACGCAAGTGATGTAGAAAAGAGCGTTATCATACAACGCTTTTTTAAAGTTGTGGGCATTTCCCCCGAACATATTTTCCAATCATTATCCCCTCAAAAAAGAAGGAAAATCGTTAATAACGTTTCAAAGGATTTAACTGGCGATTTTGGCGAGTTTTACAAACAATCTGTAGTAAAGTTAAAGCTCGAGGTTGATGGTGATGAGATTCAATTCTATGTACATGATGGGGATAACTCAACACCTTATCACCCTGCCCAAAGGAGTCAAGGTTTTCAATGGTTTCTCTCCTTCTTTTTGACCCTTAGAGCTGAGAGCATGACTAGTTCATCAATAATTCTTATTGATGAACCTGGACTATATTTACATCCAACCGCCCAAAAAGACATGCTAAAGATTTTAGAAACATTGTCAGAGTCGAATCAGATCGTCCTAACTACTCATAGCCCATATTTAATTGACACTGATCGCTTGGATAGGGTGCGCCTCATTACGAAAGATACTGATTCTGAGGAAACAACAGTCGAAAACAAAATTCACAGAAACGGGGATAAAGACACACTTCGTCCTATAATTTCTGCAATTGGATACGATATTAACCAAGGGGTTGGAATTAGTAGCAAAGTAAATATTATCACTGAGGGAATGTCAGATTATTATTACCTTATGGCATTTGTACAGTTGGTCCTACCTAATTCCGAACATATAAAAGTAATTCCTGCAATCGGAGCAAGCCAGATTCCAAACATCGCTTCTATTCTGATTGGGTGGGGGGCGCCTTTACTTGTACTGCTTGATAATGATGCAGAAGGTAAAGGAATTGCTACAAAGCTAAAAAATAAACTTGGTCTCGAAATTGAAGAAGATATTTTCTTCGTATCCTCACAGAATGGGGAGGCGATTGAAGACCTATTTACTAAAGAAGACTTTTATCGATATGTCCTCAGGGAAGATACCCAAAACAAATCTAATGAAAAAAACTCAAAAGTTGCTAAGGATAACAAAGTCTTACTTGCAAAAGGGTTTTTAGATCTTATTATTTCCTCTCCTGATAAACTAACTCTTTCAACAGGATCATTAGAAAAAATAGCAATTCTTGTTGACCAACTTACAAAAAGCTTGGTTTTAGAAGGGGAATAATATTTTTTCGATATGTTCTGCACCCAATACCCATATTATTACACTTGTAAAAAGGGAGCAAACCCCCGAAGGTTTGCTCCTTTTATATTTTACCTCATTTAGAGAAAGCTTACTCACTCTCATCGTACACCGCTACCCAACCGTCCTTGCTCTCAAAAATCCGAATCGCCTTCACCTTGCGCAGATCGGTCAAGGTGAACCAATGGCGGGTGTTGGTCGGGACGGAGATCAGGTCGCCGGGGTAGAGGATCACGTCGTAGTAGACGTCGTCCTTCGGGCCTTTGATCGTGAACACGCCTTCGCCGTCGACGATGAAGCGGACTTCGTCTTCGGTGTGGTGGTGTTCGTCGACGAACTTCACGAGCAGGTCTTCCAAGTTCGGGGTCTTTTCAGAAAGCACGACGATGTCGGAGGACTTATACCCGCGCTTTTCAGACAGTGCGTCGATCTCCGGCTTGAAGGTGTCCAGAATCGCTTGCTGCAGTTCCGGCGTGACGTTGTAATCTTCCTTCAACTCGGTCGGGAGCTTCGAGATGTCCCAGTGTTCGTAGATGATCCCTTGCGTTTGCAAGTACTCGGATACGGCTTGCACGCCTTCGAGGCGTTCGTTGGTTTCGACAAAACGGATGGCCGGCATGTGTTTCTCCTCCTCTTAGATAGCCTCTTTTATTAGAAAGCCTCTGCTAAATCGCAAGCGAAGCGATTTGCTGTTGCTGCGCCATCAAGGTCAGCGCCGGGTTCACCTGCTGCTTGTACGTCAGCCACAGGAAGTGATACTGGAACATAAACTCAAACGCCTGCACATGGCGCTTCGCTGCAAATACGTCTTCCCCCCACGCGTAGATGCCGTGGTTGCGGATCAACACGCCCGGCACGCGCGGGTCGAGGCGCTTGCCGATCTCTTCCGCGAGCTTCGGGATGTCCGCGAAGTTCTCGACGATCGGCACTTCGATCACCGCGTCCTCTTCCCAGATGTTCAGCCCTTTGATCAGCTCCATGCCGCTCAACGTCAGCTTCCCCTCTTGCGCGTAGATCTCCGAGATCAGGTTGTTGTACAAGGTGTGTACGTGCAACACCGAACCGGCCCCACCGCCGATTTTCTGATACACTTCCGCATGCACCAGCGTCTCGGCAGACGGCTTGAGCAACGTCGGCTCCACCGCTTTCGAGCCGCCGTCGACGAACAGGATGTCGGAGGGTTGCAGGTTCTCCTTGTCCCGCCCGCTGGCGGTGACGCCGAAGATCAGCGGATCATGGCTCAGTTTGATCGACAGGTTGCCGCTGGTGGCGGGGAACCAGCCTTTCGCTGCGAAGTTTTGGGAGACGTCGACAAGTTGCTGGGCGATGCGAATGCGTTCTTCTTGCAAGAATGCGCGGGTCATGTGAGAACCTCCTCCTGTTTTCCTTTACCGATTTCGTCAAGTACTGCAATAACGTCGTAGAACGTCGCAAAGGGAGCGTGTTGCAACCCTAGCTCGTTGCATTTTTCCAGCAGGAAAGACCGCGCGATCACGAAGTCCGCGAGTTTCGCCGCCGCCAAGTCCGGCACGGAGTCGCCGATGACGACGACATACGCCCCGTCCCCTCGCTCTTGGCGCAGGACGGACGGCTTGCACATGCCGCAGTCGTTGTCACAGTGCTCATCACACGGACGCGGCCAGATCACGTCGATCCGCTCCCCGCTGAAATCGCCGCGGTTGTAGTGGATCGGGCAGTCGATGTCATACGGGGCGAGCAACGGGTCGATGTAGAAATCCACCCCGTTGCTCACGATGTTCAGCTCCAACCCCTGCTCGCGGCAGTAGGTCAGGAACTCCGGGAAGCCGGGGCGGATCGCCGCCGCCTCTTGGATGAAGGCGGCCATCTCCTCCCGCTTCCCCGCGGGCAGGGAGCGGATCAGGGAGCCGAGTCCCTGCTTGAGCGAGATCTCCTGCTTCATGATCCGATCCAGCGTGTCTCGCCACCCCTCTGCGCCGAACTTCTCCACCAGCGTGATCGTGATGTCCCGCTCGGTGATCGTGCCGTCAAAGTCGCAGATCAGGACGAGGCGCTCCGCCATTATTTCTTCCCCCAGAGGTCGAGCGCCGTCTTCAGTTCCGGCGACTGTGCCGCTGCCGTTTCCAAGGTCTCGCCTTTCACCACCGCTTCAATCGCCGCCACAAACGCGCGACCGCCGGCTGCGGAGCCTTGCGGATGGCCGTGGATGCCGCCGCCTGCGTTGATGATCTGGTCGTTGCCGAGGTCTTCGTACAGCACCGGCACCAGCGCCGGGTGGATACCTGCGGACGGCACCGGGAACGCACGGTTCAGCCCCGGTTGCTCCTCGCGCAGAGCTTTCGCGATCTTCAAAGTCTCGCCGCGTTCCATCGCGACGGAACCGTAAGCCGACGGGTACAGCACGATGTCCGCACCCGCATAGCGCATCAGCTTGCCGAGCACGACGTTCGCCGAGATGCCGTAGTGCGAAGACGGGTAGAGCGCCCCCGCCATCGCCGGATGCGCCATGATCGGGATGTTGATCTGCGGGTCGGCCGCCAAGCGGTGCAACACATCGTAGCCGTAGGTCAGGACGTTGAGCAGCAGAGCGTTGGCACCGGCGTCGACGGCACGGCGGGCTTTGGCAAAAATATCGGTGACAGGTCCCGTCAGGTTTGCCGCGTAGAGGGTCAGCTTGCCTGTGGTCGCTTGGGCGTGTTCCGCCGCTTTGCGGCAGGCTTCGATCCGCTTCTCAAACGGGGCGTACGATTCGTCGAAGAAGATCTCATCGTCTTTCACCAAGTCGACGCCGCCTAGCGCCTGCTGGTAGAAGTTCTCCGCCAGCGTGTCGATGTCGTAGCCGATCACCGACTTGAAGATGCTCATCAGGAGCGGGCGGTCGTACACGTTCAACTGCTTGCGAAGACCGTCGATGCCGAACTTCGGGCCCGGGAACTGCCCGCCGAACGCTTCCGGCAGGTCGATGTCGACGAGGCGGATCATCCCGTCCATCGACAGTTTGCCGAAGACGGAGGTCAAAAGCGCCGGAACGTCCGGCGTGAAGTTGACCGTCGGGTACGCCACTTTCAGCAGCGCTTGTTCCAAGCCGTTCTCGTCTTCGCCAAGCACCTCGGCTGAGACGGCGTGGCCGAGGTGCTTTTGCATCTCCGCTTTTTTCGCGTCAGGCAGTTCGGTCCACGTGCCGACGGTCAGGCCGACGGCGATGCCGGTCGCTTTCTTGTTCCAATCGGTGCCCGGTTTGCCGTGGGCGAGATAGGTGACGGTTACGAATTCTTGTTGTTGTTGTGCCATATTCATCAGGTCCTCCCTGTTACGTGCAAATAAAAAGCCTCTTTCCCATGACAAACAGAGAAAGAGGCAGAACGATTCGAGTCGCGCCTCTTATCTCTCAGGAACCAAAACTTGGTGTGTTCCTGCAGGAGTTAGCACCGTGTACGCATGCGAGATGGAAAACAACATGTGCGCGTATCGGTTGCCGGGCGTCATCGGGCCAGTCCCTCAGCCAGCTCTTGATAAGAGTTTCGTTACTTAGAACGGTTGTATGCAATTTTGTGAAAACTTCTGTACACGATATTACAACCACCGGGGGGTCAATGTCAACGCTTTTTTGAAAATCGTTACAGGGAAATGCCGGTCATCCGCTTGACCGCTTCCCGCAGCCGCTCTTCATCCGACAGCAACCCGACGCGCACGTAGCCTTCCCCCGAGGTGCCGAAGCCGTTGCCCGGCGCGGTCATCACATGCGCTTTTTCCAACAGGGTGTCGGAGAATTCGACGGAGGTAAAGCCCTTCGGCACAGGCACCCAGGTGAAAAAGGAACCCTTGGGCATCAACACATCCCAGCCCGCTTCCCGCAAGCCGCCCACGAACACGTCGCGACGACGCTCGTAGGTGTTGACCAGATCGCGCACGCAGTCCTGCGACGAGGTCAACGCAGTGACGGCCGCTCGCTGGATGAAGCCCGGCACGGAGCAGAAGTAGTGGTCTTGGATCAGGTTGATCATCGAGATCACCTTTTCGTTGCCAAGGGCGAAACCGACGCGCCAGCCGGCCATGTTGTAGGTTTTGGACAAGGTGTAGAACTCGATGCCGACTTCCTTCGCACCCGGCGTTTGCAGGAAGGAGAGCGGTTTCTCTCCGTCGAAGCCGATCGCTCCGTAGGCGAAGTCAGAGGCGACGACCACGCCGTTTTGTTCGGCAAAACGGACGGTGTCCTCGTAGAATTCGCGGGTCGCGGTGGCGGAGGTCGGGTTGTTCGGGTAGTTGAGGAACATCAGCTTGGCTTTGGCCAGCTTGTCCTGCGGGATCGCTTCGTAGTCGGGCAGGAAGTGATTGTCCCGCAGGAGCGGCATCATCTGCATCTCGGCGCCGGACAGCGCCACGCCCGACCAGTAATCGGGGTAGCCGGGGTCGGGCACGAGGCAGACGTCGCCGGGGTTGAGCAGGCATTGCGGCAGTTCGACGAGACCCGTCTTGCCGCCGAAGAGGATCGCGACTTCCTTCTCCGGGTCGAGGTCGACGTTGAATTCCTGCTTGTACCACTGCGCGACCGCGTGCTTGAGAGCAGGCAGGCCGGAGAACGGCGGGTACTTGTGCGTGGTCGGGTCGAGTACCTCTTCGCGCAGCGAGTCGACGATATGCGGCGGCGTCGGCAGGTCGGGATTGCCTTGGCCGAGGTTGATCACGTCATGTCCCGCGGCGATGGCGCGGTTGACTTTCGCCACCATCGAGGCGAAAAATTGGGTCGGCAGCACGTTCAGGCGCTCGGCCGGTTGTATGTGAAGGGTCATGGAGAAGAACTCCTTTCGGTTGCGTAAAATTCAGGGAGTTGTATGACAACTCGCTTCTAACTATACAGCGAATCGCTTTCGCCTCGCAAGTGGCACGAAAGCAAAGGCATGGCAAAAGGCACCCTGCTCGTCACAGAGTGCCTTTTTCACCAAATGGATGTGTGGTCAAGGGTTCCAATTCGTCAGTTCTGCACAAGAAGCGGCTCCCACTTCATCTGTGCATGCCCTTGTTGCGCTTGCACGGTCACCTCCGATTGTTTCGCTTCGGCGGGCGGATGGACGAGGAAATCACCTGTGACCAAGCCGAGCAGAAGCGCGACAAGCAGAACGGACCAGCGAGGAGTTTTCATCACCGACACCTCTTGTTTTTTGTTCTCACGTTCCTGATGTTTACGATAGGGTTCGGATGATATGACGGATTTTTGACCGTTTCGGTTACGGGAGGTGGGAAAAATAGGTGGTTCTCACGGAGAGGTGGCTTGTCTGCCATTGGATTTTTTCCCGAGCATCCATTAGAATAAAAGAAAGGGAATTTTCGGAAATGTAGGGAGAGGATGTGAGTAGGATCGAGTTTTGGAAAAAGAAAGCGTGGCGATATGGGGTCACGGCGGTGGTATTGGGGATCGGGTTTTATTTGGTGATCGGATCGTCAAGGGACATGGTGGACACGAACGGTGTGTGGCCGCCGGAGTCGAAACATCCATCGACATCGGCCGAGGAAAGTCCGCTACCCGATCTGTCGGAGTTGGCGAAGCAGGGGGGCACCGACCTGTTGCTCGGTGAGTTGCGGCGCAGGTATGAGAAGGGCGAGTTGTCGGAGGACGAGTTTCGGCAGGCGTTGTTTGAGGCGCGCTGGGCGATTGTCGGGATGGAGCAGGTCGATTTGAACGAGCACGGGGTTGAACTGCCTCCGCTCGCATCGGGCACGTCGAGCGATCAGCAGCCGGTGGTGACCGTCCGCTTGTGGCAGTTGAACAAGATCGCCGATCCCCAGCAGTGGGTGCTGTATGCGGATTGGACGTGGCACAAGATACAGGGCGGCGTGGCAAGCTACGACCTGTTGAGTCTCGACATTGACGCGGAGCAGTTGGACTACTACAGCACTTCGCCAGCGGACTCCTATGCGTGGTGTGCGTCAGGCTCTTTCCCGTCGGTTATTTTCAACCTCAAAGACAACCACAACAGCGCCGTCTGGATCAGACTGCATCAGAGGAAGCTTTTCCATCCCTTTGACGAGCAGACCCCTGATACCTACGCCCTGCCCCCGGCCGAGGAGCAGGCCTATGTCGGCTTCCGCTTCGCCCACACGTACGAGCCCGACGCGGACAACCGCGACGACTTCCGTTTGGGTGGGCCGCGGGTCGAGCCTGTCTACGGGGAGAGCACCCGCCCCGTCGGCGCCGAGTTTTCCGTGGTGCCGCACGAAGGCACGGATGAACGGGTGTGGCTCGGCTCCAAATACACGCTCGTCCCTCTGCGCTAACGGGACAAAATCGACCTGCTTCGGTGAGAAGACTCACTGAGGCAGGTCGATTTTGTTCTCCCGGCGGTGGCGCAGAAATTCGTTATCCAGCACGCCGAACGTCAACGAACATCCGAACGTGAACACGAAAAATGGGTTGAACAGAAAATCGGTCAACGTCCAAGTGCTCAAGATCGAACGGGCAAAAAACACCGTCAATAGACTCCCCTCCACACATCCCGCCACGGCGTATAACCACAGCCGTCGCCCTCTCTTCGCGGTGAGGCGGTCGATCAGGTAGGATGTGGGGAGTCCGACCACAAACACAAAGGGCAGACTCCACAGATACGCCACCCCAAGGAGCAGTACATCGATCATATTGTCACCTTGCTCGATCAGTTCCACGGCGAGTATCCACAGCGGACCGAAGAGGGCGGCCAACAGTGCGTTTCCCGCTTTTCGGCCGAACGTCTTCATCACCATCTCCCCTTTTGGCAAAGGAAGATCTGCCTCTCTTCGTTACTGCGACAGATCGACCTCTTCTCGATTCTTATACCGCCCGACGTTGTCGATCACGCCGTAGAACAACGCGCTGCCGATGGTGCAGAAGAACAGCAGGTTGACGATGAAGTTGCTCGTTGTGACCTCGCCTTCGAAGAGCCACGAGAGCAAGACGGCCACAACGCCGCCCGCGAGCGCGTAGAGCACCATTTTCAACGGCCAGACGCGAGTGATCTCGTCGATCATCACGGCGATCGGCATGCCGACGATCAGCACCAGCGGAATCCCCAGCAGGAAAAAGACGCCCAGAAACACCAAGGTGACGCCGAACGGCTCTTGGACGAACAGCAAGGCGATCAGAGCCAGCAACGGGTTGAAAAGTGCGGTGAAGATGGCGGAACGGACTTTGCGAGACAGTTTGCCCATCTGAGTTCCCTCCTCCGTTTAAGCGGCACTCGTATGCCTGCTGCCGCTTGCTACCGACAGTATGCGCCTTATCCCACCCGAATGTCGCAAATTTCGCGGAAATTACAGGTGCGGCAGGTGAATTCGCTGGTCGTGCCCGTAAACTCACTCGCCGGCTTCGGGCGGTTCTGTTCGGGGTCTTCGAGGTTGTCTTTCATGCTGCCCATGCTTTGGTAGATCTTTAGCTCCAACTGTTCCAAGTCGGCTTCCGTGACGGTCGTGCGCTCACAGGTGCCGGAGAGCAGGTATTCCGTGCGAACCTCGATCTTGTCCAGCGGCAGGCCGCGTTCGTGGTGCAGGAAGTAGGCGTAGAGGTGCAACTGCTCCTCGATCCGCTCGTCTTCCTTGCCCGTCTTCCAGTCGACGATGATCCACATGCCGTCGGAGCGCTTGTAGAGCAGGTCGAGTTTGACGTAGAGCTTGATGTTGTTCAGCCAGAACTCGTTGAGTTGCTCCATCTCGATCACTTGGTGACCGGGCGTGTGCATCAGCTCTTGGACGCTCTCGCTGGCGAGCAGGTTGTCGAGGCAGACGGACATCCGCTCTTTGATCGTGGCAACCGTTTTCTCGGGCAGTTGTTGAAAATAATACATCTCATGAAGCATCGTCCGCTTCTTCGGCGCTTCCCACCATTGGGCGACGTCTTTGGAGTCGAGGAAGGCGCGGTTGAGCATGTGGCGCAGCTTATCCTGCAACTCCCGCTCCGAGAAGAGATGATGTTGTCGCTCCCATTTTTGCACATACATGTAGGCGATCTGGTGAACGGCGTCTCCGAATGTAAGGTAGAGGTTCGACAGTTGCTTCAAGCGGTACGCCTTCTGCGCCTCCGGTGCGGAATCTCGCAGCCAGCCGTTGTGCGAGGCGTAGTATTGGTAGAAGTATTTGCGTTGGCAGTCTTGAAATAACAGGTCGCGCGAATGCGACCAAGACAATTCGGGATAAGGTCGTTGGGTAAATGTTTTCATAGTTTCATTGTAGTACAGAGTGCGGTAATTAAACAACAAAACACAATCTGAAAAGACTCGATTTCGACTGCAGAATGGCTCGCAGCCGAAATAGAGTCCAATTATATCCTACCGACTATACTTTTCCATCACCATTTTCTTAAGTTCCCTAAAGTGCCGGGGGTGATTCCCCAAATATTCGGCCTGCCGATCAAGTAAGGCCTTCCTATTCCCCTCTGTTGTGTTCGGATATTGTTTCGGGATCTCAACATTCATATTATACTTACCTTGATAGATCCCCAAAATATTGTAACCTTCAAAGTTGGAGAGTTTATGCAAAAACAGGAGATACCTTCCGGACTCATCCATCCATTTGTACCCCTCCGTATTTACATACGTGTTTTTATCTACGGCTGCTTCCTCGTATACATAAATATGATCATTGACATTCTCATCCCCTTTGTATAACTTTTCAATTTTCACTGTCGATTTGGAGAGAGGTATGTATTTTGTATCTGTGACTTTGATGTCATCTCTCACACGCTCTCCTGTAAAAGTGACCAAGGCGATCAGGTCCGCATCATTCTCCAATTCCTCCAAAGAATCAAAAGATTCATAGGCGGCCTGGGCTGTGGCTACTTTGACTTTAGACAGGTCCGGTTCCTTTGAATTCTCAAAGAAAATCATACCTCCTAGTAAGATGCCGAACGATACCATAACGGTTAAAAAAGATCGTTTTTTCATATCTAGTCCTCCTTTATTACTATTTCCACGTCAGACTTTCTTTCTCGACAAATTTTAAGGTCGTATAGTTGTGCCTGCCTTCAACCATGACAGAAATCGGTTCCGGTTCATCTCTGCATCTAGCCCTTGATCTGCATACACACGTATACTCGTGGTGCACTCACTCGATGCTATAATACTATCCGGTAACTCGTAACATGGGTAGCAAGATTCCAAATAAAAACCACCATTCGCTACGTGCCGAATGATGGTTTTATTTACCCTGTCTGTTTTTTGACTGCTACATCCAACCTACTCCGGCCGCGGCGTCTTCGTCGGTTCCGCGTACCCTTCCTTGAACTGCTTGTCGATCTCCTGTCGAATCGCCGTGGCGCTCTTGCCTTCGTCTTGCAGCTTGGCGGTGATCTTGGCGATGTTCTGGCAGGTGGTGCAGCGGGTGCCGTGGTCGCTCCAGACGACAGTACCGTCCTTGTTGATCGTCTTGATGAAGCAGTCAAGATTGCTCCGGTGTGCCTCGCTGATCCCGCAACCGCAATAACAGGGAATCCACCGCATCACGTCATGCGCCTTGGCTGCGGCGACGTAGGCTTCCTTCACGGAGGGATCGAGCTTGGCGAGAAACTTTGGCAGCACGTCGAGCGAGGCTGTCGTCTCCTCCATATCTTCAAGTTGGACGTGTCCGTCCGCGCTCGTGGTCATAGCAAGCGGGCAGTTGTCCATACTCATGTTCGTGCCCGACTCCCCCGCCTTCGCCGCTTGCGAAGCCGTCGTCGAGGTCGCTTGCGGCTTCTCCGGGGCGCTCTGTCCCCACAACCCACATCCGGTCAAAAGCAGACTTGTCACAATCACACTGCTGTAAAATCGCATCCGTTGCAACGGAAATCGCTCCTCACATGCTGGTCTGACCGGATGCGGATCAACGAGTGCGCATCAAGCGCATGCCGTTCAGGATGACGATCAGCGCCGCTCCCGTGTCGGCGAAGACGGCCATCCACAGGTTGGAGTAGCCGACGACGGTCAACAGCAGGAACACGACTTTCACCAACAGCGAGAACCAGATGTTCCGCTTGATGATCGCCAGCGCCTTGCGCGACAACCGCACGGTAAATGGCAACTTGCTTAGGTCATCCTGCATCAGCACGACATCCGCCGTCTCCAACGCGGTGTCCGTGCCCGCCCCGCCCATCGCGATGCCGATGTCGGCCGTCGCCAGCGCCGGGGCGTCGTTGATGCCGTCGCCGACCATCGCGACGCGGTGCTTCCCTTCCTTCAACTCGCGAATTTTCGCCAGCTTCTGCTCGGGCAGCAAATCGCCACAATAGTCGTCCAAACCGACCTGCTCCGCAATCGCGTAGGCGGTGCGCTCGTGATCTCCGGTCAACATCACAGTGTACTCAATTCCGGATGCTTTCAAACATCGGACGGCGTCGACACTCTCCTCGCGCACCACGTCGGCCACGGCGATCAGGCCGAGGATACCGCGCCGGTCGCCGACGAGCATCACGGTGCGGCCGAGGCTGCGCTGGGCGAGCACGTCATCTCTCGTCGCCAGCGTGTTGAAGCCGAGCTCCGTAAACCACGCCGGGTTGCCGATGCGGTAGGTGATGCCGTCGATGTCCGCTTGCGCCCCGCGCCCGGTGACGGTCTGAAAGTTCACAGCCGTATTTATTTCCTGAGAAATTTTCTCGTATTCTGTCAAAATCGCTCGTGCCAAAGGATGCTCCGACCGAGCTTCCACAGCAGCAGCGAAGGTGAGCAACGCATCGCGTGTGATGCCGTCATACGTCCGCACGTGGACGACTTGTGGCCGACCGACGGTCAGCGTACCCGTTTTGTCAAAAGCGACCGCATCGATCTCACCCAACGCTTCCAGATACGCACCGCCTTTGATCAGCACGCCTTGTTTGGCCGCGTTCCCGATCGCGGCGACGATGGCGACAGGCGTCGAGATCACCAAGGCGCACGGGCAGGCGATGACCAGCAGAACGAGCGAGCGGTAGATCCACGTCTGGAAGTCGCCCCAACCGAACAGCGGCGGCAGGACGGCAATCAGCACGGCCAACAGCACGACGACCGGCGTGTAGTACTTGGCAAAGCGGTCGACGAACTGCTGGGAGGGCGCTTTCTGCCCTTGCGCTTCCTCCACGAGGTGGATGATGCGGGCGAGGGTGGAGTCCTCCGCTTTTTTCGTGACGCGGAATTCCAACGAGCCCGTCTCGTTGATCGTACCTGCGAACACTTCGTCGCCTTCTCTCTTGGTGACGGGCATTGATTCCCCCGTGATCGGCGCTTGGTTGACGGTCGATTGCCCGAAGGTGACCACGCCGTCCATCGGCAGGCGTTCGCCGGGCCGGACGATGACGGTGTCCCCGACGCGCAGTTCCGGCAAAGGCAGTTTCAGTTCGCGACCGTCGCGGCGGATCAGCGCTTCTTTCGGCGTCAGGTTCATCAGGGAGCGGATCGACTTGCGGGTGCGTTCCATCGTCATCGCCTGCAGCCAGTTGCCGACGGAGAAGAGGAAGACGACGGTCGCCCCTTCCGACCACTGCCCGATCGCCGCCGCCCCGATGGCGGCGACCGTCATCAGGAAGTTCATGTCCAGAGACAGCGACTTGACCGCGTAGTACCCCGCCCGCGCGGCGTAGAAGCCGCCTGTGAGCATTGAGAGGAGATAGAGAAGGAGGCTGACCGTCTCACTGCCCCCCGCGTACTCGACGAGGAAGCCGACGCCGAGCAGAACGCCGGAGATCGTCGTCAGGATCGTGCGTCGGTAACGTTCCCAGGCGGAGAGTGTATGCGTCGCACCTTCCTCCTGCCCCTGCAACTCGGCCCGATAGCCCGCTTGGTCGACCGCCCGCAAGATCGCTTCCACCGGGCCTGTGTGTTGCACGCGCATCTTGGTCGTCGCGAAGCTGACATCGACCGCCTCCACGCCGCTGACCTTGCCGACGACGCGCTTCACGGTGTTGGCGCATTCCCCGCAGTCCATGCCGTGGACGGTAAATTCAGACATGGTGCCGGCACGCTTCACTTCCGCCCCTTCGCGAGTCGTGTCCAGCAAGTGAGCTTGGTAGCCGACCTGATCGACCGCCTTCTTGATCACGGCGAGGTCATTGCTGTGAACCACGCTCATCTTGGTCGTGGAAAAGTTGACCTGCACCTCCCGTACCCCGTCCAGTTTGCGCACCACGCGCTCGACCGTACGGGCGCATTCGCCGCAGTCCATGCCGTCGACTTGGAACAAGGAACGGGCCTCGCCGTCAGCGAGAACAGCTGTATCCTCTTTGGTAAAAGGTTCGCTGTTCGGGGCGGCGAGGTTGTCGATCATCTTCAGTTCTTCGAAGTCTGTACCCCCGCTAGGCGAGCAGCAACTTCCCGGGGTCTCACTTGTCGTCTCACAACACGCATCCCTCCCCGTTGACGGCGTACAACAAGAATCGCCGCTAACCAGCGACGCACTCCCGCTCTCGCCAACCATAGGTAGCTCCTCCATCGACAAAAGGTCGTCACCACGAACCTTTTTCCTACCTATGTGTTTGTGTTCTTGCCCCTCTTGGTTCCCAGCACCTGGTGCGTGTTCATGCGGATGCTTGTGTCCCATCGGTTGTCTCCTCCTTGCAAAACGTCGTCGCTCACATGTCTTTCTCTACTCATATGTGAGCAACCGTTCATATGTTATCCCCAGCATATCGAATCCCCCCCTCCTCCGTCAAACAGAAAAAGAAGCAACCTCGGGCGGTCTCCCCGCCTTCGGTTGCTTCTCTGTGCGTACAGGCTATTCGCTTACCAATCGCTCCAGCATGCCCGTCATCATCGGTTTGGTCATCTGCCCCAACCGCACTTCCTTGATGACGCCGTTCGCGTCGATCGCAAACGTCGAGGGAATGGACGCCAGGCCATAGGCATCGGACGCCTCGCCTTTGGCATCCAGCAGCATCGGGAAAGTCAGCCCCATCTCCTTCACAAACGCACGGGCCTTCTCCTCCGTGTCCTGCGAGGTCAAGTTGACGCCATAGAACGTCACCCGATCCCGAAACTGCTCATACGTCGCCTGCAAGTCGGGCATCTCGTTACGGCACGGGCCGCACCACGACGCCCAGAAGTTGATCACGACCGGCTTGCCGCGCAGGTCGGACAGCTTGACCGTCTTCCCGTCGAAGCCGGTCAGCGTGAAGTCGGGTGCCGGATACCCCGATTGCGGTCGTGCCGTCGCATGTTGGCTCGACGCGCCCTGCTTGGTCTCGGAAGCGGACTTGTCCGTATCGGTCATCCCCGCCGTGCTGAGAAACGCCGCCACGGCGAGCACGACCACGATCGCGCCGCCGATGATCCATTTTTTCATCGGAAACATGCCTCCTTACATACACCCCGCACGGGGCCTTAGAATCCGGTAAAGCCGCCGAACAGCCGCGACAGCCAGATGATGATCGACGTCATCGTGTCGGTGACGAGCAGCAAGCCCATGATCACCATGCCCACGCCGCCGATCTTGGCCAGCAGTTCGGTGTACTTGAGCAGCCAACGCACGGAGCCCAAGGTATACGCCATGACCAGAAACGGAATCGCAAAGCCCAGCGAGTAGAACAACAGCATGCTCCAGCCGCTGACCGGGTCGGTCGCCGCCAGCGCCACGACCGACGCGAGGATCGGCCCGATGCACGGGGTCCAGCCCGCTGCAAACGAGATGCCGACGAGAATCGCGCCGAAGTAGCCGGCCCGGGCCTTGATCTTCATTTGCTTCATCCGCATGAAGAACGGAATCTTCAACACGCCCGCCATAAACAGACCCATGACGATGATGATCACCCCGCCGATCTTGGCGATGTCGCGGGAGTATTCGCGGAAGAACCAGCCGAACGCCTGCGCCGACAAGCCGAGCGCGATGAAAATGATCGAAAACCCGATCACGAAAAAGACCGCGTGTAAAAGCGCCTTGCGCCGAATCGCACCTTGCCCTCGCTCCGCCTGCATCTTGTCATAAGACACACCGGTGATATAGGACAGGTAGGACGGGTACAACGGCAAGCAGCAGGGCGAGACAAACGACAACAGCCCTGCGATAAATGCGATGATAAAGTTGGGATTCGCCGTATCAAACAAACAAGCTCTCCTCCTTCTTGAAGGGTGCTAGGTACCATACTTCTTCCACTCTATCATACTGAACAACTCGCTTCCCATACAAACCCGCCTTCGATTGTGACACTCCTGTGAAAGCGCCCGCCAACTTCCGGCATAAGCGACCCGCTTCGGTGACAAAGTAATCCAAGAGGTGATCTATATCATGCGTCGGTTTCTCGCTCGGCTCGACCGCCCCGTCTGGGTGCTGTTGAGCGGGATCTTGTTCATTCACTTGGCGGCCTTTTTGCTCAATCCGTTTTTCTCGATCATTCTGGCTTCGGAAAAAGGGCTGTCTCTCGGGCGCGTCGGCCTCGTGCTCGGAGCCGGTTCGGTCGCCTATCTGGTCGGCTCTTTGATCGGCGGCACGCTCTCCGACCGCCTCGGACGCAAGATCACGATGATCGGCGGCCTGTTGATCCGCGCCGTCGGGATGTTGACGTTTCTCTGGGTGGACAGCTTCGCCCTGCTGTTCACCGCCAACCTGATCGCAGGCGTCGGCGAAGGGTTGTACATGCCCCCGGCCAAAGCGGGCATCGCGGAGTTGGTCACGCAGGAGCAGAAGACGACCGCGTTCTCCTACCGCGGCATCGCGGCGAACATCGGCGTGACGCTGGGGCCGGTGCTCGGGACGTATCTGCTGACCGGTTCCAGCCGCTATCTGTTCCTCGCCTCGGCGGTGGTCTCGCTGGGGGTGGCGGTGGCGCACTTCCTGCTGTTGCCGCTCCGTTGCCAAGGCGAGGAATGCCCGCCGGCGAAAACGGCCGGCTCGCTGCGCGATTTGCTCACCGATCGCCCGTTTCTGATGTTCTCGTTTGTGACGATCTTCGTCTGGGCACTCTTCTCGCAGTTCACGATGTCGTTGCCGCTTCGTGCCGACCAGATCGGCATCGCCCGACAGATCGGCTTGATCTTCACCGGATCGAGCCTGCTCGTCATCCTGCTGCAGACACCGATCACCCGCTGGTTCAACCGCGTGATGCACCCGATCACGGCGATGGCGATCGGTACCGGCATCCTCGGCGTGGCCTTGGCGTCGATCGCGCTGTCCGCCTCGTTCTGGCACCTAGCCGCCTCCGCCGTGCTGTTTACGCTTGGCGAGATGTTCGTCATGCCGACAGCGGACGCCATCGTGTCGGACCTTGCCAAGCCGGAGCAGATGGGCACCTATTTCGGCGTCTCCGCATTCGTCTTCGGGGCGGGCGAAGCGCTCGGCAACGTCGGCGGCGGGCAGTTGATGGAGTACAGCGTCGGGCGCGACCTGCTCGCGATCCCGTGGCTGACGTTCGGGGTGCTGGGCGTGGTCGTCGCCGTCGCCTATTTCGCCCTGCGCGCTTGGAAAAAACTCGCCGCCCCCCTCGCCCCCGCCTTGGCAAAACGCACGGAAGAACCCCTTCCCACGAACCCTTTTCGCAAAAAACAGAAGACGTAAAAAAGCACAGTCCGTTCATCGGCTGTGCTTTTTCTATGAGCCACCCTTACCGAATGAAAATCACGGCCACATAAACCACGGCCGCAAACGCGAAATACCCGATGCGAAGCGCCACCTGTTGGTTGTGCGGCAGGCGAGTGAGCTTCAGTTCTTCAACCGGCTGGCCGACTTTCGGTTCGTTGCGCAGGTACATGCGCTCCCAGTTCGGCAGGTGGCGGTAGAGCACGCCGACGACCATCGTCAGCAAGGCGAGATCGTTCGCCAGCGGGTGGTCCGTGTAGACGAAATACCCGACCGCCGCCACGATCACCAGCGTCGTGGCGAACACGATGTAGCGCGTGATCAGCAGCAACAGGACGTAGGCCGCGACGACGATCAGCAGGACCACCGGCGCGAGATAGAGCAACGCCCCCCCGGCGCAGGCAAGCGCTTTGCCGCCCTTGAACTTGGTGTAGAGCGAGAACGCATGCCCGAGCACCGCCCCCGCACCCGCCCAGAAGGCCAGCGAGAGGTCGCCTGTCGTCTGCCCGACGATGCAGGCGGGCAGGAAGCCTTTGAGCACGTCGAGCACCAGCACGACGATCGCCGCTTTCTTGCCGTAGACGACCAGCGTGTTCGTCGCCCCCGGGTTGCCGCTGCCCTGTTGAAAAATGTTGCCCCCCTTGAGCCGTCCCATCAGATAGGCGAACGGAATCGAGCCGATCAGATACCCCATAAGCAGATAAAGAAAAACAGAAGAAGACATTAGATCACCCCAAAAATAGTCCATTACGTTTATAATCGTACACTCCAGTCCCCCTATTGTACCAAGAAGTGGTACACATGAGAATTGATTTTTGCAGAACATGTCGAAGAAAAATCGTGGAAATCGGTTGCACAATTCGCAATTGGCGTAATATGATGGTTACATGCAAAAGTCTTTCCCACAGGAAACTCTTTTGCGATGAGGTAAAAAAGTGTCCCTGAGGAAGCAGGGTTCCTTTTTTTAGCTAAAAAGTTTCCCTTAGGCAAAAAAGTTAGTGCAAGCGAATATTTTTGACATAGAGAGATGGAGGAGGAATTCGTCATGGAGGTATTTCCGCTGACCGAGTTGCCGATCGGGCAATCGGCTCGTATCATGCAGTTGCTTTCAACCGCCGGCAGTCGTCGCCGGATGCTCGACCTCGGGCTGGTCGTCTCGTCGGTCGTCGAAGCGGTGCGCAAAAGCCCGGCGGGCGATCCGACCGCCTATCGCGTGCGCGGCGCGGTGATCGCTTTGCGCCGAGAGGAAGCGGCGCAGATTCTGGTAAGGAGGGAGCCGTCATGAGCCAAGAGCAAGCGCAAACCGCACCGTCCCGCGATGAACTGGTCATCGCCTTGGCGGGCAACCCGAACACGGGCAAAAGCACCGTGTTCAACGCCTTGACCGGCCTGAGACAGCACACGGGCAACTGGGCGGGCAAAACGGTAGGCAGCGCCATCGGGCGTTACCGCCACCAAGAACGCACGCACCTGATGGTCGACCTGCCCGGCACCTACTCCCTGCTCTCCCAGTCGGCGGATGAACAGGTCGCCCGCGACTTCATCTGCTTCGCCAAGCCCCAGGCTACACTGGTCGTCACCGACGCGACCTGCTTGGAGCGCAACCTGAACCTCGCCTTGCAAGTGATGGAGGTCACGTCGAAGGTGGTCGTCGCCGTCAACTTGATGGACGAAGCGAAGCGCAAAGGCATCACCGTGGACATCGCCGCGCTAACCGACCAGTTGGGCGTGCCGGTCGTGCCGATCATCGCCCGCAGCGGCAAGGGCCTCGATCAGGTAAAAGAAACGGTGTTCCAAGTCGCCACCGATCAGTTGCACCCGCAACCGAAGCCGCTCGTCTACCACGAAGAGGTGGAGGCGGCGATCGCCGAGCTGATCCCGCAGGTGGAGCCGCTGGTGCAAGGACTGCTCCCCGCCCGTTGGGTCGCCCTGCGCCTGCTCGATGGCGATGACTCGATTCTGACTTCCTTAGAAGAGCAGACCACGTCCGACGGTGCGACGACAACCGCCCTGATGAAAGGCTTGGTGATCAACGAATGAGCTCCGTCAACGTGCAACAACTGCGCCACTTGATGCGCGAAACGCAACAGCAAGACCGCACGGAACTGCGCGACCGGATCGTCACCGACATCTACACCCGCTCCCAAGAGGTGGTCTCACAGGCGGTCACCGTCAAGCCGAATGCGAAACAGATCGACCTCGACCGCCGCTTGGACGATGTGCTCACCTCGCGCTGGCTGGGCTTCCCCGTCATGCTGCTGATGCTCGGCACGGTGTTTTACATCACCATCGCCGGAGCCAACGTGCCATCCTCCCTGCTCGCCGATTTTCTGTTCTGGATCGAAGGGTACCTGACGCTGTTCTTCCAATGGATTGGCGCACCCGACTGGTTGTATGGCGTGCTCGTGCTCGGGTTGTATCGCGGCGTGGCGTGGGTCGTCTCCGTGATGCTACCGCCGATGGCGATCTTTTTCCCCGTCTTCGCGATTCTGGAGGACTTGGGCTATCTGCCGCGCGTCGCCTTTAACCTCGACCGCTTTTTCAAAAAGGCGGGGGCGCACGGCAAGCAGGCGCTGACGATGAGCATGGGCTTCGGCTGCAACGCCGCCGGCGTCGTCGCCTGCCGGATCATCGAGTCGCCTCGCGAGCGGATCATCGCGATCATCACCAATAACTTCGTGCCTTGCAACGGACGCTTCCCGACGTTGATCCTGCTGGCGACGATCTTCATGGGCGGCGCGGTCGGTGCGGCCTACTCCTCGCTGGCCGCCACCGCGATGGTCGTCGGGCTGGTGCTGATCGGCATCGCCACCACGCTCGCCGTGTCGTGGACGCTGTCCAAGACGCTGTTGCGCGGCATCCCGTCCACGTTCACGCTGGAACTGCCGCCTTACCGCAAACCGCAGTTCGGCCGCCTGCTCCTGCGCTCCGTGTTCGACCGCACCGTCTTCGTGCTGAAGCGGGCGGTCATCGTCGCCGCGCCCGCCGGGGTGGCGACGTGGATTCTGGCGAACATCCACATCGGGGATGCGAGCATTTTGACTCATGTCGCGCTGTTCCTCGACCCGTTTGCCCAAGCGATCGGGCTGGACGGCTACATCCTGATGGCGTTCCTGCTCGGCCTGCCCGCCAACGAGATCGTGCTGCCGATCCTGATCATGAGCTACTTGTCGCAAGGGGCGATGCTCGAGCTTGACTCGATGGGCGAGATGAAATCGCTCCTCCTCGATCAAGGCTGGACGTGGCTGACCGCGCTCTGCATGATGTTGTTCTCGCTGCTGCACTACCCCTGCGGCACGACGATGTGGACGATCGCCAAGGAGACGAAGAGTTTCAAATGGACGGCGCTGGCGATCTTCCTGCCGTCGAGCATCGCGCTCGGGGTCTGCTTTGTGGTAGCTCAAGGGGCACGGCTGCTCGGTTGGGCGTAACGCGCACGAATCACGACCCCTTTTTCAGAAAAGACCATGTGGCACGTACCCTTCTGCCGGGTATGTCGCATGGTCTCTTTTTTCAAAGAATTCAGATGGACAAGTCGTTAACGAATTGATACGATTTTCTTATAGAGGGAGGGTCTGTTGATGAAGATGATGGAACTAAACATGCGATCTTTTGAAAAAGTGCGGGAAACGGTTCGCACGGTGCTGATTCCGATCGGCATGATCGAAGCGCACGGCCCGCACTGTTCGTTGGGGACGGACATTCTGATCCCGCGGGAGTTCGTGAATCGCTTGGAACCGCTGATCGGCGACCGCGTGTTGATGGCGCCGGAGATCGCCTATGGGCACTCGTTCGGCTTGGCTCCGTTTGCCGGGACGATCGACGTGTCGGCGGAGGCGTTTCAGCACTATGTCTTGGATATCTGCAAGGGTTTTTTCCAGAACGGGTTCACCCATCTGATTCTGTTCAACGGCCACGGCGGCAACGTCGCAAGCCTGAACCTCGTGTCCGAAAAGTTGGCCGATCTCGGAGCCCACGTGTTGACGATCAACTGGTGGCTCGATTATCGGGACACGATCATCCAATATGCGCCGGATACGGGTCATGCGGGCGAAGATGAGACGTCGGCGGTGCTCGCCATCGACGAGAAGCTGGTCGAGATGGGCGATGTCGGACAGCATACGATCAACGTACCGCGCGGGCTGAAGTTCAAGGACATGGGTCGCTTTGCCTACCCCGAGGCGTTTTCCGGCAACGCGGCGGCGGCGACGGTGGAGAAGGGCGAGCAGATTTACGCGGCGTTGCTTCCTTTGATTGTGCGCGATCTTGAAGCGATGTGGCGGTATACGACTGACAAGAACTAGACAGCGAAGAAAGAAGGGGCTACGGATGGACAATGTGGTTGTCAATGCGTATCGCGGCGGCGTGGTGGAAAGCAGCCATCGCGGTCATGTAGCGGTTGTGGATGCGGATGGTCGTTTGTTGTATTCGTATGGGGACCCGCAGCGGTTGACGTATGCGCGGTCGTCGATGAAGCCGATCCAGACGATTCCGGTGGTCGAGACGGGCACGGCGGACACGTATGGGTTTGACCAAGCGGACTTGTCGCTGTGCTGTGCGTCGCACAGCGGTGAAGGACGCCACCGTGAACGGGCGATGGCGATGTTGGAACGCTGCGGGCAGGCGGAAGAGGTGTTGCAGTGCGGCACCCACGTCCCGCGCGATGAAGAGAGCTACAAGCAACTGATTCGCGAAGGTCGCGAGTTGACGCCGATCTACAGCAACTGCTCCGGCAAACATGCGGGCATGGTGGCGACGGCGGTTCACATGGGGGAAGACCCGACGACCTATCACCTGCCCGAGCACCCCGTGCAACAGCGCATCCTCGAAGCGGTATCCGACGTGATGAAGGTGCCCGCCGACGAGATTCACACGGGCATCGACGGGTGCGGCGTGCCGGTGCATCGCCTGCCTCTGTACAACATCGCGTGGGGCTTTGCGCGGCTGGCGCGGCCGGAGACGCTCGGCAACCCGACCCGCCAAGCGGCGGTCGAGCGGATCACCGATGCGATGATCGCTGCGCCGGAGATGGTCGGCGGGAACAACCGCTATTGCACCGACCTGATGCGCGAGTTCCAAGGTCGCCTGTTCGGGAAAGCGGGAGCCGAGGCGGTGTATTGCATCGGCGATCGGCAGACGGGGCTTGGCATCGTCGTCAAGGTCGAGGACGGAAACCCGCGTGCCGTCTATGCGGCGATGAATGAAGTGCTGCGCCAACTGGGCATCGGCACGGACGGCCCGTTGGAGCGTCTGAGCGAGTATACGGCACCGGATATTCTGAACATGAGCAACGCGGTCGTCGGGCAACTCCAGGCAGAGTTTGAACTGGTGAAGACGGCGGCTCCTCAACAGAACTGATTTTTACAGGTCATCATAAAAAGGGCACCGATTGCGAGCAATCGGTGCCCTTCTTCTCTTGCTTGTTATTCGTTCGACGGACGAACGTGCTTGATAAAGAACGCCAGCAGCAACGCGAGCGCTGCAATGCCGGTCGCCACCATAAACGCATCATTGATGCCGTCGATCGCCGACTGCTTCGCCGCCAAACCGTAGAGCATCTGTGTCATCAGCGGCGTCCCCGCCTGTGCGGGCAGTCCGGCGTGTGCCGCCAGCCCGTGCCCAAGAGCTGCCACGTGTTGCGACAGGAACGGGTTGGTCGTGGTGATCTCGTTGCCGTAGCTCGCCAGATGGAAGCTTTGGCGGTTGGTCATGACGGTGACGAGCAGCGCCGTACCCAGCGAACCGGCCACTTGGCGCGCCGTGTTCGAGGTCGCGGTGCCGTGCGCATGCAGGCGGCGCGGCAGTTGGTTCATGCCGGCCGTCATGATCGTCATCATCATCAGCGCCATGCCCGCCATCCGCAGGCAGTACAGCAACAGGATGTGTCCGTATGTCGTGTCAGGCGTCAAGTGGGAGAACTGCCATGTCGTCAGCACGGTGACGATCAGGCCGACGATCGCCAGAAGACGCGCCCCGATCTTGTCGAAGATCGCACCTGCGATCGGCTGGATCACGCCCATGATGATCGCGCCCGGCAGCAGGAGCAAGCCGGATTCGAGCGGGGTAAACCCGCGGATGTTCTGCAGGTAGAT
Organism: Bacilli bacterium; assembly: GCA_035776695.1. Classification (GTDB taxonomy): domain Bacteria; phylum Bacillota; class Bacilli; order Tumebacillales; family Tumebacillaceae; genus Tumebacillus. Next base: position 22,839 of record DASTWJ010000248.1, read on the forward strand.
CGGCAGCAGGATCATCGCGGCAAACATCGCCATATTGATGATCGACCCGATGATCGTGGTCAGCGTGAAGATGTCGAACTTGAACACGCGCAGGTCGAGCATCGGCGCGTCGGTCGTCAGTTCGCGCCAGACGAACAGGACCAGCGAAATGATGCCGATCATCAGCGTCAAGACGACTTCGCCGGAAGCCCAGCCGTTGCTGCCCGCTTCCGAGAAGGCGTAGAGCAGCCCACCGAAGCCGAGCGACGAGAAAATAAACCCCGGCGCATCGAACTTGATCGTCGACTTTTTCGTCACATCGGCCATCCATGCGGTCGCCAACAGGATGTCGAGCAGGCCGATCGGCAGGACGATGTAGAACAGGAGACGCCAGTTATAGTGCTCGACGATGTAACCGGACAGCGTCGGACCGATGGCGGGCGCAAAGATCATGGCGATGCCCATCACGCCCATCGCCTTGCCACGCTGTTGCGGCGGGAACACGGTCAGGAACACGGTCATCATCAGCGGCATGATGATCCCCGCCCCGGATGCTTGCACCAAGCGTCCCGTCAGCATGATCTCAAACGAAGGCGCGACCGCACAAATCAACGCCCCCACGGTAAATAACGACATGGCGACGAGGAACAGCTTGCGCGTCCCGAAACGCTCGATCAGGAACGCGGTGATCGGGATCATGACGCCGTTGACCAGCATGTAGCCGGTGACGAGCCATTGGATGACGTTCGCGGAGACGTTGAGGTCGCTCATCATCTTCGGAATCGCGACGTTGATCAGCGTCTGGTTGAGGATCGCCACGAACGCGCCGAGCAAGAGCACGGCCATCAGCTTCGGGATGCCGACCGCCTCTTTTTGGCGTTCGGTGCGAGAAGGCGTGTTCGGTTCCGCCTGCGAGTTCGCAGGTGCGGTCACTTCCGAGGTCGTTTCGCCCTCTTCCGCCTCTTCGACCATCTCGCGGATCGCTTCGGCTCCCGCTTCTTGCGCGTCGACACCCGCCTTGACCGGCTCGGTCGTCGCTTCATGACTCGGCTCCTTCGCTTTTTTTCCTCGACGCATCAGGGCGCGGTTGAGCACGATCAACACGACGACCGCGAACAGGATGTAGAGGATCGTAAATGTGGAGGACATAAGCTCAGCCTCCCTTATCTATGCACGCGGACTTCGACGTTCATCCCCGGTACGAGTGCGAGACCTTTGTAGCCATCCAGCGTGACCTTGACCGGGATGACTTGGGTGACTTTGGTGTAGTTGCCGGTCGTGTTCGACGTCGGCAACAGCGAGAACGTGTTGGCAGTCGCCAAGCCGACCGATGCGACCTTGCCGCTCAGCGTGGTCGACGGGTAGGCGTCGACGTAGATGTCCACGTCCTGCCCGACTTTGACGTCTTGGATGTCCGTTTCGTTGATGTTGGCAGTGACCCACAGGTGGTCGAGGTCATACGCGTACGCCAGCGGAGTGCCCGGCGCGACGAACGAATTTTCCACCGCCGAGCTCTGCACCACGGTCAGGTCTTGCGGCGCAGTGACCGCAACGGCTGCCGGCTTTCCGGTCGCGTCGACCGTCATGATCGAGCCGACCGCATCGCCCGCCTTGAACGACTTGCCTTGTGCGCCGTTCCACTCGTCGAGCTGACCGGTCGCCGTCGCCACCAACGTCACCTGCTGACCGGAGACGGTCGCGTTTTCCGTCTTGATATACAACGTCGATTGGTTGTAGAAGTAATACCCTAAAAAGCCGCCGCCGATCAGAATGACCAGCACCAAAATGTTGACCAACAACAGGCGTCGAAAGTTATTCATTTGTTTCTACTCCCCTTCTGCTTGCAGAATTTCCAATATTCTCTGATGAACATCTAACATCGCCTGCAGCTCCTCGTGCGGGATCTCCATGACTTTTTCCATGCGCTTTTTCAACTGCGACTTCTCGCCGAGCGCCTCCTTGATCGTCTCTTCGCCATCGTCCGTCAAGTGAATGACGATCGCCCGACGGTCCTCTTCTGACTCTCTTCGCGCCAACAAGCCGGCTTTGACCAGCCGATCGACCACCCCGCTCATCGTGCTCGTGCCAAGGTGCAACTTATCGGCCAACTCGCGCAGGCCGAGCTGCTGCTGGCGGGAGATGATGTAGAGCACCAACAGCTGCTGCATCGTCACCCCGACCCGTTCGGCATCCAACTGGATGATCCGGTAGTACGCCCGCTTGATCTCGCGAAAAGAAGCCATGATCTCCGTGATCGCTTCCATGACATCCCTCTCCGTGTTGGATTGCATTTCGTTTCGATCAAAATAATTCGGATGCGAATCATTTTACCACGAGAACATTGTAGTATCCCCTTCCCCGAAAAGTCAATCTGTTTTTGTACCGTTCGGTCAAAAATGCGATGCAAAAAGGAGTCCCCTGCCTTGTACCAGGCCGGACTCCTTCTTGGTATGCCGATTTTTTGCTGTTTTTACTTATCGTGTTACTTCACAGACGCCCAGCGGAACTCGTATTGCGTACCGGTCGCCGGGAAGAACAGACCCTCGATCGACGGGCGTTCGAGGTAGGAACGGCCGAGGAAGAACAGCGGGCCGATCGGCATTTCGTCCATCAGGATCTTCTCTGCGTCGACCATCATCTGGGTGCGCTTCTTCGCATCCGTTTCCACTTTCGCCGCAGCGATCAGGTCATCATACTCCTTGTTGCTCCAGCCGACCGTGTTGAACGGGCTGTTGGTGATCCACAGGTCGAGGAAGGTCATCGGGTCGTTGTAGTCAGCGCCCCAGCGGGACGGTGCGATCATGTCGTATTCCATCGAGCTCTGCTTGTCGAGGCGCAGTTTTTTCGGGATGTTCTGCACGTTCGGTTCGAGGCCGAGGTTTTGCTTGAGTTGCGCTTGGATGAACTCCATCGATTTTTTTGCCACTTCGTCATCGTCGCCGATCATCGTGAACGTGGGCATTTTCTTCAGACCCAGTTCCTCGAGACCTTTTTTCAACAGCTCTTGCGCTTTGTCCGGATCGTACGCCGGTTCGGTGTCGCCCGCCGTTTGGCGGAACTCGTGGTTCGAGCCGTCGAGCGTGCCGTACGGGACGTCGCCGGTCGCCGGCTTGGAGCCGTTGCCAAGCACAGTGTCGACCATGCCTTGGCGGTCGATCGCCATCGTGATCGCTTTGCGGATGTTCTTGTTCGCGAACGCCGGGACTTTCTCTTGATTGAAGCGCAGCGAGTAGTCGAACAGAGTCGGCACCGCTTTGTAGTCCGGCTTGTCTTTCCAGGTCAGCACTTGCTCGCGGTTGATCTCGGTGATGTCCACGTCGCCGGTGTCATACATGTTGAGCGCGGAGTTTTGATCGGGGATGATCTGGAACGTCACCTGTTCGAGGGAGACGTTGTCCGCGTCCCAGTACTTGTCGTTTTTCTTGAACACCAGTTGTGCTTCATGATCCCACTTGTCGAGGATGAACGGCCCGTTGGAGAGCACGGTGTCCGCATCCGCGCCGAACTTCTCGCCCGCCTTCTCGACGAATTCCTGCTTCTCCGGGAAGAAGATCGGGAACGCGAGCTGACCGGTGAAGAACGGGACGGGCGTGGTCAGTTCGACTTTCAGCGTCTTGTCGTCGACAGCGGTGACACCGACGTTGTCGGCCGTCTTCACTTTGCCGGTGTTGTAGTCTTCCGCGCCCTTGATCCACATGTCCATCATGAACGCGTATTGCGCGCCCGTCTTCGGATCGAGGGTGCGCTTCCAAGAGAAGACGAAGTCATTCGCCGTCACCGGCGAGCCGTCCGCCCAGACCGCGTTGTCGCGGATCTTGATCGTGTATGTTTTGCCGTCTTCGGAGATCTCCGGCATCGCGGCGGCCATCGCCGGCTGCGGGTTGCCGTCCGCGTCGAGGCGGTACAGACCTTCCCCGAAGGCGTTGATCATCGTGAAACTTTCCTCGGCCGTCGCTTTCGACATGTCGAGCACTTCCGGCTCGGAGCGGAACGCGATGTTGATCTCTTGTTTCGCTTTCGTGTCTTTGTCGGCACCGTCTGCGTCAGAAGACGTGTCGTTGCTCGAACAACCGACGGTCGTGGTCGTCAGCGCCACCATCAGCGCCAACGGCAAAGCCCATTTCTTTTTCATCTCGACTTCCCCCTTAATCGGTTTGTCACTCTTGTTGATAATCTCAATTTTCTATCTATTGGCTAAAGATACCATATATGCTACAGGCGATCAATAGTAAATTCGTTGAGTTTTCCGTCATTTTCCGACATAAAAAAACTCCCTCCGCCGATGAGGCAGGGAGAGAGTATCGGATGGTTTGCTTACCCTTCCACCGGAAACCAGCCCGGTCGGTTGACAATCGCTTGCCAGAGGGCGTCCGGTACGACGAGGCGGGCTTGGTCGTGCTTGGAGAGGGTGGTGCGAATCTCGGACTCGCGGCCCTCGGCGACTTTTTCCACCCAGTCGGGGTCGACGATCAGTTCGCGGCCGATGGCGATCAGCGGCACGGTCGACAACGCTTCCAACGCGTCGTCCGCCGTATGGATCGACCCGACGCCCATCACCGGTACGCGGTCGCCGGCGCGGTCGCGGATCAGCTCCATGCGCGTCCGCTCGGTGTCTTCCACACCACGGCGCGGCTTGGAGCGGAAGTCCATCAAGGAGACGTGCAGGTAGTCGAGCCCTTTGTCCGCCAACGCATCGACCAACGCAAACGTATCGACCATCGTCAGACCGTTCTCCTCCGGCTCCTCGGGCGAAAAGCGATACCCGATGGCAAAAGGTTCCCTGGCATGATCACGAACCGCCTGTTGCACCGCCTCGACGACCGCCAGCGGAAAGGTCAAGCGCTTTTCCAACGAGCCGCCCCAGCGGTCTGTCCGCCGGTTGGTATGCGGGGAAAAGAACTGCTGGATCAGGTAGCCGTTCGCTCCGTGAATCTCCACCCCGTCATAGCCCGCTTCGATCGCCCGACGCGTCGTTTCGCCAAACGCGCGGACGATCTCTTCCACCTCGGCGTCGGTCAACGGGCGCGGCGCTTTCGCCCCTCCCTGTCCCATGGCCACATCGCTGGCACTGACGATATCGCCATTGGGCACCAGTTCCGGCGGGCAGGCACGACCGCCGTGGAAAATCTGCAGGATCGCTTTCGCCCCGCGCTCCTTGATCGCCCCCGCCAGCCGTTTCAAGCTGGGGATCATCTCGTCGCGATCGGCGGCGAACTCCCCGTGGAAGCCTTTGCCGTTGGCGGTGACGTTGGTGCAGGCGGTGATCACAAGTCCGACACCGTTCGAACGCCGCTCGTAGTACGCCACTTCCGAGTCGGACACGGTGCCGTCATCATGCGAGGCAAAATTGGTCATCGGGGCCAGCGCGATGCGGTTTTTCAGCTCGACACCGCTTCGCAACGCATACGGTTCAAATAAAGGCTTGTATCTCTCGTTCATTCCGCTTGCCTCCTCTAGTCGCGCAACCCCATCTCCCGCATCACCTTGACCACGCGGTCGGGGTAGTCGCTGCAGATGCCGTCCACGCCCCATTCGAGCAGACGGCGGATATCTTGTTCCTCGTTGATCGTCCAGACATGTACTTTGACGCCGTGACGGTGTGCGATCTTCAACATGCTCGGTGAAACGACGCGCAATCCGTAGCCAACTTCCGGCACTTGAAACGCATCGACGGGCGGCTTGTAGAACTTCGACAGCCCCGTCTTCCAATAGCACATGAATTCCACCATGTTGCGCGTGTTCGCACTGGTGGCGATTCTCGAAGTCGCCAAGCGGCGAAAACGCTTCATCGTCACTTGGTGAAACGACGTGACCAGCACCCGCTCTTCCGCCTGACACGTGCGAATCGTCTCCGTCAAGGCCATCTCCATCGGCGGGTCAGCCTGCTTGATGTCCATGTTCAGCCGCATCGTCGGAAAGGCGGTCAGCACTTCCTCGACGGTTGGAATGGTCACACCCTTGCCGCGATAGGGGTAGGTCTTGCCGCCATCGGGCGTGAAGCGATACCCGAAATCGATCTCCTTCAACTCGGCCAACGTCTTGTGCTTGATGAACCCTGTCCCATCGGTCAGCCGGTCGACCGTATCGTCATGCGACACGACCACATGCCCGTCCCGCGTCATATGGACATCGGTCTCAAACGCATCGGCCCCCATCTCCACCGCCAACCGAAACGCTTCCATCGTGTTCGACGGCGCATGAGCCGAAGCTCCTTGGTGCGCCAACACCATCGGGCGCGGCAGGTCGAGGTAGGGTTTGATGTTCGGCATCTCCCCACCTCCCCTAGGCGACCGGAATCGACCGCTCGATCATCTGCGCTCGCTCCGGTTTGGTCGTCAAGCGAATTTCCTGTGGGCCCCGTTCGTCGGTATAGTGCAACGTGACGGTCGCTTTGCCGCCTTGTACCTCGGAAGCGACCTGTGTAAACTTGTCAGCTTCAATCGCATGGAAGTCCCGCTGTTTCGATGTGAAGCAGACGACTCCCTCCAAGATCGAAAGGTACGCGTCAGATCCTGCGACCAGCTCTTGCAACGGTCCTTTTTCGTAAGTGACCAGCCCTTCGTAGCGCACGACATGGTCTTCATACTCTTCCCGTGCGATGCGCAACACGGAGCTTTTTCTCGATTCCCCTACCTGCCAGAAGATCAGCAGCAGGAGGGCGCATGTGGCGATGATGCCGATGATCATGGCCGATCCCCCATTTCTTCCCCGATTCCTCTTCTCCGTTACTTGTTCGCTTCGGGAGCAGGCTCATTCAACTCCAACGCGGCAAAAATCTCGCACCGCTTGGCATGAAACGCCTCATCCTCCAGCACCGGCTCCAAGTCGAAGTCGCGCAGTTCCTCTTGCAACGTGACCCAAGACTTGCAGCCCAGATACTCGTCCAGCACGTCGATCGTCTTCGGCTCCGTCAGTTTATAGGCGCGCACGACCAAGATATGCAACGCCTTGTCAGATTGCCAGCGCAACCGCTCGGCTGCATAATCGTGCGTCATCCGGTGGTACCTGTCGAGTTTCGCCAGCACCGACGGGTCCTCCTTGACGGTGATGTCGTCGACGACGTGGGCCAGATGGGTGAACGTTACCTGCCCCGGCGGCGCGTGGTCGGCAGCGCTCTGCGTCCGTTCCAACGCCTGATGATGCTCCGGTTTGATCAGATCCCGCCGCTGGTGTTCATAGGTCGGATACAGGTAGAACGACGTCTCCTCCAAGCGAAATTCCCGCGTCTCCTCCTGGATGCCGCCTTTGCGCACCAAAAGCAATTGCTCGCCGCGGGCCAACCCGTCGATGATCACCGCCCATTCCTTGAGCGCGACCGCTTTGATCGGAAGGTGCGGGCTGTGAACCCCTTCGGAAAAAGATCGCAAGCTGACTCCCATAGTCTCGTCGTCACTCCTTAGCCAGTTTCATGGTGGTGTCGCTCTTACGATTGACCATTCAGCGTTTCTCCATGCGGCGTTTGACGATCCGCACGACCAGCGGCGTCCCGAACGACACGACGACCAGCGCGAGGATCCAGAAGCGAAACGGATAGAGCAGATGCTCCAGCTTGTGGATCTCCTTGCCGAGATACCGCCCCAACACGAGGAACACGCCCGTCCAGAACAGCGCGCCCAAGTAAGCGGGCAACGCAAACAGGCGGAACTTCATCTGCCCGAACCCCGCTGAAAGCGCTGTCACATGACGCAAGCCCGGCACGAAATACCCGAAGAAGATCGCCAAGCCGCCGTATCGCTCCATATATTGTTCCACTTTCAACAGGCGCTCTTCCGTCAAATGAAAGAACTTGCCAAACCGCTTCACCACTTCCCGTCCCAAAAAGCGTCCGAGGTAATAGCTGAGCGTGATCCCGCAGGAACTGCCCAGCGCGGCGGCGGCCAGCACGCCCCAGAAATTCAAATGGCCGACATGCACCTGATAGCCGGCGACGGCCATCAGCGCCTCATCGGGCAACGGGATGCCGGCGATCCCTAACATCAGCAGCACAAACAGGCCGAAATAGCCGTAATGAACGATCACATCGACGATCACAGACTGATCGATCACGAATCCCTCCCCTACTCGGTCAACAGGGAATCAAACCAAACGCCTGCGAGATAGATCAACAGAACGGTGATGGCGGAAATGACGATCACCCAGATCGTTTTGTTCATGCGATCACTTCCTTCCCCGGTTCCCCTACTTCACGACTCATTCCCATGCTTATGTAGAAAAGAGCATGCAAAGCCTGCATGCTCCCAGTCCGCTTCCCATTAAGACGAAACTTCTTCCGTCGCTTGCGGTTCCGATGCGCCCGGCCCTTTGACCAGAGTCGCTTCGACACCGTTTTCCTTCCATTCTTCGATCAGGACGTCCATCGTATCTTGTGCCAGCGGGAACACTTGGATGATCGTCAGCATGTCCATCATCGCTTTTTGCTCCTTCTTGCGGGTGCGTTGGAGCACGTCGGCGATCAGGTCCATCTCGTCCGGCTTCAAGCCGCCTTCGACGGCCCGAATGTGAACGGTGACTTCACCGAACGTCACTTGGTACACGTTGTCCTGCTCCGAAACGGCCGGAAACTCGCGGCCTTGGAAGCGCTTGGACAGAGTCATTTTCTGTGCGGGGTTCAATTTGGTCAGCTTGAGGGCTGTTTTTACGTCAAAAGTCGTGCTCATCGTCGGATGTTCCTCCCAGACTTAGTTTTTCTTATTATACCGAAAACTACTCGCCGTGTAGAGAGCGGTTCGGCTTCTTTACAAAAACGGTCTTACGAAACGGTCGGCGGTTCTTCCGGCAGCCAGATCGTCACCATCGTGCCGTGGCCGATGGCGCTTTCCACTTCCATGTCGCCGCCGTGCGCTTCGACGATCGCCTTCGCATTGGACAGACCGAGGCCGGTGCCTTTGCTCTTCGTGGTGTAAAACGCCTCGAAGATATCCTGCAGCCGATCTTCAGGGATGCCTTGTCCCGTGTCGCTGATCTCGATCACCACATGATCCGGCTCCTCGGGGTCGCGCATCACCAGCACTTCGACCGTGCCGCCCGGCGGGGTGGCGTCGATCGCGTTGCGAAGCAG
>DASTWJ010000249.1:0-9980 GCA_035776695.1 Bacilli bacterium
TCGCCGAGCAAGAGCGCCCGGATAAACTTGTGAAACCCCATATCCGAGCGTTGTCGCGGGCCGTAGACCGTGAAGTAGCGCAGCGCCACGTAGGGGACTTGAAAGTTGTGATGGTAGAGCTGACACAACTGCTCCCCTGCCAGCTTCGTTTGCCCGTAGGGAGAAATCGGGCGGGTCGGATGCTCTTCCGAAGTCGGGCCGTCGGTCACGCCGTAGACGGAGGAGGTCGAAGCATAGACCAATTTGTCAATCGTCGAATGGCGCACCGCTTCGAGCAGGCGTTGCGTGGCGAGGATGTTGCAGTTCACATACTCTTGGTACTCCTGCCCCCAGCTCTGCCGGACGCCGGGCATCGCCGCTTGGTGAAACACGACGTCCGTTTTCGAGAGCAGAGAGGTCAGGGGGACGTTCAGCAGGTCTTGCTCGATGAACGTGAAGTCAGGATGATGCCGCAGCCGCTCCAAGTTCCGCTCCTTGAGCGCGCGGGCATAATTGTTGGTAAAAACGTCGATGCCCGTGACGGTGTAGCCTTCTCGCAACAACCGCTCCGTCAGCGTCGACCCGATAAATCCGGCACAGCCGGTGACCAGCGCCCGCTTCATCGCTTACTCCCACACGTCCAGCACTTCACGGGCGACGCGATCCCAGGAGAAGTGCGATTCGGCCATCTGCCGTCCGGCGCGTCCCATCTGCTTCAGACGGGAGCGGTCGCTGAGCAGGGAGGAGATGCATTGGGCGAAGTAGTCGGGGTCTTCCGGCTGATCGACGACCGCACCGTTGTCGCGGATCACTTCCGGATTGCCGCCGCGAGCGGTCGTCAGGATCGGCAGTTCGGCCGCCATCGCTTCGTAGTGCACGCGGGCCAACGGCTCCTGCCACTGGGACGGACAGACGAACAGATCGCCGGCCCAGAACCATTTGTGGACTTCGTTGTTCGGCACATAGCCGGTCGTGATGACGGGGATCGGGCTGCGGTTGGCGATCGCCCGCACGTAGGCGACATAGTCGGAGATCTCGTCGTCGCTGAACCAGCGGGACCCGACGAGCACGAGTGCCGCGTCGGGGTGCTTTTTGGCGAGCGGTGTCATGGCGCGGACGAGGATGTCGGCTCCTTTTTTCTTGGAGAGGCGGCCGACGAAGAGGATGACTTTCTTGTTGCCGATGCCGTATTCGTTGCGCAGGCGTTCGCGCTCTTTCTGCGCCCGGCTGTCGACTTGGTAGCGATCGAGATCGACGCCGGAGTAGATCGTGCGGACTTTGGAGGCCGCCTCCGGGAACAACTCGACGATGCTCTGTCCGATATAGTCGGAGATCGTGATGATCCGCTCGACGTCACGCACCGCCTGAGCTCCTTCCTCCGGGTCGATCTTCGCCGCGTGAAACATGTCGTTGTGCATGCTCAACGTGATCCGCGCCTGCGGGGCATGTTCCTTCACGGTCGCGACGAGGCGCGGGCGGTTGTAGATCTGGATCAGGTCGAACTCGGAACCGTGTTCGCGCAGATACTCGGCGACGCCGTCCCGATAGGTTTCCAGTTTGCCGCCTTGTTTGCGCACGTAGTGAACGCCGTTTTGTGTTTCTTCTTCCGGCAGGGACGGATCGGCGGAACCGAGGACCGTGATGTCATGCTGCGCGGCCAGTTGGGGCAGGATGCCGTAGATGTAGGTTTGAATCGCCCCGCCTCGCACCGGTGGCATTGGCAGTTTTTCCGTACAGATGATCAGCACTCTCACGTTAGATTCTCCCCTTTCCGTGGATGATCGTGGGTTTGCTTTCGGCGTTGCTCGTCTTTACGCGAACGGATGTGCGAGAACGGCTTGAGCCGGCACTTGCACTGCGTTTTTTTGCCACTTTTTTGGAAGAGGAGGTGGAGGAAGTGGGGGCGAGTTTGGTGCGTTGCAGGGTCGGTTTCGGTTGGGAGGCGGTGGAAGAGGCGTAGGCGGTGCGATCCTCGCGACGACGCTTCTTGCGAGAGGAACTGGATGTGCGCGTGGACGCTTTTTCTGTGCGTGTAGCCGCTTTTTCGTGAGTGATCGTCGGTTTCGTGGCGCTGACTTTCCGGGAAGAACGGTTGGAGCGAGTGGAGGACGTATCTTTTTCCATACGGGAGGAGGCATCCCAAGAGAGGGAACTGTCGCGTTGCTCAGTCATATTTGCTCCCGAGCCGATGCTTGGGCGACTTGACCCGCTCAACGGCGCTTTGGCCGACGGCGCATAGGGTTGAGTATCCCAGCGCGACTTGTTGACGTTCTCGCGCAGGGTGTCGATGTTGAGTTGGTACATCGGTTTGTTCTCGTACGTTTTCAAATCGAGCGCGCCGAGCTCTTGCAGGGCCGGCCATTTGGAGGCGTCCGTCCGGTCGATGCGTTCGACCATCGCGTCCGTCTCGGCGTTGAGGAACAGTTCCGGCTGGTAGACCATCTCTTTGACGTTCTTGTAGAATTCGTTGGGCAGCATCATGTCGATCAGAAACACCTGCATCATCTCGGGCTCGATCGGGTTCGCTTGGTGGTACGCTTCGATCATGCCTTTCATCCAGGTGATGTCCCACGTGCCCATGTCATGCATCGTGCCGGTGATCAGCTTGCGCAGGTCGCGAATCGGCAGGTCGTAGGAGACGCCGTCCAAGTCGATGACCCACAGACCGCCGGGGCCGAGCTGTCCGTTCGACCAGCCGTAGTCCTGATGGGCCAAGCCCCAATACGTTTCGCCGCGCGCCGCCAACTCGTAGTAGGGAGACGCTTCCAACGCCGCCAGCGTGTCGCGGGCCTGCTGTTGGTACTTGTCGATCATCGAGAGGATGCGCGGAGAGGCCGGCCTGTCGATATACAGCTCGGCGATGTGGCGAAACCACTCCATTTTGTCGATGACTTTCTGGTAGGAGCGCGGGTAGTTGTGCAACCGGGATGCCCAGTCCGCTCCTTCGGGCGGCAGGTAGCCGCGGGAAATACGGTGAAATTCGCCGAGCCCATAGCAAAGCGCCTGCGCTCCTTCGAGGTCGATCTTGGTCGCAGGTGTCAGCTCGTCGATCCAATCGGTGACGATCCACATCTTGCCCCCGGCGACGAAGCTGAGGTCGCCTTGTTTGGTACGAACCAGCGCGGGGACGCGGGCTCCTTGCCCGACCAGATACTCCTGCGCCCCGACGGAGAACAGGGAACGGGCCGGCGTTCTATGCAACACTTTGAGCGAGCGCGGGCCGTGGTTCGTATCGATCCGCCAGATGGCGCCGCCTTTGTCCGGCTTGGTGGTGATCAATTGCATGCTGGAGACGGTCATGTCGTATTGGTTCATCACATGGACCGCCAACGCGTCAATTTCAGGCGGTACGGTGGGCACATCGCCTTCGACATCCCCCCAGGGTTCGATCAGCCATTCCGCCATGAAAGTCCCTCCTTCAATTCAGGTTGCTACTAGTGTATTGTGATAAGTATCCTGTGGGAACGGACAGGTATCTAGGGGATGGGTGTTGTTTTGCTGAGATCCGATCTTTAAATTCCTGTTTTAAACGAGTTCAAGAATCGAGACAACCGAGAACAAACGCTGCACGAAACGAGCGTTTGTTTCTTTTTTGTATACCATTCGACAAGGAGTGACAGATGTCGAGCGCAAAAGCCCCGAAAATGCCCGTCACAGCAGGGATAATGCCGTCTTGGGAGGCGGAAACTAGTAGCAGTGGAAGACAAGGTTTACTCATGAATCGAAATCTGAACCGAGTTAAGAGGAAAGCCTATGAGAAAGAATGAGGCAGTTGAGAGGTTGTTGTGGAGCATCGCATTTCCCGGTTTCGGGCAACTGTTGAACGGCAAGTTGCTAAAAGGGGCGCTGTTTGTCGCGTTGGAGTTTCTGATCAACATGTACAGCCATTTGAACCTCGCCATCATTCACAGCTTCCGCGGCGAGATCCAAGGGGCGATTCAAGAGATCGATTACCAATGGCTGTTGTTCTACCCTTGCGTGTATCTGTTCGCGATCTGGGATGCATACCGCGATGCGGGAGGTGGGACGCGTGCGTTTGCCTTTCTCCCGTTCGTCTGTTCGGCCTATCTGGGCACGGTCGGCGTGGTGTTCTCCGCTTCGTTGAAAGTGATGGGGGTCTTGCTGGGGCCGGTCTGGCTGCCGATCTTGTTCCTGTGGATCGGCGGTGCGGTCGGTGTGGCGTTGCGACTGGTGATCCATCGGTTGGTATAGGCAGCCAGTCGAGAGCGAACACTAGGTGCATACTTCTAGTGAAGGGAAGGTACGAGATGACTTCCAACCAGATCAGACTGACATCGGCGGAATTGGGGAACTTATGGGAATGCTACATGAGCGGCAGTTTGGCGGTTTGCACGCTTTCCTATTTTCGGGAGGTCGTACAAGACGCAGACATTTACCCGGTGATCGAAGACGCGCTCGGCGTTTTGCAACTGCGGTTGGCAGATGTGCGAACTCTCTTTTCGGGAGAACAGATGGCGATCCCTCACGCTTTTTCCGTGCAGGAAGATGTGAATCTGAAAGCGGCCCGGCTGTACTCGGATTCGTATTTTCTGTACTACATCCACTCGTTCGCGATGCTTGGCATGGCCAATTTTGCAAAATCATTGGCATCGTCGGCCAGGCAGGATGTACGGAAGTTCTTCGAACGGGCGTTGATCGATTCGACGGAGAAGTACAACCGAACGACCGACCTGTTGCTGGTCAAAGGGCTGTACACGCGTCAACCGTACATCCCGGTCCCCAAACAGGTACAGTTTGCGAAAAGCGACGATTTCCTCGGGGGGCTGTTCAACAAGAAGCGCCCGCTCAATGCGCCAGAGATCACCGCGCTGTGGCGCAACATTCTCACCAATACGCTCGGCAAGGCGCTGCTGACCGGATTCGCCCAAGTGGCGGGCACGCCGGATGTACGGGAGATTCTATTTCGCGGCAGTCGCATCTCGAAAAAGCATATTGAATTATTTGGCGCCAAGTTGCTGGAAGAGGATATCTCCGCTCCGATGACATGGGATACGGAAGTGACCGATTCGACGGAGGCGCCGTTCTCGGACAAACTGATGATGTTCCACACGTTGAAACTGGTCTCCAGCGGTTTAGGCAACTATGGGGTCGCCATCGCCGAATGCGCGCGGCGGGATCTTTCCTTGACCTACAGCCGGCTGATGTTTGAAATCGGGCAATATGCCGACGACCTGACCAAGCTGATGATCGAACAGGGCTGGCTTGAATTGCCTCCGCAAACAAAAAGCCGCGAACAGTTGGCGCGGCAGTAGGGCTTATTTTGGAAAAAGGGTTCGTGTCACGGACTTGAGCCACTGATAGGTGCGGAGGAAGAACCACAGATATCCGCCGACCATCCCGAGCCACGGGCGTTTGTAGAAGCCGGGGTGGTTGTGTTCGAAGCGGTAGTGTCCGAAGGCGGAAAGCGCGTAGTGGAGCAGGGCCAGCGACAGAGCCGACGGCCAGTGCCGGAAAAGCAGCGGCCACGCGATCGTGGCGCAGAGAAACGCCAGATAGTGCAACCGTCGGTTCCACGGGTGGCGGTGCGCTTGCAGATAGCTGTCTACCGTATGGCTAGCAACTCTTCGCAATCGGTTCATCCGTTTTCCTCCCCTCCGTGTGTTTCCTCCTTTTACTTTATCAGAAATGCGGAATCTACCATAGACTCGTATACAAGCTCAACCCCTTGCATAGAATGGACAATACCACGATAGGTCGGGAAGGGGTGACGGCACGAGCATGAAGAAATGGACGATCGGCGTGGAAAAAGAAGCGCAGGCGTTGTGCGACCGGTTGGAGGGAGCGCGAGACAGACTGGCCGAACAGGATGTACGGCTGGTTGGCGAGCAGACGCGGCGCGGCAAGTACACGTTTTTTACCTATCGATTGGTCGGCAGTTCCTACGGCGTGAAGCATGCGACTTGGAAAGCGGCGATCCTAGGCTTGTCCGAGGCGGTTGCCACGTTCATCACCGAGGTGTGGGAACGGTTGGAGCTGCAGCGGATGTTGACACAGGACTTCTATTATTATGCGGCGGAGGAAGTGGACTATCTGGCCGAGGCGGCCGTGAAGATTCTGGCCGATTTGAAAGATGAGCACGGAAGGCCGTTTCGCTTCGGGCATATCGTCGAGCAGGTGGCGGAACAGTTGACGGCGGGGCAGGAACTGGTGATCGAAGGGATGCTTCGCTTTCGGATGCAGCCGCTCCATGAGGATCTGCATCGCGTTGTTGAACAGGCGATCGACGAATACCTGATGGAGATGGAATACCAGGAGTTCGTCAAACTGTTGCGCTATTTTCTCGACGTGCAGGAGCCTGGTTTGCCGATGCTGCATGTGGTGGCCGTTCACGAGGAGGAGATTCGGCTGTTTGACGGGGAAGGTCGCCCGTTGACGGCGGAGTTGTGTGACGGTCGCTTGAGTGCGGAGTTGACGGATGGGCAAGTGGCGGCGGAGGATCTGCTCAGCGTGCTGGTTGCGCTGGCACCGGAACGGTTGCTGGTGCATCCGGTCGGCCGACAGGAAGAAGCGCCGCCGTTTGTCGAGACGCTGACGAAAATCTTCCGCGAAAAGGCCAAAGTCTGTGCCGGTTGCCCGCTTTGTGAATCGGAAGAGGCGTGGAAACAGCCTCCCTCTGTTAGTGAATGGAATATGTAATAAATGACTGCTACAGAGGTAGGTTGACGAATTAACAAGAACGGTGTAAGATAAAAGCAAGCCAAACATCGAAGTACTCTAGCGTCATCGCCTTTATCTTTGCATAAGGGCGGAGACGCTTCTTTTTTACTCGATTTGGTTGACAGGGTGTTTGAGGCTATGCTAAGATAGCGGAGTAAGTTCAAAAGGCACACGAAGAAGTAGAAGCGCCCGCTTCTCACCCGTAACGCGTCGGCTTGACTGCGACCGGGTTTGTGAGATAGACATGCAGGAGTGTTTTGTACCTCTGTTTGTAAATCCAGGCGGGTGTATCTCGATACACCCGCCTTTCTTATGGCTTCTCTCGTTTGGCCTAGAACTTCAGGAGGTGACAGGTTATTAGCAAAGACGATCTTCAAATCAATGAATCCATCCGCGCTCGCGAGGTGCGGTTGATCGATGCGAATGGTGACCAACTCGGGATCAAGTCCCTGCGCGAGGCCCTCTCGATCGCTGCTGACAAGAACTTGGACCTGGTCAACGTAGCACCGACTGCGAAACCGCCGGTATGCCGGATCATGGATTACGGCAAGTTCAAGTACGAACAGCAGAAGAAAGAGCGCGAAGCTCGCAAGAACCAAAAGCAGATTCAGATCAAAGAGATCCGCATGACTCCGAACATCGAGGAACACGACTTCCAAACGAAGTTGCGTAACGCGATCAAGTTCCTGAAGGAAGGCGACAAGGTGAAAGCTTCCGTCCGTTTCCGCGGTCGTGAGATCACCCACACCGAGATCGGGATGAAAGTGCTTCGCCGCTTGGCGGATGAATGTCAGGAGATCGCAACCGTCGAACGTGCTCCTAAGTTGGAAGGTCGCAGCATGATCATCATTCTTCAGCCGAAACAGGCTTAATCCGCAATATTGGAGGTTGCATCCGATGCCGAAAATGAAAACTCACAAAGGCGCAGCGAAGCGTTTCAAGAAGACCGCTACCGGTAAACTGCTCCGCGCCAAAGCGAACAACAACCACTTGTTCTACAACAAAGGCCAAAAGGCTACCCGTAACTCCCGTGGCACCACGGTCGTTGACAAGTCCGACGTGAAGCGCATGGAGCAACTGCTCACCTACCGTTAATCGTCATCGCACGTACCGAATCTTACAAGCTGAATTGTTTACAGTATAGGAGGATCTACCCATGCCGAGAGTAAAAGGTGGCATCGTTACCCGCCGTCGTCATAAAAAAATCCTGAAGCTGGCACGCGGTTACCGCGGTTCCAAGCATCGTATCTTTAAAACTGCGAACGCGCAAGTCATGAAGTCCCTGCTGTACGCATACCGTGACCGCCGTCAAAAGAAGCGTGACTTCCGCAAACTGTGGATCGCACGCATCAACGCGGCTGCTCGCATCAACGGTCTGTCCTACTCCAAGCTGGTACACGGCTTGAAAGTAGCGGGCGTTGAAGTGAACCGCAAAATGCTGGCTGACCTGGCTGTCAACGACGCGGCTGCATTCGCGGAACTGGCAACCCTGGCCAAAGGCAAACTGAACGCGTAATCGCGTTTCAAACGGCAGAAGACCTACGATTCGTAGGTCTTTTTGTCGTTTTAGGGGTTGTGAGTCGGTGCCGTTCAGGGTATGCTACACACATACATATTGACTTGTTGACTTGGGGGAAACACAATGGCAGCCAAACAATTCGCGGTGATCGGCATGGGGCGCTTCGGCACGTCGGTTGCACGCACGCTATATGAGATGGGGTACGATGTGCTGGGCATCGACTCCTGCGAAGAGCGGGTGCAGGACACGGTCGATCTCGTGACGCATGCCGTGACGGCCGATTCGACCGATGAGAACGCGCTGAAGTCGATCGGCATCCGCAATTTTGACGTCGTGGTCGTGGCGATCGGCAACGATGTCAAGAACTCGATCCTGACCACCTTGATTCTCAAGGAGCTTGGCGTCAAGCTGATCGTCGTCAAGGCACAGGACGAACTGCACGGCAAAGTGTTGGAGAAGATCGGCGCTGACAAGGTCGTCTACCCGGAGCGCGACATGGGGTATCGGGTGGCGCACAACCTGATCTCGCCGAACATTTTGGATTATATCGAGTTGGCGCCCGACTATTCGATCTTGGAGATTCAGGTGCCGACGAAGTTTATCGGTCGCTCCTTGGAGCAGATCGACATCCGCCGCAAGTATGGCTGCAACGTTATGGCGATCAAGCATGGCAAGGATATCAACATCGCGCCGATCGCCACCGATCTGATTCATGAAGGCGACGTGCTGGTCGTCGTCGGGAAAAATGAAGACTTGGAAGCGTTGGACGAAACGAAATAAGGAGGTTGCTTGATGGAGCAGATTACGTCTCTCAAGAACAACCGTGTCAAAGAATGGGCTTCGTTGAAACAGAAAAAGTTCCGCGACCGCACCGGTCAGTATCTGGCGGAAGGGGTGCGCTTGGTCGAAGAGGCGTTGTACGCCAACGTCCCGATGGATGCGATCCTGCTGAGCGGCGACCTGCAATCGGGCAAGTTTGACCGCATCGTGACGCGGGCGGCGGGCAACGGCGTGACCGTGTACGAAGTCACCGACCCGATCATCGAGCATATCGCCGATACGCAGACGCCGCAGGGCGTGATCGCCGTGTTGAAAAAGACGGAAGGCGATGTGGACGCGTTTGTCGCGAACAAGGAGCAGCCGCTCTATCTGGTGCTCGACGGGATTCAAGACCCCGGCAACATGGGCACGGTGATCCGCACGGCCGACGCGGTCGGCGCGACGGGGATTCTCATCGGCAAAAACTGCGTCGATGTGTACAACCCGAAGGTCGTGCGTGCGACGATGGGCTCTTTGTTCCATCTCCCCGTGTTCGAGGTGGAGTTGGATGCGTTCCTGCCCCGCTTGAAGGAGCAGGGCGTGGCGGTCGTCGGCACGTCGGTTGATGCGGATGAGACGGTGTATGAGGCGAACTTCACCGGTTCGGTGGCGATGGTCATCGGCTCGGAAGCACACGGGCTGTCGGAAGAGGTGGCCGCGCTGGTCGACAAGGCGGTGACCTTGCCGATGCCGGGGCAGGCGGAGTCGCTCAATGCGGCGATCGCAGCTTCGGTCATGCTGTATGAAGCATTGCGCCAGCGGAGTTACTAGCTGCGAACAGGGACTGGGAACAGTCCCTTTTTTCCTGCTGAGGGGTTGAGGGGTGGCGGCAAGCTGCGGGGCAATTCTTCCAGCATGGGGTGTCGGAGGGACGGGCATCCTGTATGTAGGAGTTTTCTTCGAGTTCCTACTCGGAGGTGCCTGCCATGACCCGACATGTCACTGCTTTTTTGGTGAAGCTCGTGGTGACAGTGGCGGCGTTGTA
>DASTWJ010000250.1:0-46674 GCA_035776695.1 Bacilli bacterium
AGCCTCATACGTGGCACGCCACCGTTTCAAGTTGTCCTTGGGCTTCTGGTGGCCGATGATGTCCATGTCAAAACCGGCTTTCTGGAAGATCTCCATCGGTGTCTGCCCTTCGGCGTATGCCTCAACGGCAGCAAGTTTAAAAGAAGGGGTGTAGGTGATGCTTTTGTCCGATACCAGCTTCACATTTGGGTTTTCTTCAAGCAGTCTGATCTCATGTTCCGTGAAACGATTGTTTTTGCCCATGTGCATTACCTCGCTCTTATTCGTTAGTTTGATTATAAACAGAAATGACCCGCAAGAAGGCCACTTTTTTCAAAGTGTCCATCTTACGGGTCATAGTTCATTCGAGACCTAGAGTGGCTTTTCTTCTTCAAGATACGATAGGTGCCATTCCTTCCTAACGAACACCTTGCTTTTACTTACTCTCCAGAACCTGTCGATTCCGTCTTGGGCTCGCTGTTTTTCACTTGCGTGGCAGTCGCGGTCGGCGCCGCTTGCTGACCGGCCACTTTGCCCGTCAGACCTTTGATCATCTGCTCCAAGTCGATCCCCGAGACGCTTTTCAGCATCTCAGGCGCGGTCGCCATCAGGTCGGTGACATAGTTTGCCACACGCTTTGCGCCCGCCCCGTTGCCGGTGTCGACGACGGTGAGCTTCTCGATGTTTTGCATCGGCTCGGCGACTTTGCCCGCCAACTCCGGCAGCATCTTGACGATGATGTCGAGGACGGCCGCTTGACCGAACTTCTCGAACGCTTCGGCCAGCTTTTCTTTGGCCTCCGCTTCAGCCAGACCGCGCAGGCGGATGACTTCCGCTTCCGCCGTACCTTCGGCCCGCTTCGCATCGGCGATCGCCAGACCTTCCATCCGCTTCTGCTCGGCGTTCGCTTTCGCTTCCGCTTCGATCTTGTACTGCTGCGCGTCCGCTTCCCGCATCTTCCGCGCCTTTTCCGCTTCCGCCGATTGCTCGACCGCATAGCGATCCGCGTCCGCTTTCTTCTTGACCTCGGCGTCGTATTGCTTCTCGCGACGCAGGATCTCTTTGGTCTCCAAGTCGATCTCCCGCTCTTTGCGGACGAGCTCAATCTTCATCTGCTCCTCGACAACCTGCTGCTTGGAGCGCGCTTCCTGGATGTGATACGCTTGGTCGGCTTCCGCTTTCGCCAAGTCCTGGTCCTTTTTAAAGGAAGCGACTTTCAGTTCCTTGGCCTTGTTGGCTTCCGCAACGTTGGTGTCGCGCAACAGCTCGGCTTTCTGCCCTTCTTCATCGGCGAGCGCCTTTTGAATCCGCGCATCGCGCACCGCTTGCGCCTCCGCGATGTCCGCGTCGCGCTTGACCGCCGCGATGCGCGGTTTGCCCAACGCGTCGAGGTAGCCGTGCTTATCGCGGACGTCCTTGATCGTGAAGGAGACGATCACCAAGCCCATTTTTTTCAAATCGCGAGCCGCCACGCCCTGTACCTCTTGCGCGAAACGGTCGCGGTTGCGATACACTTCCTCGACGGTCATCGTGCCGAGGATCGCCCGCAGGTGACCTTCGAGCACCTCTTGCGCCTCGTTGCGCAGGTCGTCGACCGGCTTGCCCATGAACTGCTCGGCAGCCGTCGCGACATCTTCGACAGAGCCGCCGATCTTGATGATCGCCACGCCGTCCGCCATCACCGGTACGCCTTGTTCCGTGTACACTTCCGGTGTCGAGATGTCCAACTTGTGCGACAACAGCGACAAGTATTCCGCCTGCTGGAAGATCGGCAGGATAAACGCACCGCCGCCGCGCACGATCTTGATCTTGCGACCTGATTCGTCGGTGATCGCGTTGTTGCTGCCGAGGAACGAACCGGTGACGATCATCGCCTCATCCGGGCCGACCGTCTTGTACCGCGCCCAAAACGCCAGCGCCAAGACGACGATCACTCCGACGATGATCACAGGAATCAACAGGTAGTCAGGCATTTACAATACCCCTCTCTACTAGATGGTATCCAAACGCGACACGTAGACCGTATCGTCTTTCGCTTCGACGACAACGACCTTCGTCCCCGTCGGGATCGCCTCTCTGTCAAAGGATGCGGCGATCTGGTTCGTGTTGCCCGCTCCGATTTTGATCATCACTTCCCCGTACCCGCTCTCGGGCACGGTCGTGATCACTTCGCCGATCTTCCCAGCCAAGTCCTGCAGGGAGAACCCCGTCGAGTTCTCGCTGTTTTTCATCGGCCTGACGTACAGGAAGTACAGCATCAGCATGATCGCCGTCGCAAGCAGCACGGCGAGGACCAGCACGGGCCACAGGCCGAGGGAGGTGTACTTGGTGAGCAGATACCCCGCCCCACCGAACACGGTGACACCCCCGAAGGCGGTCGTCGTGTCAAAGTGATGCAGATGGATCAGATCGCCAAGCAGATCGCCGAAAAGTACCGTGATCAATGCAATCAGGATGCCAACGATCAAACAACCCAGATAAAAATCCAACATGAGACCCTCTCCTCTCCCCCGAAGTGAGCTTCAACCGGTACTACGTGTCAGCGTTCAACAGGTTCCACCTGCTTAGTACGAGATCAACGCCGCCATCAACAGGCCGGTCGCGATGCTCAGGCGAGACGCGAAAATCCCGACCGACACGTTGCCTTTCGGAATCTCCGACACCACGCGAAACGGCGTCAACAGTTCGAACAGGTAGAAGACCGCCACTTGGAACACCACCGCGATCAACCCCCAGATCAGCAGGTCACCGATCGAGATGGCGTTGTAGATCGCCGATGCCATCGAGATGGCGAGGCCGATGACCTTGCCTCCGAGGTCGTGCGCAGCCGCCTTGGCCGCCGCCGACTTCTGCGGGTCGGTCGTGTCCGCCCCTTCGCGGATCAGTTGGTATTCGTTGTACGGCGTGGTCAGCATAAATACGAAGATGCCCACCGCCAGAATCGGCAGCGTCACCCCGAGGTAGATCAAGAAATTCAAAATACTATCCCATTGCGTCATATCGATCGCTCCTCTCACTCAATCCCTACCGGCAAATAGTAGGACAAGTTCCCCGTAATCCGGCCGCCGACGCGGGCGATGATCCCCGACGCCTGACCGCCGATCAAAAACGAGCCCCAAAGCAAATGCCCATGGTACGGCCCTTTTAACGTTTCGATCTCCACCGTCTCCATCTCGACGAGCCGCTGGTAGATCATGTCTTGCTCCCAGTAAAAGTCCTCTTGGTCGCGGTCGATTGCCGCACCCGACGCCGCATGGAGCGTCACGCCGCCTCCTTCGCGCCCGAAAATCGGCTTGGAGACGTACGATTCGCTGCCTTGGAAACGGTTCTCCAAGTAGGTCGGCAGCATGTAGCGCCCGATCACTTCCTGCTCCTCTGCGCTGAAAAATTGATTCGTTTCGTGCAGGTTCCAGATTAACGCCTGCAATGCCTTGGTCTGGGCGATAAACCCGGCCGGCGGGTTGATGATCGCCAAGCGTCCGCGGGCGATCAGGTCGAGCACTTCCGCTCCCGTCGGATAACCGTCCGCGTCCCGTTCCTCCGCCAATTTTTCCAACGCATGCAAGCGGTAGAGCACTTCGACGAGATGCAACTCGTCTTGCGCCAGCGCATACAGCGCATCCTCTTCCTCGACATAGCGCAGGTCGGACAAGGCGACAAATTTCCCGGGCAATTGCGACTGTTCCAGCAGGTAGCGCGTCGTGCCCGCGTCTTCTTCGTGCCAGTCAAGCGAGGTGAAGTAGAGGCGGTCGACGGGGTAGCCCTGCCGTTTGTAGGCGATCACCGTCTGCTGAAACGCCTCTGCGATCTGAGCGGACAGTCCCGCGTTGGGATCGGTCAGGCCGTAGTGGTCACAGACTCGCCCGTTGACATGAAACGTCTCGACGATCCCCGTCGGCGTGTCGCTGTTAAACTCCAGCATCTTCAACCCGTCGGGCGTCGGCGCGAAGTCAAACCGCCCGATCGCCGTGGTGAAGTCGAGCGGCAGGGACACGCGGACCGCCTCGACCGCCTCTTGCGGCAGCCCGAGCTCCGACAACAGTTGCGGGTCGCCATGCTGGATCACCAGCACCGCTTTGCGAAAAATCTCCCCCAACTTCTCCGTCGCCTCGGCGATCTCTTGGCGAAACTCCGCCGTGATCCGATGCACCGAAGCCAGCGCATACTCCTCGCCATACATGTGGTCCCATGTGAACACGCCTTCTTGGCGCAACGCTCCGTAGATCTCCTCCCGACGTGCTGCGTACGGTTGTTCCATCGACTTCATCAGGAGGAAGAACTAAAGCCGGACGAGCCGATCCCGCCGCGCGAGGAGGAACGGCCGCTGGTGATTTTCGTCGACGAGGAGCCGGAGCTTTTGTTGACGACAGTGCCGGTGCCTCTGGAGGAAGTCGGCGGTTTGACGGTGGAACTCGGCTTGGTCGTCGTGCTCGACGAGCCGGACGGTTTGATGCTGCCGTTCGTCTTCGGAGCGGGCGGGTTCGCTTTCGCCGTCGGGTGAATCGTCGACCCGGCGACCGGGGCATAGCCCTTTTTGAAATAGCGCTTTTGCGAGTAGCCGCCTACGTTGACGAAGATAAAGTTGTCATCGTCTTCGATCAGCGTGTGATCGCCGTCGCAGTAGTTGTCTCCATCCTCATCGAGACAGGTGATGTCCGCATTCGCGCTGCTGACACCGCCGGTGACCGTGCTGGTGTTCGAGCTATACGTCGGGTCGTCGTACATCGAGTTGTTGTTCGTGTCATCGCCGGTCGTCGCCGCTCCGCACCCTGCACCGAGCACGAAGGAAGAGACGGAAAACAGCGCGATCAGCTTCTTGGTTTTCGAATCCATGTGAGCCAGCACACCTCCTATTCTTGTTCTGTGGGCGTTGCTTCCGGTTGGGCATAGTAGACATAGGCTTTGCGGTCTTCGTCGATCTCGGTGGACGTCTTCACCCACGTGCGGCCGTTGTGGAACAAGCGGTCGCTTTGCAGATGCAGGAGCGCCTCCAACGGTTCGGGAAATTCAAACGTGTGCAGGATCGGATAATGAGCGGTATCTTCTTGGAATTCGCGCAATTCGAGACGGATCTTGTGATGCGGGTTGCGCACCGCTTCCGTCTCGACGACCTGCTCCTCCTCCGCCGGCAACACGTAGATGATGCAAGCGTTCATTTCCACGGAACAGGATGTCTTCTCAAACACGATGCCGTCCTTGACGAAATAATCGCAACAAAAACGCATCAGAATCTCGTCTTGGCCGATGCTTTCGTAGTAATACAGGATGGGAAACCCCCGATTCTCATCCAAGATGCGGTACTCAAGCCGAGCCATCTTGCCACCCCCTTTTTTCAATCCCATTAAAAGAGCGCATTTATTATAACATAGAAACCCTCCAAATAGGGTTGGAGGGTTTCATTCTTTTTACCAAATATAAGGAGATGGCAGTTACTTCACCCGCGCGATCGACAGCCCGTCGTGCAGCGGAAGCAGAATCGACTCCAAGCGCTCATCTTCGGCCAGACGGCGGTTGAAGACGCGAATGCCTTCGACATCCGGTGCGGTGTTCGACGGGTCGAGGACGCGATCCCCGCGCAGCACGTTGTCGCCGATGATCAAAGCGCCCGGGTTGGACAGGCGGATCGCCGACTCCAAGTAGTGCGGGTAGTTGTCCTTGTCCGCATCGATGAAGAACAGGTCGAAGCGACGACCTTCCGCTTCCAGTTGCTTCAGCGATTCCAACGCGTGCCCGACGCGGTAGGAGACTTTGTCGCCGAGCCCGGCGCGTTCGAGGTTGCTCTGCGCAAAGTTCGCGTACTCCTCCTCGATCTCCAGCGAAGTCAGCGTGCCGCCCTCCGGCAACGCGCGTGCCAGCCAGATACCACTGTAGCCGCCGAGTGCGCCGATCTCCAAGATGTCGCGAGCGCCTGCGATCTTCACCAGCAGGTGGAGCAGTTTGCCGAGATCCGGCTTGACGTTGATCGCCGGCATCCCCCGTTCCACCGTCGCTTCCCGCGTATGTACCAACTGTTCATCTTCTTGCACGAAAAGCTGTCGTGCGTATTCGTAACGATCCATTGGTTGTTCACCCTCCGTCTCAAAGATATGCGACTCCCTCCATCATATCCCAACTTTTTCCGCCTGACCACCCAAAAAAGGACCTCAACCCTATGCTCTGAAAAAGTGAGCGTGGCGAGATCCTTGTTTCCTTATAGAGAGATGCCTTCCAGTTCCAGCATCGCTTTTTTCAAATCGAGCCCGCCTGCGAATCCGGTCAGTGAACCGTTGGTTCCGATGACGCGGTGACAGGGCACGATGATCGGCACGGGGTTTGCGCCACATGCGGCTCCGACGGCTCGAACCGCCTTCTCCCGCCCGATTTCGCGAGCGACTTGGCCGTAGGTCTTGTGCTTACCGAACGGAATGGCAGAAAGCGCGTTCCAGACTTGGCGCTGAAACTCGGTGCCGTGCAGGTCGAGCGGCAGGTCGAACGTTTGCCGGTTGCCGGAAAAATAGTCGCGGATCTGCTCCGTACAGCTCTTGAGCCTGTCCGCATCACGTACCAGCTCCACCTGCGCCCCAAATCGTTTGCGCACACTCGCTTCAAACTCTTCATAGTCCTCGTTCCCAAGCGTCGTCAACGCCACGCCTCGCTCCGTCATCGCGACATAATACGTCCGTCCGCTATGTTCACACGCCTCCCAATACAGTTGCGTGATCTTATTGTTCTTTCCTTGCGCCATCGCTATTCTCCCCTTTCACACTGACCTAGATATATCATTCTGACGCCGTTTTGTCACCAGTTCCCGAATAAAACCGCAAGAACAAAAAAGGCCGGCTTCGATCGCCGACCTTTCCCTGACACCTTCTTCACTTGTGGCAAGGACAGAAGAGTCTACAGACGAAAAGCGAGTTCAGCGAACCTTTTTCGCCTGTTTGGCAGGTGTGAGAAACACTTCGCCCAGTTCGAGTTGCTCTTGCTTGGTCAGCCTCCCGTTGCGGGATTTGTTGACGAGCCAATCAATGCGCTTGAGTTCCCCAGTTCTGGTCATTGTGCAACCACCCCCTGCTCCTAGTGTATGCGGTACGAGCAAAAATAGAGGTGAGTAATTCTGTCAAGGGGGGCTCATACTGACCACAGGAGGTGGTCTCATGTCCTTGGCTCACATCAACATCCGCAAGGCGGCGCCCGTCGAAGTCCGCAAAGTGAAAAACGCTTTGCTCGCGCTCAACGGTGTCAACGACGCCACCGTCGACCTGATGCTCAGCGAGATTCGGGTGGAGTTTGCCGACGAGTTGGTCAACCTGAACCAACTGCGGAAAACGGTGAACGCGGCCGGCATCGACGTGCTGTCCGACTGGAAGGAATACTAAGATCGAATCCGAACAAAATCCCCTCTTCCGTTATCGGGAGGAGGGGATTTTCTTCGTTTTAGATCGCTTGTTAAAATTGGGTCTTGCCAAAATACTCCGTCCAACGCTCCGATACTTTCTTGTCGATGTCGGGGCGGGTTTCCACTTCGTCCGGGTAGCCCGGCTTCATCCGCGCGTCGATGACGATCGGCAGCTTGTAGGCGACATGGTGGCGCACCAGCTCCGATTCCGCGTAGACGTCCCACGCCGGGTCAAAGCGGGTGAACGTCGTCCACAGGAACGAGGACTGATGCTCGGCGATCGAAGCATCGTCGACGAGGAAGACGATCGGCCACTCGCGCAGGTGGTCGGCCGCCTGCTGCACGAGGCGCGGGGCCAGTTCCGGGTCCTGCTCGTAGGAAGCGCCGTCGATGACGAGACAGCCTTTGCAATAGGACTTGATCTTGTTGATCCCCGGCAGTTCCGGCCCTTGATACTGATGCGGCAAGGTGCGAATCGGGTCGCCCGTGCCGAGCAGGATGCCTTTGGACCCGTGGTTGAACTTCCGGCCCGTGTAGTCGAGCGTGTCCATCGAGGTGTTGCCGAGGATGAACAGGTCGCTGGCCGGGTTGAATCGCTCAAGCACCGCTTCGAACAGTTGCTCAAACTTCTCCAACTGCACCGCTTGGTCGGTGACGATCAGGAACTTGGTCAGGGTCAACTGACCTTCCCCCATGATGCGGAAGGCGTTGGCGATCGCTTCTCGCTTGTAACTTTCGCGCACGACCGCACCCGCCAGTGCGTGGAAGCCGGTCTCCGCGTACGTCCACAGCGAACGCACGCCCGGCATCGCCATCGGGAACGCCGGCGAGAGCAGGCGTTGCAAGAAGTCGCCGAGGTAGTAGTCCTCCTGCACCGGCTTGCCGACGACGGTCGCCGGGTAGATCGCGTCTTTGCGATGGAACACGCGCTCGACGTGGAACTCCGGGAACTCATGCGCCAACGAGTAGTAGCCGTAGTGGTCGCCAAACGGGCCTTCCATCCGGCGCTTGTGCGGGGGCACGTTGCCGACGATGGCGAATTCGGCTTCGGCGATCAGCGGGTATTTGCCACCGTGCGGGTCCTCGACGATCGGCAGCTTTTCCCCCATGATCAGCGAGGTCAAGAGCAGTTCCGGCAACGGTTCCGGCACCGGAGCGATCGCCGAGGCGATCAGCGCGGGCGGGCCGCCGAGGAAGACGGTCGTCGGGAAGTCTTGGTTGAGCTGTTCGGCTTCGTGGTAATGGAAGCCGCCGCCCTTATGGATCTGCCAGTGCATGCCGGTGGTCTGATCGTCGTAGATCTGCACGCGGTACATGCCGAGGTTGTGGTCCTTCTTCGTCGGGTGCTCCGTGTAGACAAGCGGCAACGTGACAAACGGGCCGCCGTCTTCGTGCCACGAGGTCAGCACGGGCAGTTCGCTCAACTTGGCCGGCGCGTCGACCGCTTGCAGGATCGGGGCGCGGTCGGGCGAGACTTTTTTCGTGCCGACCTTCATCAGGTCGAGGAACACGTTGCGCTCGCCCCAGACTTTTTGCAGCGTCGGGGGCATCAGTTTGTGGGTCAGCCCGATGATATCCTTCATCAATTGTTCCGGTCGCGGGCCGAACGCGAGGTCGACGCGGCGGGTCGTGCCGAACATGTTGGAGAACACCGGGTAGCGGCTGCCTTTGACGTTGGTGAACAGCAGCGCCGGGCCTCCTTCGGCGATCACGCGGCGATGAATCTCCGCCAATTCCAAGTACGGGTCGACTTCGGCGTGGATCTCCACGATGTCATTTTCCTGACGCAATGTATGGATCAAATCTCGTAGATTCCGATGCAAGTGAGTTCGCTCCTATCGATCAGTTCTTCAAGATATAGGGCATGGCCCTTCAACATTGTACCATAAGGGACGAAGATGCGAACCACCCCTGTTCGACAGGGCGCTTGCTCCCTGATTTAATCACTTGTATTAAACACAACAACCTATCCGAAAGTAGTATTTTATACAAATTCACGATTTCGGGTAGGAATTAATTGAATAATGTTGAATAGCATACACAGGGATATAAATCCCATACAAGATAGAGGGAGGAAGATTTATGAAAAAGGTCCTTTACACCAGCCTGTCTTCGGCGCTGGTCGCGGGCGCGTTGCTGGCTGCAAGCCCGGCACCGACCCCGGCTGCTGCTGCGGACAGCGTGGCCGCACCGATCGATTTGGGGATGGTCAACACTGACCGCATGATCGATTCGCTGGTCAAGCAAGGCGTGATCCCGCCGGGTCTGACCCCGGAGGAAAACGAAGCGAAGATGAGAGAGTATCTGCAAAAGCGCGTCGCGAACCAAGAGTCTCGCGCCGCAGACAAGTCCAGCCGCTCGGCGAACTCGATGAAACTGCGCTCCCAAGCGTTCGGTTCCGTCGCAGGTTCTTCCGTAGCACCGGCTGCACCGCAAGCATGGGACGGTTCCCTGCGCACCGACAAGATCCTCGTGCTGTTGGTCGAGTACAGCGATTTCGCTCACAACAACATCCAACCGGGCGAAACGGACATGTACTATGACAACTACACCACCGAACATTACCAAAACATGTTGTTCAACCCGAACGGCTACACCGGTCCGGACGGCAAGAACCACATCTCGATGAAACAATACTACCTGCAGCAGTCCGGCGGTTCCTACACCGTCGACGGCGACGTGGTCGGCTGGCTCACAGTGCCGCAAACCGCTGCGTACTACGGCGGCAACGATCCGACTTCCGATTCGGATCAAAACCCGCGCCAACTGGTGCGTGACGCGCTGGCTTCCGCAGCTGCAAGCGGCGTTGACCTCGGTCAATACGACCAACAGGACATCTACGACCTCGATGGCGACGGCAACTTCTTCGAGCCGGACGGCCTCGTCGACCACCTGATGATCCTGCACTCCGGCGTCGGCGAAGAAGCGGGCGGCGGTTCGATGGGCGCAGACGCGATCTGGTCGCACCGTTGGGACCTCGGTTCCGTCTACAGCATCCCGGGCACCACGGCAGCTGTTCCGTACTGGGGCGGCGGCATGGGTGCATTTGACTACACCATCGAGCCGGAAGACGGCGCAACCGGCGTCTTCTCGCACGAATACGGCCATGACCTCGGCCTGCCGGACGAGTACGACACGATCTACTCCGGCGGCGGCGAACCGATCGAATACTGGTCGATCATGTCCTCCGGTTCCTGGGCGGGCGCAATCGCGGGTACCGAGCCGTCCGGCTTCTCCCCGTACGCAAAGGAATTCTTCCAGAACACGATCGGCGGCAACTGGCAGCTCGGCCAAACGGTCGACTTCGACTCGATCCCGGCTGACGGCGTGACCGTGACTTTGGACCAAGCGTCCACCCACGGCACCAACCAAGACGTCGTGCGCGTCAACCTGCCGGACAAAGTTCACACCATGAACACCCCGGCGACCGGCTCCTTCGAATACTGGGGCGGCAAAGGCGATGAGATCGACAACACCGCCGTCACCAACATCGATCTGACCGGCGCGACTTCCGCGACGCTGGACTTCGACACCTGGTACCGCATCGAATCCGGTTGGGACATGGGCTTCGTCCAAGTTTCCACCGACAACGGCGCAACCTGGAACTCCCTGTCCACCGCGAACACCAGCTATGACGTGGTAAGCGACGCGTACCCGACCGTCCTGTCCAACCTGCCGGGCTACACCGGTTCTTCCAACGGCTGGCTGCACCAAACGGTCGACCTGTCCGCCTATGCAGGTCAGCAGATCCAACTGCAATTCCGCTACATCACCGACTGGGGCTCCAACGAAGAAGGCTTCTTCGTGGACAACGTGAAGGTGACCCAAGACGGCGCAACCGTGCTCAACGATGGCGCTGAAGGCACGTCCGCATTTGCTCTGAACGGCTTCACCCAATCGGAAGGCAAGTTCTCCACCGAGCACTACTACCTCGTCGAATGGCGCAACCATGAAGGCGTAGACGCAGGGCTGGCGCACATCAAGCGCGGTAACTCCCTGCTCTCCTACGACCCGGGCATGGTCATCTGGTACGTGAACGGCGGCTTTGACAACAACTGGGTCGGCGTTCACCCGGGCGAAGGCTTCCTCGGCGTCGTCGACGCACACCAAAACGTTCACCACTGGGGCGGGTACAGCGGTGCCGGTACTCTGGCGGCGACCCGTTACCAAATCTTTGACGCAACGTTCGGTCTGAAGAAAGGTTCCGACCTCGACGTGTACTACGGTCCGGACTTCCACCTGCAAAACGCAGCGAAAATGCCGGTTCCGACGTTCGATGACAAGAATTCCTTCTACACCCCGTCTTCGGTTTACTCCGGTCTGAAGCTGCCGTCCTACGGCCTGAAGATCTCCGTCGTCGGCGAAGCATCCGATCGCTCGGCTGCTACCATCCAAATCACCAAGTAATCTTTTTCAAAAAAGGCACTTTCCTTTCGGGGAAGGTGCCTTTTTGTCGTCTGGTCGGAGATTTGGCAGGGCGGCGCACATCCCCTGTTCGCCGTGCATAGGCTATCTCATGCTGGGCGGATGCCCCAAGACAGAAACGGAGTGGAGGGGAACGACGACCATGTGTGGAATTGCAGGTTGGATTGATTGGCGACAAGACCTCTCCCAACGGGGAGCGATCCTCCAAGCGATGGCAGACACGTTGGTACTGCGCGGGCCGGATGCACAAGGGATGTGGCTGTCGAGACATGCGGCCTTCGCGCACCGCCGCCTGATCGTGGTGGACCCGGAAAACGGCAAACAGCCGATGCAAAAAAGCCGGGGCGACCGCGACTACGCCATGATCTACAACGGCGAGCTGTACAACACGGAAGACATCCGCCGGGAACTGTTGGCACGCGGGCATGCGTTCACGGGCCATTCCGATACGGAAGTGCTGCTCACCTCGTACATCGAGTGGGGGCCGGAATGTGTGGAGAAGTTGAACGGCATCTTCGCGTTTGCGATCTGGGATGAGGTCAACCAAACGCTGTTTATGGCCCGCGACCGCCTCGGCGTCAAACCGCTGTTCTATGCGGAGCGCGGGGCCGGGCTGGTCTTCGGGTCGGAGTTAAAAGCGCTGTTGGCGCATCCGTCCGTCGAGCCGGAAGTCGACGCGGACGGACTGGCGCAAGTGTTCGCCATCGGACCGGCCCGCACGCCGGGGCACGGGGTGTTTCGCGACGTTTTCGAACTGAAGCCGGGTCACGCGCTGCTGTTCGACCGCACCGGTTTGAAGACCTACGCCTATTGGAGCTTGGAAAGCCGGCCGCACGAAGATGACTTCGACACGACGGTGGAAAAAGTCAGAGCGTTGCTCCAAGACGCCGTCGAGCGCCAACTCGTCTCCGACGTGCCGATCTGCACCCTGCTCTCCGGCGGGTTGGATTCGAGCATGATCTCGGCGTTTGCCGCGAAGCATCTTCAAGAGACGGGTCAAGGACAACTGCACACGTTCTCCGTCGACTATGTGGAGAATGACATCCACTTCCAAGCGAGCACCTTCCAGCCGAACTCCGACAAGCCGTGGATCAAGCGGATGGTCGAGTTCTTGGACTCGGCGCATCATGACATCGAGATCGACAACGCCGAACTGGTTCACGTCCTGAAGGAAGCGGCCTACTTCCGCGACCTGCCGGGGATGGCCGACGTCGACTCCTCGCTGTATCTGTTTAGCAAGGAGATCAAGCAGGAAGCGACGGTCGCCCTGTCCGGCGAGTGTGCGGATGAGATCTTCGGCGGCTACCCGTGGTTCTACCGCGAGGAAATGGTCAACGCAGGTACTTTTCCGTGGTCGAGACATGTCGAAGGCCGTGCGTCGTGGTTGTCTAAGGAGCTGTCGGAGCAGGTCGACGTGGAGGCGCACGTATTGGGGCGGTATCGCCAAGCGTTGGCGGAAGTGCCGAAGCTCGACGGTGAGAGCCCACGAGAAGCGCGGGCGCGGGAGATGTCCTACCTCAACCTGTTCAACTGGATGCCGACCCTGCTCGACCGCAAAGACCGGATGACGATGGGCGCGTCCTTGGAAGTGCGCGTGCCGTTTTGCGACCATCGGATCGTCGAATACATGTGGAACGTGCCGTGGGAGATGAAATTCTACCAACAGCGGGAAAAGGGGCTGTTGCGCAAGGCGCTGGAAGGCGTGCTGCCGGACGACGTGCTCTACCGGAAGAAGAGCCCGTATCCGAAGACGCACAACCCCGCCTACTTCGCTGCGGTGCGAGATTGGGTGCTGGAGATTCTCGACGACCCGACCTCCCCGCTTGGCGACCTGATCGACAAGCAGACAATCCGCGAGATCGCACAGGCCAACGACCCCGACTTCGTAAAGCCGTGGTTCGGGCAGTTGATGGCCGGTCCGCAGATGTTCGCCTATCTGGCGCAAGTCGATACGTGGCTGCGCACGTACAAGGTGCGGATCGTCTAAGCGCGTTTCTCGCTTGCTATAGAAAAAGAGCCGCTGCGATTCCCTCGGGAGTCACAGCGGCTCTTCTTTTTTTTGCCTAGTTACAAGCTTGCGGGATGCCGTTCATTTGACAATCTATGGGTACAGCGTAAATTTCCGCCCGGGCACTTTCGCTTTGCGAATTCGTTTGGCCTGGCAGAATCTGCATTCGTAACGCACGTGCCGCTTCTTGTCATCCGCTTCGTCGGTGTAGACGACTTTTTGCATGATGCGGTTGCAGTCGGGGCATTTGGTGATCGTCAGGAACAAATGCAGGAGGTAGTAGGCGTATGTAAAAGCCAGCGTTACAGCAATGATTGCGATTGCGCTCAAGATCAGATGAGCCATGCTCGTCACCCCCAATTTCATCATATGGGCGTGTCCGTCAAAAAAGACGCGCAATCCTCCTCGCTGTTCAGCCATTTTTTACACGAACGTAAAGGGTTCCGTATTCGTCTCCGCGACCACCACTTCCGTCTCCAGCCCCTGCTCCTTCAACTTGGCTTGCAAGTAGGCTTGCAGGCTTGGCAGCACGACTTTTTCCGTGTTGTGGCCGGGGTCGAGCAGGCACAAGCCTTCCGCGAGGGCGTCTTGGGCGTAGTGGTAGCGGATGTCGCCCGTCACGTAAACGTCCGCCCCCTTCTTCAACGCTTCCGGGTAGTACTCTTCCCCCGAGCCGCCCAAGACGGCGACACGGCGGATCTTCCGGTCCTTCGGGCCGACGATGCGGACGGTTGGGACTTGGAACTGTTGCTTGACGAACTGGGCGAACTGCTCCAAGGTCATCTCTTCGACCAAGTCGCCGACGCGACCGACGCCAAGCTCCTGCCCCATGATCTCCAAGGGGTAGAGATCGTAGGCGACTTCCTCATAGGGATGCGCTTCGAGCATCGCGGCGATGACCTTCTCCTGAATCGGTTCCGGTACGACCGTCTCCAAGCGCACCTCGTTGACACGTTCCAATGTCCCCTGTTCCCCGATGTACGGGTCGGTGCCTTCCTGCGGGACAAACGTCCCCGTGCCCGGCGTGTTGAACGTGCAGTGGCTGTAGTTGCCGATCCAGCCTGCGCCTGCGTTGCCGAGCGCTTGGCGCACCGCTTCGTCGTGCGTTGCGGGGACGAAGACGACGAGCTTCTTCAGGCGGGTGTTGTGGACGCGGGAGAGCACTTGGGTGTTCTCCAGATGCAGGCGACCCGCGAGGATGTCATTGACGCCCCCCTCGGCGATGTCGAGGTTGGTGTGGGCGATATAGACGGCGATGTCGTGTTTGAGCAGCTTCATCAGCTTGCGGCCGTAGGGCGTGTCGGTGCGGATCGTCGGCACCGGCTTGAAGATCATCGCGTGGTGGGCGAGGATCATGTCGGCGCCGATGCGGATCGCTTCGTCGATCACGCCTTCGTCGTTGGAGTCGAGCGAGAGCAGGACTTTGCGGACGGGGCGGGACGGATCGCCGACTTGCAGGCCGACTTTGTCCCAAGATTCGGCGAGCGTTTGCGGGGCGAGTTCTTCGAGCGCGGCCATCACCTGTTTGACGGTGGCCGTCGTGGCCGGGTTAGGGTTGGACACTTGATTTGACCTCCTCCAGTTGGGATTTGCGAGCGAGCAGTTCTTGCTTGCGGGCTTCGGCGGCGGGGCCGGTGGCTTTCTCTACGCCTTGCAGGGCGCGATCGAGCTTGCCGATCTCATAGTCGAGGCGTTCGACCAAGAGCGGGTGCTTGCGGGCGAGGAGCAACGGGCCGAATTCGAGGGCCAGCGGGTTGTCGATCTTCATCTCGCCCCGCTCGGCGACGACAAATTCGTAGAGCTTGTCGTCTTCGATCAGCAGGTCTTCGTCGACGATCTGCCAGCCCTGCTCCAAGAGCCAGCGGCGCAGGGTGTCGGCGTCGCCTTGGGGCGAGAGGACGAGGCGGGAGACGCCTTGGAGCTTGGACGTGTCGGCGGCGAGGATTTCCTTGATCGTGCCGCCGCCCATGCCGGAGACGGTGATCACGTCGACCTCCCCCGGTTCGATCACCGCCAGCCCGTCCCCTCTGCGGACGGAAACGCGGTCGGTCAAGCCCTGCTGGCGGACATTGCGCTCCGCGGCCTTGAAAGGGCCGAGGTTGAGTTCGCCCGCGACCGCGTAGACGGACTTGCCCGATTGGGCCAAGTGGATGGGCAAAAAGGCGTGGTCACTGCCGATGTCGGCCGTTTTCACGCCTGTGGGTACGTAGGATGCGATACGTGCAAGTCGATTGGATAGAGTAATCAAGAGTTCATCACCTGTTAGGTAGGAAATTGTTGCCTTCATTATACCTGATGAACAGCTTTTTACGAAACCTGAGCTCACTGATCCAATCGTTCGGGGCTAAAAATGCCCATAAAAAAACCTCCTGATCTCTCAGGAGGTTGGTTGGTGCGATCCCCATGCCTCAAGGCGGCTACCACACAGGCAGCTTACGTGATGAATCGCGTTTGTTGAGGGCTTATCGGAAGAACGTACCTCCATCATACCATCGACACGTACAGCGTTTCAAGACGACAAGTCATTAATTCCCAGAGGAAGATTGTTTTGCATG
The DNA here is from genome assembly GCA_035776695.1 of Bacilli bacterium. Taxonomy (GTDB): domain Bacteria; phylum Bacillota; class Bacilli; order Tumebacillales; family Tumebacillaceae; genus Tumebacillus. Next base: position 16,343 of record DASTWJ010000250.1, read on the forward strand.
GTGCGGGCAGAACTTCTTCATCATCTCGACGGTTTCTTGGTCGAGCTCGGTGCCACGCTCCTCCAAGCGGTTGATCAGGTCTTCTTTGCTATTCTCAGTCAGGTTCTGGCCGAATTTGAACTTGGCGGTGAGGTCTTCGATGCTGATTTTGATCAAGGACACGCCGTTGAGATTCTTCCGGTATTCCTTGTCGGACGGGTCGATGGGGTCGTAGCCGCCTTCGGGTTGGAGTTTTTGCATGAACAGGGTGAAGGCGCGGGCTTTCTCGTCCAAGTCCTCGACAAATGAAGTCGTGCCGCGGATCGACACCGATTTGAAAAAGGTGGTCGCGGGGCAGGCCAGCTTCTCGTCGGAGAAGTAGGACGGGATCAGCGAGAACTCGCGGGCGACGGCAAAGGTGACGCGGTTGTCGCGCTTGAAGTCGCTGATCTTCTCGCCGAGGCGGCTACCGTGGATGTAGACGGCGTCTTCGTGGTGGACGAAGTTGAGCGCCTTGATGTGCGGCCAGCCGTCTTCGCCGACGGTGGCGAGGTAGCCGAAGGTCATCTCGTCGAGAAAGGCGTTGATCTCCGCTTGCTCGGTCACGGTGAATTCTTTTCTGCGTAAGGTCATGGGTGAGTTCGCTCCCTTTTTTGGTGGTCCGATAGGGATATTGTAGAAGAGAGATTGACCTACTAAAAGATCCAATTTAGGATAGTTTTTATAGACCAATATAGTTCGGGAAAAAGGGGGCGTGGGGAGGTGGACTTTCAACTTCCATTTCATGTGTATCTAGCGAAGTATAAGAAAAAGTATCTGACACTGTACCATGCCTTGCGCGATGCGATTGTATCGGGGAAGTTGCCTTATGAAACACAGTTGCCCCCGACGCGGGAGTTGGCGGCGACATACGAGGTCTCGCGGGGGATTGTGTCACAAGTATACGAGATGCTGGTAGCTGAAGGGTATGTGACATCGCAAGTGGGACGCGGGACGTTTGTTTCCTTTCAGCATCAGGAGGCACACGTGCAGGAAGAAGATTCGCAGTCGATCTTGCTGTCGGAGTGGGGGCAGAGGATTGATAAGAAAGTGGCATTGCCAAGCACGTACCCGCCTTCCTCGCAGGATCATAGAAAATTGGAAACCGCATCTGGCAAGTCCAATAAGACCAATAAGACCAATAAGACCAATAAGACCGATAAGACCAGAGACCGTCATGTAGCTATGACGTCTCCTAGCCCCCGTGTGATTGACTCAAACTCAAAAGATCATCAAAAAGAGCTCTTGCCCTCAGAACTCCCCTTGATCGACTTTGGCATTGGACGTACTGAAATAGATGCGTTTCCCCTCGCCGAGTGGAATCGCGAACTTTTTTCTGCGGTGCGGGACATGGTTGCTGCACAAAGGGAAGAGGGCTTTCCCGCACAAGGATATGCCCCCTTACGCGAGGCGATTGCGCGGTATTTAAAAAGAGCACGTGGCTTGGAGGTCGAGGCAGAGGACGTGGTGATCGTCAACGGGTCGATGCAGGCGATCGCGCTGTTGGCACAGTTGTTGGTCAATCCCGGCGACGCTGTGGTCGTGGAAGACCCCGGCTATCGCGGCTTTCGGGAAGCGATGGAGGTGATGGGAGGGGTGGTCACCCCTGCTCCTGTAGACGAGCAAGGAATTCAGGTAGCCGACTGGGAAGCACGGTTGCTCTTCATCACCCCGAGCCGTCAATTCCCCACGGGAGCCGTATTGAGCTTGGAGCGGCGTCAAGAGCTGCTGCGCTGGGCGGCGCGGCGCAATGCCGTGATCGTGGAAGATGACTACGACAGCGAATTCCGCTACAAAGGACGCCCCATCGAGCCGCTCAAAGCCCTCGACCATAGCGGGCGAGTCGTCTACGTCGGGACATTTTCGAAGACGATGTTCGCCGACCTGCGCATGGGCTATGTCGTGCTCCCCGCATGGCTGCGAGAAACGTTTGTGAAAGCGAAGTCCCTCTACGAACCCTACCCCACTTCCCTGCTCCAACAACAAGCCCTTGCCCACTTCATGAACAACGGCCACTACGAACGGCACTTACGTCGAATGAAGCGAGTGTACAGCCAGAAGCATCGGCTTTGCCTGCACCTGTTGCAAGAGAAACTCGGGACACGGTTTGATTTCATCGAATCGGACGCGGGGTTGCATATGTACGGGAAGTGGAAGGGGACACCGGAAGAGTTCAATCAATTTATAAAAAGGTGTCGTGAGAAGGGAGTACGAGTGCCGGATGGCAGACGGTATCAGGTCGAAGCTCATCACTATGCGGCTCTGTTCGGCTTTGCAGCATTATCGGAAGCGGAGATTCACAGGGGGATCGAAGTAGCGGCTCAGGTTCTGGAATCCCTCTAGGCAGAATTGGCGATCCTTATCACAAAAGCCCAATCGCACTCGGCGATCGGGCTTTTTCAGGTTGCCTAGTAGCTTTTCAACTTTACACCCGCTGCCCAAACAGCGCAGGCACTTCCCTCAACTCCGTCACCGTGCGCTCATCCGGCAGCCCCAGAATCTTGGCATCCGCCTGCACCCAGACCCGTTGCATCCCCAATTTTTCCGCAGGTTCGATGTCGTGGGAGAAGCTGTCTCCGATCATCAGCGCCTCTTCAGGCGCACACCATGCCAATTCCAACGCGTGTTGGAAATAGCGCGGGTCGGGTTTGGAGAAGCCGACCTCTGCGGAGAACAGCAGGTGGTCGAAGTAAGGCAGCAAGCCGGCGTCGCGCAGTTTCGCCGTCTGTTGATCGGCGTGGCCGTTGGAGAGGACGCAGAGGACGGCGCCTGTTGACTTCGCCCACTTGAGTACGTCTTCAGCCCCTTCGGCCGGGCGGAAGTCATCGGGAAAGGCTTGGAGCATGGCGGTGAGGTAGTGCGGAGCCAGTTCCTTCGCCTCTTCCGCTTCCACGCCGTAGCGGAGCAACAGTTGCTCGAAGATGTGGACTTTCACTTGCGCTTGCTCCAGCACCAGCACTTTCTTCACCCAGTCGCCCCAGCATTGCGTCTCCAAGCCGCGATAGGTCAGCAGGAAGTCTTTCAACTCGCCGAAGGTAAGCCCCGGGAACCGCTCCCGCAACTGCTCCCACACCGTTTGCAAAAAGACGCCGTTGCCCAACCCGTAGCCGCCCAACGTGCCGTCGAGATCGAAGAGAATCGCTTTATATGTCATGAAAAATATCTCCTTACGCCTGTTGCAATCCCAGCGTCTCCACCGCTTGTTCGCGCAGCTTGAACTTCTGGATCTTGCCGGATGCGGTCATCGGGTACTCGCTGACAAACTGAATGTAGCGCGGGATCTTAAAACGGGAGATTTTCCCCGAGCAGTACTCGCGCAGTTCCTCTTCGGTCAGCGAGGCGCCTTCTTTGAGAATCACGAACGCGGCCGCTTCCTCGCCCATCCGCTCGTCCGGCACGCCGACGACTTGGACATCGAGCACATCGGGGTGCGTATACAGGAATTCCTCCACCTCACGCGGGTAGATGTTCTCACCGCCGCGAATGATCATATCCTTCATCCGCCCCGTGACCTTGCAGTAGCCGTTCTCGTCCATGATCGCGAGGTCGCCGGTGTGCAGCCAGTTGTCTGCGTCGATCGCACCGGACGTCGCGCCGGGGTTCTTGTAGTACCCCTTCATCACATGGTAGCCGCGCGTACACAACTCCCCTTGCACGCCCACCGGCACTTCGTTCGAGGTGCCCGGCTCGCAGATCTTCACTTCGACGTTCGGCAAGGCGCGACCGACGGAGGACACGCGCAGTTCGATCGTGTCGTTCGGACGGGTCTGGGTGATCACCGGAGAGGACTCGGTCTGCCCGTAGGCGATGGTGATCTCCTTCGCGCCCATCTTCTCCACGACCGCCTTCATCACCTCGACCGGGCAAGGCGAACCTGCCATGATGCCGGTGCGGAGGGAGGACAGGTCGTATTTTTCAAAATTGGGGTGGTTCAGCTCGGCGATAAACATCGTCGGTACGCCGTAGAGGGACGTGCATTTCTCAGCCGCCACGGTCTTCAACACGTCCTCCGGCGAGAACGCCACCAGCGGCACCATCGTCGCGCCTACGGAGACGGCACCCAGGGTGCCCATGACGCAGCCGAAGCAGTGGAAGAACGGCACCGGGATGCAGATGCGATCCTCATGGGTCAGGTTCTGGCACTCGACGACGTTGCGAGCGTTGTTGACGAGGTTGATATGGGTGAGCATGACGCCTTTCGGGAAGCCGGTCGTGCCCGAGGTGTATTGCATGTTGATCACGTCATCCGGCTGCAGGGAGTCCTGACGCGCCTGCAACTCCTCGTCGCTGACTTCCAAGCCCGCCGCCATGATGTCCGACCAGTTGTACATGCCGGGGTACTTCTTCTCGCCGAGGAAAATCACGTTTTTCAAAAAAGGCAGGCGTTCCGACTTCAACTGCCCCGGCTCGCACTCTTTCAGCTCCGGGCAGATGTCGTACAGCATCTCTACATAGGAAGCCCCGCGAAACTCCTCCATCAGGATGATCGTGGTGGACTCGGATTGGCGGAGCAGGTATTCGAGTTCGTGTGTGCGGTAGTTGGTGTTGACGGTGACGAGCACCGCCCCCATCTTGCCGGTGGCAAATTGGGAGACCACCCATTCCGGGTAGTTGGTTGCCCAGATCGCGACATGTTCGCCGCGTTCGATGCCGAGTTTCAAGAAGCCTTTGGCCGCTTGTTTGCAGACGTCGTTGAATTGTTCGTAGGTGTAGCGCAAGCCGCGGTCGTGATAAACCAAAGCTTCGCGGTTCGGGTATTGTGCGGTGATCGTGTCCAATAAGTGTCCGACGGTTACGTGTAAGGTTTCTGCCATGTTCTCCTACGTCCCTTCTCTGAGGTTTTCCCAATACTTCTAATTATACGAAAATTCCCAAGATAGAAGAAGTCTAATCGTACTATTTTTGAAAATTGATTCGTGGCACCCTCGAAATCGCCAAGGCAAGCACAAGCGAAACGGCACCGCCAATCCCGATGTAGAGCGGCGTATAATAGGGTGCGGCCTCTCCCCGAATAAATCCCATCACATCACGCATCTCGTAAAGCGGTTCACCGACTACGAACAGATACCCGATCCCGAAAATCAGAAGTTTCTCCATCACAATCGGTACAAGGGATACCCAAAACGCTCCCGTCAACGGCTTGACAAGGCTGGCTCGAGCATAGAAACCGGCCACCACATACGGGACGATAACCAGCCAACTCCCGATGTACAAGCCCGATTGATCCCACTTGTGGTCGATCGGCAAGTGATACAACGCCATGTAGGATTGACAAGCTACAAACAGGGTGACCACATACACCAGAAACACCAGAATCCACCCTGCGATAATCCGTCCGACCATCTCGCCACCTCCCTTTTTTCCAAGTGTACCCGATTGGGAAGGCAAACAAAAACCCCCTACCGTTAGGCAGAGGGTTTCTGTTGTGTGTTGGTGTTGGTCTTACGGTACTGCTTCTCTTATCCGAACAAATGGATAATAGTTTACGCCGTCTATGATTATACGACAGGTTGGTCAAATTGGCAATAAAATTTATCCAATTAGCAGCCGATCTGACGGGCGATGACGATGCGTTGGATCTCGGAGGTACCTTCGCCGATTTCCATCAGCTTCGCGTCGCGGAAGTAACGCTCAACCGGGTATTCCTTCATGTAGCCGTAGCCACCGTGGATCTGGATCGCTTGGTCACAAGCGCGCATGCAGATCTCGGACGCGAACAGTTTGCCCATCGCGCCTTCTTTGGTGAACGGACGGCCTTGGTCTTTCAGCCAAGCGGCTTTCAGCACCATCATGCGTGCCAACTCGATGTTGGTCGCCATGTCGGCCAGCTTTTGCTGGATCATTTGGAACTTGGAGATCGATTGGCCGAACTGGGTACGCTCTTTCGCGTACTTCAGCGCCGCTTCGTAAGCAGCTTGCGCGATGCCGACAGACAGAGCGCCGATCGAGATGCGGCCGCCGTCGAGGGTGATCATAAACTGCTTGAAGCCTTCGTTTTCGTTGCCGATCAGGTTTTCTCTCGGCACGCGAACGTTGTCCATGATGATCTCGGCGGTGTTCGAGCCTTTCAGGCCGAGCTTCTCATACGGCGTGGAGGTCGAGAATCCCGGCGTATCGGTCGGGACGATAAAAGCGGAGATGCCCTTCGCACCTTGGGAACGGTCGGTGACGGCGGTGACGATGCAGACCTTCGCGTAGGAGACGTTGGTGATAAAGCACTTGGAGCCGTTGATCACGTATTCGTCGCCGTCGAGCACCGCGGTGGTCTGGGTGCCGGATGCGTCGGAGCCTGCGTTCGGCTCGGTCAGGCCGAATGCGCCGAGGATCTTGCCTTCCGCCAGCGGAACGAGCCACTTCCGCTTCTGCTCTTCGTTGCCGAAGTAGTAGAACGGAGACGCGCCCAAGGAAACGGCTGCCGCGTAGGACAGGCCGTGCGAACCGCATGCGCGGCCGACTTCTTCGACAGCCAATGCGTAGGAGATAGTGTCAGCGCCTGCGCCGCCGTACTCTTCGGAGATCGGCAGGCCGAGCATGCCCAGCTCGCCCATCTTCATGAAGGTGTCGTACGGGAATTCGGCTGTTTTGTCCACGTGTTCCGCGTTCGGTGCGATCTCCGCATCGGCAAAGTCGCGCACCATGTTCTTGATCATCAACTGTTCTTGAGTCAGGTCAAAATTCATCTGGTTGTTCCCCCTCATACGAAAAGTTTCTACCAAACGGTCGAAACTCTGAATGTACATTCATTCATTTCTATACTCATTATAACCGTCCGTCGAGGGGAGTGGCAAGAGTTTTCGAGTTAGAGCGACAATTGTTCATGCCAGTTTCGCAAAGAACCTCGGTAGACGATCAACAGCGAGACGAGCAGAGCCAGCTTGATGAACACGATCCCTTGCACGAACAGGTCCATCGGCAGTTGGTACACCAAGTTGCGAATGTCCGGCCCGAACAGCGCCAACAGCCCGAAGAGTAGAAACACAGGCGCCACATAGACGCCGCCGCGCCCGAACAAAAAGGACACGAAAAACGAGAGACCGGCCGGTAGCAGCCAATACAGATGCTGCACACCATAGGATGTAGCGGCGATATTCGATCCCGTCTCCAACGCCGTCGCGCAGATCAGGAGCAGACCGGCCCAACCGCCGCCCGTGATCAGGCGCGATCGTCCGATCCAACCGCTCAACGTCCAGATCAAGAAGACGAGTGCCATGACCGACAGCATCTGCTCGCGAATTGCGAGGTGCCCCGTTTGCTCGAGATACAGATAGCCGCCCAACGCGACCAGCACGTTGGCGACGCCCAGCCAGGCGACGCGCGCAATCGAGTCGCTACTTCGTTTGCGAAAGGCCATCGCATACGCAAAAATTGTGCCGAGCACGAGCAAGCCGATTTGCATTGGCATCGGAAACATTGTAAAATTGAAGACAAAGATCAGGAGCAACAACGGCAGACCGATGATCGCCAGCAAGCGACCACCTGCTTTGCCACCGCTCTTTTTGTCAACGGAACGATTTTTGCCTCCCTTGCGGCCAACGGGATCTCCCTGCCCTTCTGGGCTCATCGAGTCCCCTTCGGAATAGAGGTTCATCAAAAAGTCGCAATATTCCGCCGGAAGTAATTTCGATTGTTTCCAGTGTTGAATTTCTTGCAAAATGATTTTCTGTTGAGCACGGTTTTGATTCACGAGCGCTCCCCCCGCTGCCAAGTTTGTCCATCGGTTTGGTTCCAAAAGAAAAGCACCCACCAAGGAGTGAGTGCTTGTCGGAACCCTGTCTGTGACAGGATCTTGCTGCGAATGCCTTGTGTATGCGAATCGAATCGATTATTCGAGGAAGTCTTTCAGTCGTTTCGAACGGCTCGGATGACGCAGTTTGCGCAACGCTTTCGCCTCGATCTGACGAATCCGTTCGCGGGTGACGCCAAAGACCTTGCCCACTTCTTCCAGCGTGCGCGTACGGCCGTCGTCGAGACCGAAACGCAGGCGCAACACGTTCTCTTCGCGCTCCGTCAAGGTGTCGAGCACGTCTTCCAGCTGTTCTTTGAGCAGTTCGTACGCAGCCGCATCGGCCGGAGCCAACGCGTCTTGGTCCTCGATGAAGTCGCCCAGATGCGAGTCGTCCTCTTCGCCGATCGGCGTTTCGAGCGAGACCGGCTCTTGTGCGATCTTCAGAATCTCGCGCACTTTGTCCGGGCTCATGTCCATCTCAGCCGCAATCTCTTCGGCGGTAGGTTCGCGCCCCAGCTCCTGGAGCAGTTGGCGCGAGATGCGGATCAGCTTGTTGATCGTCTCGACCATGTGAACCGGAATCCGAATCGTACGCGCTTGGTCCGCGATGGCGCGGGTGATCGCTTGGCGAATCCACCAAGTCGCATACGTCGAGAATTTATAGCCTTTGCGGTAGTCGAACTTCTCCACCGCTTTGATCAAGCCCATGTTGCCCTCTTGAATCAGGTCGAGGAACAGCATGCCGCGACCGACATAGCGCTTCGCGATCGACACGACCAAGCGCAAGTTCGCTTCGGCGAGACGACGCTTCGCCTCTTCGTTGCCTTCTTCGATCCGACGAGCCAGTTCGATCTCCTCGTCTGCGGAGAGAAGCGGCACGCGACCGATCTCCTTCAGGTACATGCGCACCGGGTCGTTGATCTTCACACCCGGCGGAACGCTCAGGTCGTTGAGGTCGAATTCCTCATCTTCCATCTGACCTTTCGGGCCGTCTTCTTCTTCGTCATCATCATCGTCGTCAGTCAACGGATCGTCGTCCGACTCGTTGATCACCTCGACCCCTTGCTCCGCCAAGTGATCGAAGAACTCATCGATCTGGTCGGAATCCTGATCAAACGGAGAGAGTTTATCCATGATCTCGCTGTACGTGAGGACGCCGCGTTTCTTGCCGACCTCGACCAGCGATCCTTTTACATCCTCAAGTGTCAATTGTTGCGTTTCTCCATCTTTCACACTTTTCACCATCCCGACCCCTCCTTCCCCTAAGGAGTGATTCACTAGTATTTGACTTTCGCCTTCGCGCCGTTCAGGGCTGAGATGTGGGACTTTATGTTCTGAAATTCGGCACGCATGGCCCGCATTCCTTCTAAATCCCCTCGACTCCCACACTCGATCATCTGCCGCTCATAGCGCTTGGCGAGCTGTTCCAAGTTATGCACTTGGATGCAGCGGATGTATTCTTCAACAAGTCCGGGTCGCCGGTCTTCCGCGTCCGCCTGCATCGCGAGTTGCGTCGCCAAGGAGACGATCTCGTCATCCTGCAGGGTGGAGATGAACAAAGCGGGATCGGCCTGCTCGTGTTCGGCATAGTAGGCGTACAGGTATGTCGCCAGCGCACCGTGCTCATCTACAGAAAATTCATCGGCGAGTGCTTCTTGAACTTGTCTTGCTACCCCTTCATCGATTAACATAAGGGTAAGGAGTTTTCGCTCCGCCTTGAGATGCGCCGGCAACAGGGCCGCACGCGGCGAAAGGCTCACTCCATCGGCATTATTTCTATTAGTATTCCACTTCCTGTAAGCTTTATCCCCGCTCTTGGCGGCTGCGCTCGTTTTGGCGAGCCGAAGTTCGTCCTCCAGCGATTCACGGGAGTACTCGAACTCGTCGGAGAGTTGCTTCAGAGCCGTCTCCAGCTCCAGCGGGCTTTGCACCTCCGCCAGGATCGTATGCAACACATCGCGCACATACTCTTCCCGTCCCTTTTGCGTGGACAGGTTGTGGTCCTTGCGCATCGCGTACATCCGAAACGCCGTCATCGAAGCGGAGTTTTCCAACACCGTTCGCGAGAAAGCGTCGGCTCCGTACGTTTTCAGAAAATCGTCCGGGTCCAAGCCGTCCGGAATCGTCGCGACGGTCGCCTTGACTTCCGAACCGGATTCCTTGACCACTTCCGACGAGCGCAAGGCGGCTTTCTGACCGGCTGCGTCTCCGTCGTACATCATGACGATCTCCTGCACGTTGCGCTGCAGGATGCGCACTTGGTCGACCGTCAAGGCCGTGCCAAGCGTGGCGACTGCGTGTTGCACCCCGTATTGCCAAGCGGTGATCACATCCATGTAGCCTTCCATGAGGATCGCCCGGCTCTCCCGGCGCATGTTCGGTCGGGCGCGATGCAGATTGTACAGATGCCGCCCCTTGTGGAAGATCGGTGTCTCCGGGGAGTTCAGATACTTCGGTCCCCCGTCCTTCTTCTCCAAGATGCGACCGCCGAATCCGATCACTTTCCCTTGCCCGTCATGAATCGGGAACATCACACGGTGGCGGAACTTGTCAAAGTATCTCCCTGATTGATTCGCGCTTTCCGACAATAACCCTGCTTCCAGCAGCAAATCTTCTTGAAATCCCCGCTTTTTCAGGAATTTGTAAAGCACATCCCACGCATTCGGCACATAGCCGATGCCAAACGTCTCGATCGTCGTGCGGGAGATGCCACGCGCTTCGAGGTAGGCGAGACCGGGTCGGCCCGCTTCGGTGTTCATCAGGATGTGGTGGTAATACTTCGCAGCCAAATCATGGGCGCGAAACATTTCCTTGCGCCGGCGGTACTCCGGAGATTCGACATCTTCCATCTCCGCAGCCGGCAACGAAATGCCCGCTCGGTTCGCCAAGCGTTCGATCGCTTCGACAAACGTGATCCCTTCCTTATCACGCAGGAAGGAGAACAGGTTGCCACTGGCGCCGCACCCGAAGCAATGGTACAGCTGTTTGTCTTGCGAGACGGAGAAGGATGGCGACTTTTCATTGTGAAACGGACACAGCCCCGTGTAGTTGTGGCGGCCCGACTTCTTCAGCCGTACATATTCTCCGATCACATCGACGATGTCAAAATGTTGACGAACCCGCTCGATCATCTCTTCAGGTATTCTCAACAGACATCACCTTTCATCGTGCGAATCCAGTGAAGTACGTATGATATTCGCCAACATTCAACAATCTCCTGCTGTTAGACGCGATCAATTTTCCAGAGCAGTTGCACGCGTCAGTCATGTTCTGCTGTTGATACTGTATTCTACGATGTGTCTGCATTTCCTCCTGAAAAACAATCAGAAAGACATGATTCGACAAAAAAAGCCCTTGCAGAATTCACAATTGTCCTGAACAATCCCGAAATCACGTCCCTAGTATAGACCCGTGGATGCAAATATATTCCACGCCCTAACGCATTACTCGAAGTTTGTCAAGACACAAAGCTGTGCATTTCTCTAATATGTACGCCGCTTTTTGAAAAAAATCCTTCTTTTTGCTTCGAAATTAGCCTTTTGTTGCAATTTTTGACCACAAAGAAACCCACTGCCTCGTACAGGCAGTGGGTTTTGTCTGTTAGGCCTTGTTGCGGATCGTCGCTTGCGCCGCCGCCAGCCGCGCCAACGGCACGCGGTACGGGGAGCAGGAGACGTAATCGAGCCCGATGCGGTAACAGAAGTCGATCGACCGCTTCTCACCGCCGTGTTCGCCGCAGATGCCGAGCTTGAGACCCGGTTTGACCTGCCGCCCCAACTGCGCCCCCATCTTGACCAGCTTCCCGACGCCGCCTTGGTCGAGCACGGCGAACGGGTTGTCGGGCAACAGCTTCCCTTCCACATACTGATGCAAAAACTTCCCTTCCGCATCATCGCGGGAGAAGCCGAACGTCGTCTGGGTCAGATCGTTGGTGCCAAAAGAGAAAAAGTCCGCTTCCGTCGCGATCTCATCGGCCGTCAGCGCCGCCCGCGGCACTTCGATCATCGTGCCGATCTGAAAGGAGAAGTCGACCCCCGTCTCCTGCCGCACGAGGTCGGCCGTCTGCTCGACCAGCCCGCGCAGCTCTTTCAGCTCGTTGACGTGGCAGACGAGCGGGATCATCACCTCCGGGGTTACGACAAGCCCTTCCCTCTGCAACTTGGCGGTCGCTTGAAAGATCGCCCGTACCTGCATCACGTAGATCTCCGGGTAGGTGATTCCCAAGCGACACCCGCGATGGCCGAGCATCGGGTTGAATTCGTGCAGGGCGCGAACCTTGCGGAGCATGTTTTCTTTTTTCCGCACCTCGCGAGGGTCGGAGAGACCTTCGATCCGCATCTTGGTCAGCTCGACGAGCAGGTCCTCCATGTTCGGCAGGAACTCGTGCAGCGGCGGGTCGAGCAGGCGGATCGTGACCGGCACGCCGTCCATCGCCCGCAGGATGCCTTCGAAGTCGCCCTGTTGCAAGGGCAACAGTTGATCCAGCGCCTCGCGCCGTTCCTCAAACGTCTCGGCGAGGATCATGTCGCGCACCAGCGGCACGCGGTCTTGGGCCATGAACATGTGCTCCGTGCGGCAAAGGCCGATGCCTTCCGCTCCGAACGCACGGGCTTTGGCCGCATCCTCCGGGTTGTCGGCGTTGGCGCGAACGGAGAGGTGTCGCGTTTCGTCCGCCCACGTCAGCAGGCGTTGGAACTCGGGTGACAAATCAGGGTCGATCAGCGGTACTTCCCCGTCGATCACGCGCCCCGTCCCTCCGTCCAGCGAGAGGCGGTCGCCTTCCTGCAAGGTGACTTCGACACCGGAGATTTTATCAAAAATGGTCAATTGCCGCCGTCTGACATCGATCTTCAGTTCTTCGCAGCCGCAGACGCACGGTTTGCCCATCCCCCGCGCCACGACGGCGGCGTGCGAGGTCATCCCGCCGCGCGAGGTCAGGATGCCTTGGGCCGCCACGATGCCATGGATGTCGTCGGGCGTGGTTTCCGGGCGGACGAGGATCACATGCAGCCCCTCCGTGCCCATCTTCTCCGCCATGTCCGCATCGAAGACGATCAGGCCGGACGCCGCCCCCGGAGAAGCCGGAAGCCCAGTGGCGATCACGTTCAGTTCGGCGTGCGGGTCAATGCGGCGGTGCAGGAGTTGGTCGAGCGCTTCGGGATCGACGCGCAACAACGCGGTCTCGCGGTCGATCACCCCTTCTTCGCAGAGGTCGACCGCGACTTTGACGCCCGCTTGGGCGGTGCGCTTGGCGTTGCGGGTTTGCAGCAGGTACAGGCGGCCGCGTTCGATGGTAAACTCGATGTCCTGCATGTCTTGATAGTGCTGCTCCAACCGCTCGGCGATCTGACGGAATTCCTCATAGGCGGTCGGCAGGATCGCCTGCAACCGCGCGATCGGCTGCGGCGTGCGGATGCCGGCGACCACGTCCTCCCCTTGGGCGTTGAGCAGGAATTCGCCGTACAGCTCTTTCGCTCCGGTGGACGGGTTGCGGGTGAACGCGACGCCGGTGCCGGAGTCGTCTCCGAGGTTGCCAAACACCATCGCCTGCACGTTGACGGCGGTGCCGAGGTGTTCCGGGATCTGGTGAATCCGGCGGTAGACGCGCGCTCGGTTGTTGTTCCAGGAATCAAAGACCGCTTGCACCGCAGAGGTCAGCTGGTCGTAGGGATCTTGCGGGAAAGGATGTTTCGTCTCCTTGAGGATCAGGTCCTGATAGCGGCGGATGACGTCTTGCCAGTCTTCGGCGGTCAGCTCAGGGTCGGCGCGTTTGCCGCGTTCCTTTTTTACATCTTCGAGCCGTTGCTCGAACTCGTACGCTTCGACGCCGAGGACGACGTCGCCGAACATCTGCAGGAAGCGGCGGTAGCAGTCGTAAGCGAACCGCGGGTTGCCCGTCAACGCGGCCAAGCCCTCGACGGTCGCGTCGTTCAGCCCCAAGTTGAGCACCGTGTCCATCATCCCCGGCATCGAGTGAACGGCGCCGGAGCGGACGGAGACGAGCAGCGGGTTGTGCGGGTCGCCCAGCACTTTCCCCGTCTGCGCCTCCAAACGGTGCAAGGCGACACGAAGCTGCTTTGCGATCTCGCCGGACAGCTGGCGACCGGCGTCGTAGTACCCTTGGCAAGCGGCTGTCGAGACGGTGAAGCCCGGCGGCACCGGCAATCCGGCCCGCGTCATCTCGGCGAGGTTGGCTCCCTTGCCGCCAAGCACCTCTCGCATCCCTGCATGACCTTCCTCGAACAGGTAGACGTATTGTGTCATCCTTATCCGCGACCCCCTCGCTTGATCAAATCCAAGACTATGCTCGCCGTTTCTTCGACCGCTTTGTTCGACACGTCGATGACGGGGCACCCGATCTTTTTCATGATCTTCTCGGCATATTCAAGCTCGGAGAGAATGCGTTCCAGTGCTGCGTAGTTGGCTTGGGCGCGCAGGCCAAGCGCTTTCAGACGCTCGGTGCGGATCAGGTTCAACTCGTCCGGCGAAATCGTCAACCCGATCACTTTGCGCGGGTTGACTTCAAACAGTTCCTCCGGCGGCTCCACTTCCGGCACCAGCGGCACGTTGGCCACTTTGTGGCGCTTGTGGGCGAGGAACATCGAGAGCGGTGTCTTCGATGTTCGCGAGACGCCGACCAGCACCACATCGGCGCGAAGCAGACCGCGCGGGTCTTTGCCATCATCATACTTTACTGCAAATTCTATGGCTTCCACGCGCCGGAAATACTCGTCGTCCAACTGATGGACGAGGCCGGGGCGGTTTTTCGGTCGATGGTTGTGCGTTTTCTCGAACGCGGACATCATCGGGCCGAGGATGTCGACGGCGAGCACGCCGTTTTCGTGCGCCAGTTGCATCAGCGCCTCGCGCAGCTCCGGGACGACCAGCGTGAAGCCGACGATCGCCCCCGCGTCGCGCGCCGCTTCGATCGTTTCGCGAATCGGTTCCAGATCATCCACATAGGAGATCCGGCGCAATTCCACACGTCCGCCGTTAAACTGCGACGCGGCAGCCCGAACGACAAATTCGGCCGTTTCCCCAACCGAGTCCGATACTACATAGACGATGGGCAAGTTATCTGTCATGCCATCCGCTCCTTTTGTGACGAAGTGACTGTCTTCTTTTGATTATACCTCTCGATTCTCTCCGAGTTCGACAAAAATCTTGGCGATCGTCGTTTTCGTAAACCGGCCGATCACTTCGAAGTTCTTGCCGCTCTTATCGACCGCCTTGACGACGGGGATCGAGTCGATCTGGTAGTCGATCAGTTTTTTCGCACCGTCGTACACCGACTCTTCGCCGGTCAGCGTGACGACGTTCGGCATCCGGGTCATGATCAGCGAGACGGGCACGTTGTGCGTGTCCTGGTTGCCGATCGTCACTTTCAGCAGGTCTTTGCGCGACACGACCCCTGCGAGCAGACCGGCGTCGCGGACGACGAAGATCGAGCCGCAGTCTTCGAGAAACATCGTGACGATCGCGTCATAGACGGACGTGTTTTCGTTGATCACGACGGGGACGGCCTTGTATTCCTTGACCAGCATCGAGCGCAGACGGTCGCCGAAGATCTGGCCGCTCTTCTTGCCGGCGTAGAAATAGCCGACGCGAGGGCGCGCTTCGAGGAAGCCGGCCATCGTCAGGATCGCAAGGTCGGGACGCAACGTCGCCCGGGTCAGACCGAGCTTGTCGGCGATGTTTTCGCCGG
The DNA here is from genome assembly GCA_035776695.1 of Bacilli bacterium. Classification (GTDB taxonomy): domain Bacteria; phylum Bacillota; class Bacilli; order Tumebacillales; family Tumebacillaceae; genus Tumebacillus. The sequence continues at coordinate 31,792 of DASTWJ010000250.1, forward strand.
TGATCGGGCCTTCTTCGCGCACGATGCTCAAGATTTGATTTTGTCGTTCCGACAGTTCGATGGTGTCCACCACCTTTTCCAGTCCATTGGTCATTGTGCCATACTACATGTAAAAATCAGCGATATATAGTATACACTATATCGCACCCCACCCGTTCTTTCCATGCCCCCTTTTGAAAAAGTTTCAATTCCCGTCGACTTGGGCATACCAAAAGAAATTCTACGGGAGGGGTGTTTGTCTAGTTATGAGTTGGCTGATCATGGCGTTGTTATCCGCATTGTTTGCCTCGTTGGTGGCGATCTTCGGCAAGATCGGGATCAAGGACATCGACTCCAACGTGGCGACGGCGGTCCGGGCGGTGGTGATGGCGGTGGCGACCGTGCTGTTCATCACGTTCCAAGGGCATCTCGGGCAGATCAAGGACATCACGTGGCGACCGATGATGTATATCCTGCTGTCGGGATTGGCCGGTGCCGCCTCTTGGATGTTCTACTTCGGGGCGTTGAAAATGGCCGATGCGACGAAAGTGGCGCCGATCGACCGCTTGAGCATCGTGTTCACGCTGATCTTGGCGGCGCTCTTTTTAAAGGAAAAAGTCAGCTTCGGCATCATCGCCGGGTCGGTGATGATCGTGGCGGGGTCGATTCTGATCGCGCGGGCGTAATCGTTGCTGAAATCGTAAGAATTCCATCCCTTTCCTTCAGGGGACAGGTTCGGTACAATGGAGACGAACCTTTGGATGGAGGAGGACATTTTCGTGCGCGTGATTCTGTTTTATATAGGCGACTATCCGGTGCGATCCTACGGGTTGGTCGTCGGGATTTCGATCCTGTTGGCGCTTGGCGTCTGCACCTACTTCGCCAAACAAGAGCGCAAGTACGAGGAGCATGTGACGGGGATGGCGTTGTGGGCGATCTTCGCGGCGATCCTCGGGGCGCGTCTGTGGCAGGTGTTGTTTTTCGAATGGGGGTACTACTCCCAGCATCTCGCGGAAGTGTTCCAGATTTGGAACGGCGGCATGTCGATCCAAGGCGGTCTCGTCGGCGGCTTCGTCGGCGGTGCGCTGTACGTCTGGCGCAACAAGATCCACTTCTGGGAGTTCGCCGACATCATGGCGCCGGGGATCATCCTCGGCCAAGGCGTCGGACGGATCGCCTGCCTGCTGAACGGAGACGCGTTCGGCTCGCCGACGGGCACCAACTTCGGTCTGGTGTATCCGGAAGGCACGTTCGCCTACCAGACCTACCAGTCGCAACCGCTGTGGCCGGCCGAGGTTTGGGAAGGTCAATGGGACTTGGTCGTGCTGGCGTTGCTTTTGATCATCAAGGGCAACAGCAAGAACTTGCCGACCGGGTACCTGTTCCTCTGGTACAACATCCTCTATTCGTTCGGACGCCTGATGCTCGAGTTCTTGCGCGGCGATACCGACCGCTTCGGCGGGTTGACGGCGGCGCAGTGGACGAGTATCGTGACGATCGCGCTGGCAGTGTTGGTGATGATCTACCTCAAGATCCGTCCGGCGAAGACGAGCGAGCCGCGACCGGAAGGGGAAGAAGTCAAAGCGTAACCCAAGAAAAGCCTCGGTGCTGTTCTCATCAGCACCGAGGCTTTTGTCGTCGATTCAGGGCTTGAGCGCTTTCCGCGGCGGAGCACTCAGCGAAGCGGGGCGCGTCGATTGCCGGGCAAACACCCACTTTTGGGCGAGCAGAGCCAGAACTCCGACGAGGAGCAGCCCGACGCCGACGCCTTGGAAGATCAGACTAGGTCCGAACCTTTCAATCAGCGCACCGCCGCAGAGCGGAGAGATGATCGTCGCCAGGCTGGAGAGCGAGTTCAAGATGCCCATCACGCGTCCGATCGCCGCTTTCGGCGTTTCTTTTTGCAGAAGATAGGAGAAACCGATGGAGATCAGCCCGTTGCCGATCCCGCCGATGAAGCCGGTCGCCAAGAGCAGCGGCAGAGAAAAACCGGGTCCGATCAGACCCATGTTGCCGAAGCCGACTGCGAGCAACAGGTAGCCGCTCCCCAGCATAAGACCGTATCTGTTGATGTCCTTCAGGCGGTTGAGAAATACGATGATCGCGACCGAACCGGCCCCGACGAAGGACAGATACAGCCCCACCAGCTTCGGGTCGTCAGGGGCGACTTCTCGGAATTTGATCGCCCCTTGAAAGTCGACCAAGAGGAAGGTGAAGCCTGCGGTCAATGACAAGATCAGGCCGCATAGCAGCGGGCGGTTGCGGTATAGAATCTGCCAGCCTTCTTGCCACGAGACGATCCAATTGCGCGTGGTACGAACGCTTTCCGCCTGTTCCACCTCCCCTTTTTCCAAATCGGATACACGGCGAACAGTGAGCAGGATAAACGCGGAGCCGATAAAGGTGAGCGCATTGATCAGCAAGCACCATTGCGGCGAGAACGCCGAGGCGAGCGAAGCGCCGGCCAGCGGCCCCAGCACCTTGCTCAGTTGCAGGACGAGACCGTTATAGGTGCTCGCTTTCAGCAGGTGTTCATCGGCGACCACATGACGGGTCAAAGCGGCTTGTGCAGGCGCATTGAACACGCCGACCACCGAGCGCAGGGCGATCAGGCAAAGCAACCCGGTCAGTGAGGGCGTGAAGAACATCGCCACGGTCAGCCCCCCGCGCAGAAGGTCCGACCCGAACATCAGCCGTACCTTGTTCCAACGATCCGCCAGCACACCGCCCAGTTGGCCGAACAAGATCCCCGGCACCGCATAGGCGAGCAGAATCAGGGAGAGGCTCATCGCGCCGGTGTGCCAGCGATAGACGAGCAGAATCGACATCGCGATGGAGTCAAAATAATCGCCCAGCGTGGACAGCGCGTAGGCGGCAAACAGTCTTTTGAACACTTTGTTTTGCCAGATCGACATGAAAAATCCCCCTTGTAGCATCTTGATTGCTTCTGATGATACAAGGGGAATGTCAGAGGAAGATCAGAGCGATATCAATTGGGAAAAAGGTTCGCTTCCAACAGCCGTTCAATCTGCGGGCGCAACTCCTCCAACTCGTAGTCGGCTTTCAGCTTCGCCCATTGCTTGTTGAACATGGCGGCCAGATCCGCGTCGTCGAAGCTGTGATTCAGATAGTAGATCAGGTGATGAAAGCCGTAGAGCAACGCGGAGAAAAACTTGCTTTGCCGAAGGATGTCAAGGCCTTCGGTGAACTGGCGACGAGCTTCTTGGCGCTGCCCTTGTCGCAACAGCCATAACCCTTTGGCGATGTGGTAAGCACCGGTTTCTCGCAAGTAAGGATGTTGCCGCAACTGCTCTTCGACCGCTTGCAGTTTCGCCTCCGCTCGCAAGTCATCCCCAGCCCGGAAGTACGCGTAAAACTCGGCCAGCGTCACCGGCGTGACAAATCCGTGCATCTCCTCTCGCTTCACAAGCGCCCACGTTTCTTGCAAGCGTTCCAATGCCTGTTCGACGCGCCCCGTTTGGATCAGGACGTGTACGAGGCTCAAGTGATAGAACTCGCGGTATTGCCAAGGAAAGAGAAACGGGTCTTGTTCCAACGCTCGCTGATACAGCCGCAACGAAGGCTCCCCGTCGAAATCGAGCAAATAATACTGATGCAACAACACATATGCTTTTTGCCCAAAAGAGAACCGGTCGGTTTCGAGGACCCCGCGTATGTTGCCCGTTTCAATCAAAAATTGCAGGCGGTAGGCGGCCGGGAATTGCAACCCCAACGCCTGTTGCTGGCTGGCGAGAAGGAGCATCGCCTCCCCTTGGCCGAACAGATGAAAGCGATGTAAAACCTTCTCCATGCTCTCCCACAGCTCTTGGTCATGCAGAGAAGGATATGCCGCAGACGGTTGCGCCTTCACGTGCAAGCGGTACCCGTGCCCGCGAATCGTGTCGAGGGTCAGGCGATGACCCCAGCGTTTGAGCTTTTTGCGCAGCCGGTAGATGTGGTCGTCCACCGTGCGATCGGTCACGTCTTCCAACGGCCAGACACGGTCGAGCAAGTCGTCGCGGGTGAACGCTTGATTCGGATGTTCGGCGAGGTAGTGAAGCAAGGCATATTCTTTGGGAAGCAAAAGGATCACTTCCCCGGCATAGCTGACGGTGAAGTCACTTTGGTTGAACTGGAGGGACATGGTTGAAATCTCCTCGTAGCAGATATCCTCTTGAATACGACTCCGCCTCCCCTCTCTCCTGCAAAAAAGAGCCTGCCCCGGAATGGGACACGCTCTTTTTTGATTCGTATGTGGTTTACATGCTCTTGATCTAGCTCTTGATCTAGCTCACGATCTCGCTGAAGTCCGCCACTTCGCGGACGTTCTGGATCAGGCGGTTGAGCAGGTTCAGGCGGTTGTTCTTAACGTTCTCGTCTTCGGCCATGACCATGACTTGCTCGAAGAAATGGTCGATGTCGCCTTTGAGGGTGAACAGCTCTTCCAATACCGCGTCGTGATTGCGAGCAGCCAGCAGCGGGCGGACCGTTTCTTCAACGGCGAGCAGGCGCTTGTAGAGAGCCTTTTCCGCGTCGTCTTGCAGGTGCGCTTCGTTCACGTCGGTGCCTTGTGCCTTCTTGGCGAGGTTGTTCGTGCGCTTGAAGGATTCGACGGCCGGCAGGAAGCGTTCGTCGTCCAACTTGTTCATCACGGCGCGGGCGCGGGTGACGGTGGCGAGGACGTTGCCCTCGGCGACGGCCAGCACGGCGTTGATCACGTCGTAGCGGGTGTTTTCTTCCTGCAACAGGTTTTCCAGGCGCAGGTTGAAGAAGTCGAGCACGTCTTGCTTGACTTGCTCCGGTGCCAACTTGCCCGCTCCTTGTTCCTGCAAACCGGCGAGGGCGAAGTCGATCAGAATGCCCACGTTCAGGTCGAGGTCATGCTGCAGCAGGTTGGCGACGATGCCCGCCGCTTGGCGACGCAGGCCGTAGGGGTCCTGCGAGCCGGTGACTTTCAGACCGATCGCAAAAGACGCGACGATCGTGTCCATCTTCTCCGCAATCGCCAGCGCGGTGCCCGGCAAGGTCTCCGGCAACACATCTCCCGCAAAGCGCGGCAGGTAGTGCTCGAAGATCGCTTGTGCCACGCCTTCTTTTTCCCCTTTGAGCAGGGCGTATTCCTGACCCATGATGCCTTGGAGCTCCGGGAATTCGTAGACCATGTGGGTGGTCAGGTCGAACTTCGCGATCTCGGCGGCGCGGGACAGGGTCGCTTGGTCGTCGGCGCTCAAGCTGAGAGCGTCGGCGATCTTGTCAGCGAGGGCGCGGACGCGGGTGACTTTCTGCGCGACGGTGCCGAGGTCTTCGTGGTAGAGCACCGTTTCGAGCTTCTTCAAGTTGGTCTCGATCGGGGTCTTCTTGTCTTCTTCATAGAAGAAGCGCGCATCGGCCAGGCGGGCGTTCAGAACTTTCGCGTTGCCGCGTGCGACCACGTCCAGCGCCCGGTCGTCGCCGTTGCGGACGGTGACGAAATGCGGCAGAAGTTTGCCATCTTGGTCGGTGACCGGGAAGTAGCGTTGGTGTTCGCGCATCGAGGTAATGACGACATCGTTCGGCACTTCCAAGTATTCCGCCGGGAACTCGCCGATCAGCGCGGTCGGCCATTCGACGAGGTGGACGACTTCTTCGAGCAGCCCTTCGTGGATCTGGACGACAACTTGCTTGTCGACGGCGATTTTTTCAATCTGCTTGGTGATCAGGTCACGACGCTCGTCTTGGTCGGCGAGCACGGACACTTCGCGCAAGGTGTTCAGGTAGTCGGTCGGCACGTTCAGGTCGACGGTGACACCGGAGCCGTTTCCGTTGCTCAGGAAGCGGTGACCGTAGGTGGTGCGGCCCGAAGTAACGTCGGCGATGGTCACCGGAATCACCTCTTCGCCGTACAGCGCGACGATCCAACGCAGCGGGCGTACAAACCACAGGTCATTGCGGCCCCAGCGCATGTGTTTCGGGAAATGGAGCGACGTGATCCACTTTTCCAAGCCCTGTTCCAACAGCTCGGCGGTGGAGCGACCGGCCGTCTTCTTGGTCGCGAAGATGTACGGCACGCCGTTCAGGTCTTTCGTGTACAGGTCGTCGATGGAGACGCCTTGGCCGCGGGCAAAGCCTTGCGCCGCCTTGGTCCAGTTGCCGTCCGCGTCCTTGGCCGCCTTCTGTGCCGGGCCCTTCATCTCTTCTTCGAGGTCCGCTTGCGAGGCATCCAAGCCCTCGACCAACAGCGCCAAACGGCGCGGGGTGGCGTAGGCTTTGATCGCCGTGGAGCCGAGACGCAGCTCCTCCAGCCAAGCGGCGAACTTCGTTTCCATCTGCTTCAACACATCAGGCAGAAAGCGGGCGGGCATCTCCGCCGTCCCGATTTCCAGCAAAAAATCGCGTGTGGTGGTGGTCATCTGCGTTCTACTCCTTTCCTGCGGTCTCTTCTTGGGTCTCGTCTTCCGTTTCAAACTGCTTCACATACGCTTGGGCGCAGGCGCGGGCGAGGTTGCGGATGCGGCCGATGTAGCCGGTGCGCTCGGTGACGGAGACGACGCCCTTCGCATCGAGCAGGTTGAAGGTGTGCGAGCACTTGAGCACATAGTCGACAGCCGGCATGACCAGCCCTTCGGCGATCACGCGCTTCGCTTCCTCCTCGTACATGTTGTACAGTTTGAACAGCATGTCGACGTCAGACGTCTCAAACGTATACTTGGACTGCTCATACTCGTTGCGCTTGAACACATCGCCGTAGGAGACGCCTTTGACCCATTCGAGGTCATACACGTTCTCCACGTCTTGGATGTAGGACGCGAGGCGTTCAAGCCCGTAGGTGATCTCCACGGCGGTCGGGCGCACGTCGAGCGAGCCGACCTGTTGGAAGTAGGTGAACTGGGTGATCTCCATGCCGTCGAGCCAGACTTCCCAGCCGAGTCCCCAGGCGCCAAGGCCCGGATGCTCCCAGTTGTCCTCGACGAACCGGATGTCATGGTCGAGCGGTTCGATGCCGATGCGGCGCAGCGATTCGAGGTACAATTCCTGAATGTTGTCCGGGGACGGCTTCATGATCACTTGGAATTGGTGATGCTGGTACAGCCGGTTCGGGTTCTCGCCGTAGCGACCGTCCGCCGGGCGACGGGACGGCTCCACGTACGCGATGTTCCAATCGTTCGGGCCGAGCACGCGGATGAAAGTCATCGGGTTCAACGTTCCCGCGCCTTTTTCCACGTCGTACGGCTGCACGATCAGGCAGCCTTGCTCCGCCCAGAAGTTTTGCAAGGTGAGAATCATGTTCTGGAAATTCATTTTCTTCATCTCACGGCCTCCTGTTCTCTTGCTCCTTGGTTGTTGATGTGTGTTACGCGAAGGGCTCCGAGCCTATAAAAAAAGCCCCCGTCCCTCGCGTATACTTCAGTACACGCTAGGGACGAGAGCTGTCACTCCCGCGGTTCCACCCTGCTTGGAAACGACCCCTTTTTCAGAAAAAGAGTCGGTTCCCACCTTCTTTTCAAGTCGCTCCGGACTGCCGTTTCGCCAAAGATCCAGACCGGGCTCCCACCATCCCCGGCTCGCTGACTGGTCTTGCTCTGGGTACTCTTGTTCCTTCATCGCGAACGTATGATTTTGAAATTATCGTAGCAAATGAAAATTCGCTCGTCAAGCGGACGAGCGAGGAATTTTCAATCAGACCGAGCCCACTTTGCCGGCCGAGACGGACGGAGTGATTTCGCAGTACTCGGTTTTCGCCTCTTCGTGTACGTTGGTGATGCCGGGGTGGTGCTTGTCCGCCCGCGCTTCGCCGGTGTTCCGCTCGTGCTTCATCTCGAGAATCAGCTCGTAACGAGCGGCGACGGCGGCTGCGGCTGCGACCACGGTGGCCATCGGGAAGATCATCGCCCCGACCGCGCCGACGGCGGTGGGGATCGTCAACACCTGCTTGCCGTCGCGCAGGATGCGGATGCGCGAGGTCTGCCCCGTCTTGATGATCTCCTGCACCTTGCTCATCAGGTCTTGGCCCATCACTTCCATCCGCTGCCCCGCTTGCTGGAGCAGGTCGGGCTGTTTGCCGCGGTCCTCCAGCTCGATACAGGCTTGGATCACGTTGTTGCCATGCCGTTCGAGCAGGTCGTACGCCTCGCGATAGGAGATCGAGAAGCGTTTGCGCAGGATGTCCACTTTTTCGAGCATCGTGTCCGTGTTCGGGCTGATCGTCATGTGGCTCACCTCTCCTCAAATGCTAGGGATCGGGCTTCGTGTCAGGTTCGTCCGCTAAGAATTCGTACTTGTGCAATTGATCCAAGAAGTTGCGCGACCGCACGTGAACCCCGCTGAACTCATCCACATACAAGCGCAGAATCTTGTTCAGCTGCCGTTTGACGTCCGGGCCGACTCGCGTTTCGCCGAGTCGTCGGATATCAAGGCGCTGCAGGGTCTGCAACAGGCGCAACGTGACCGGTTTCATCCAGACGGCGCGCTCATCCGCTGCGTGACAATCGCCGCACAACGGGCCGCCATGCAGGATCGAGAAACGAATGGAAGATTCCAAAGGACGATAGCAATGGGCGCATTGATACAGCTCGGGGCGCAACCCGGCGACTTCCAACAGGTTTAACTCCACCAGTCGCGCCACGATCTCAGGGTCTTTGCCTTCTTTCAAATGTTGCAACGTGGTGAGCACCAGCAAGTACAGCCCCTGAGACGGCTCGCGATCCTCCACGAACTTGTCGACCAGTTCGAGGATATAGGACGCGTAGGCGGTCTTGTACAGATCCTCGCGAATCGGGCGAAAGGAATCCAAGAGATCGGCGGTGTAGATCGTGCCCATCCCTTGTGTCGCCCCGATCTGGATGATGTAGGAGCCGTATGTAAAAGGCTGGGAGATCGCGCTGAGCGGGCTTTGCGGCTTCTTCGCCCCCCGCGCCAACGCCGCGATCTTCCCCAATTGCAGCGTCAACAAGGTCAGGATCTTGTTGTTCTCGCCGTAATCGACCGTCCGCAGGACGATCGCTTCCATTTTCGTTGCCATGTGGCCAAACCTCTCCTCGTGGTGACACCGGCAGAGGTCGAGCTCCTAGTCGTCCGCGCTGTCTCCCGTGTTTTCCAGAGCGCAGGCGGTCTCGTTCTGGCCATCGCCGCACACCTTCTGGTGCTCTTTGTAAAGCAGATAGGCATCAATCTCACCTGTACTCTCGAAATATCGCCACGCCAAATCTCGCATGTAGCTCATCCTTTCGTTCCAAAGTGAGGGTGCCAAACACGTTGTATGTCTACTATTCGCATTTGCCGATACCCCTATACTATGGAATTCTTGGGAAAAGGGTGTGTGTCGAGGAGAGACAGGTGTACTCGTTCAGTCGACTTTATTCTTCCGAAAAGCCGAAATTCCGCAGGAGATGCTCCCGGTTGCGCCAGTCCGCTTTGACTTTGACCCACAGTTCGAGATAGATCTTGGAGCCCATCAGGCGTTCCATGTCTTGGCGAGCCATTTGGCCGACTTTTTTCAACACGGAGCCTTGCTTGCCGATGATGATTTTCTTTTGCGATTCGCGTTCGGTGTAGATCGCGGCGTTGATGTGAAGCACGCCGTTGTTGTCGTTCATCTTCATCTGCTCGATCTCGACGGCGACGGAGTGCGGCACTTCCTCATGCGTCAGGTGCAACACTTTCTCACGGATCAACTCGGCACAGATGAAGCGCTCCGGGTGGTCGGTGATCTGGTCGGGCGGGTAGTAGAACGGCCCTTCCGGCAGCAGGTCGAACAGGATCTTCTGCAGGCGGTCGACGTTGTCTCCCTTCACGGCGGAGATCGGGATGATCTCGGTGAAGTTCATCTCGTCTTTGTACGACTCGATCGTCGCGAACAGGTTGTGTTTCTCGACGAGATCGACTTTGTTGATCAGCAGAAATACGGGCGTGTCCTTTTTGACTTTCTTCAGGATCTCCATGATAAACTCGTCGCCCGCGCCTTTGGGCATCGTCGCGTCGACGAGAAACAACACCGCTTCCACTTCGCGCAGGGTGTCGGTGGCGATTTTCACCATGTGTTCGCCGAGGCGGTGTTTCGGTTTGTGAATGCCGGGCGTGTCCATAAAGATGATCTGCGAGTTGTCTTGGGTGACGACACCGTGAATGCGGTTGCGGGTGGTTTGCGGTTTGTTCGACATGATCGCCACCTTCTGGCCGATCACGTAGTTCATCAGGGTCGATTTGCCGACGTTCGGACGTCCGACGATCGCGACAAATCCGGAGCGCGTCTTTTGCTGGGTCGTTGTAGAACGGTTGTTGTTCACTCCATGTCCTCCTTGGAGAAAGAATAGGGCAGAATTTCCTTAACCGGCATCACCATCACGTCGTCTTTCAGGTTGCCGAGGATGACGGGGGTGTCCGGTTTGAAGAATTCGGCCATCACTTGGCGGCAAGCGCCGCAGGGCGAGACCGGGCCGGGCGTATCGGCGACGACGGCGATCTTCTCAATCTTGGTTTTCCCTTCCGAGACCGCTTTAAATATCGCGGTGCGCTCGGCACAATTGCACAGCGGAAACGCCGCGTTTTCGATGTTGCAGCCGGTCACGACTTCCCCGCCTTCGAGCAGCAGGGCCGCTCCGACCGGGAAGCGGGAATAGGGCACGTACGCTTTTTCCCGCGCTTGGCGGGCGTGTTCGAGCAGTTGTTTGTCTTCCATCAGACTTACCTCCGAGGGTTGGCTTGTTTGTACCGGCGGTAGGCGCGCCACGAGATCAACAGCAGGACGATCAGGCCGAGCGGGATAAAAGCGACGTAGACGGCCATCTCCCCGCTGTCGGCGAAGTGCCGCCAGCGAAGCGGGAACAATTTATCAAAAAAGACAAAAAAGCCGACGATCACCGCGTGTACCGCCGTCATCAGGACAGCGGCGGCGGCCGTGTCCTTGGCGATTTTGGCGAGCGGGTGATAGTCGTCCGTAACCAGATCGACCACGGCCTCGACGGCGGTGTTGAACAACTCTGCGCCGATGACCATGATGATCGAGAAAAATACCAAGACGATTTCCAGTTTGGAGAGGTCGAAGAGGATCGACGCAATCATCGCCAGAAAGGCGAGGGCAAAATGGATCCGCATGTTGCGCTGCGTGGTGAGCGCGTACGTCATCCCTTCGACCGCATAGGAGAAGCTTTTGATCAGTTTCGGGTTGGTGTTGTTGCGCAACGGGTTCACCCCCGGGTCAGTCCTACGCTTTCCAGAATCGCATCCTGTCTGGCGAACATGTCTTTCTCGTCTTCCTCCGTCATGTGGTCATACCCGATCAGGTGGAGGAAGCCGTGTACCGCCAGAAACGCCATCTCGCGCTGCAGGCTGTGGCCGTAGTCGACCGCTTGGCGCTTGGCGGTGGGAACGGAGATGATGATGTCGCCGAGCATGTTGTCGACGTTTGCCTCCGCTCCCTCGGCGAAATGAATCTCCGGTTCGTTCCCCGCGCTCTCCTGCATCGCGAAGGAGAGCACGTCGGTCGGCACGTCTTTTTGGCGGTAGGTGCGGTTCAACTCTTGGATCGTATCATCGTCGACCAGCGAGACCGCCACGTCCCCCGCTTCGATCTGCTCGTAGCGGGCGGCCGCCTGAATCGCGGCGGTCAGGGTCTGTTCGAGTTCGAAGTCGAACGCTTCGCTCTGTTCGTCGACGATTTCGACGAGCACTTGTTCAACGGACATGATGGCTCGCTCCTTTGCGGGTTCGGTTCGGCTGTATCGATCAGGCACGTTTGCCGTCGTCCTTGGCTTTCGGCGGGTCGGGGTATTCGATCCGCGCGTGGTAGATCCCGTTTAGCGTGCGCAGGAACGCATCGGCACACTTGTCGAGATCTTTGAGCGTCAGGTCGCACTCGTCGAGCTGGCCGTCGTTCAGGCGGTCCTTGAAGATCTTGTGGATCACCGCTTCGATCCGGTTGGGCGTCGGGCGGCTCATCGAGCGCACCGCCGCTTCGACGGCGTCGCAGAGCATGACCAGCGCCGCTTCCTTCGTCTGCGGTTTCGGACCCGGGTAGCGGAAGTCGTCGACGTTGACGGAGCCGCTCTTATCCTGTTCCAGCGCCTTGTTGTAGAAGTACCAGAGGATCGTCGTGCCGTGATGCTGTTCACAGATGTCGCGAATCGCTTTCGGCAGGCGGTGCTGGTCTTGCATCTCCAAGCCGTCGCGCACGTGGGACGTGATGATCAGGTGCGACAGGCTCGGGGCGATCTTGTCATGCGGGTTGTCCTTCGAGAGCTGGTTCTCGATGAAGAACAGGGGCCGCTTCATCTTGCCGACGTCGTGGTAATACGCCCCGACGCGGCAGAGCAACGGGTCGGCGCCCACCGCTTCCGCTGCCGCTTCGGCGAGATTGCCGACGATCAGCGAATGGTGGTAGGTACCCGGTGCTTCCATCAGCAATTTTTTCAAGAGCGGATGGTTCGGGTTGGACAGTTCGAGCAGCGTCATCGGGGTCAGGATGCCGAACGAGCTTTCGAGGAACGGCAACACGCCGATCGTGATCACGGCGGAGAACAGACCCGAGATGATGCCGAACAAGAGCGATTGCAAGTAGCTCGCCACTTCCAAGCCGGTCGTCGAGAGCATCGCCTGAATCGAGATCGTGACCAAGTTGATCCCGGCGATGATGAAGCCCGCCCGCATGATCACGGTGCGGTGTTTCACCTTCGAGACGGCATAGGCGCCGACCAGACCGGAGATGAAGGAGACGAATACATATTGGAACTTGAAGTCAAACGCCGACCCGGTCAACAGCGCGAACAGGAACGACAGGAAGATCGCCAGTTGCGTGTCGAACAGAATCGTCACTAACATCGTGCCCATCGCCACGGGTGTCAGATACCCGATGTTGGCAAATCCCAGCGATTCGCCCAACGAGAGCGTCTTGATCCCGGCGGCCGTCAGAATGATGATGATGCCGAGGCAAAGCAGTAGCAGATTGTTCTGACCGACGGAAGAGCCGGACATTTCCAAAAAGACGTACAGGAGCAGCACGGTCAGGATGATCATGCCGGCATAGCCGAAGTACATGGCGTAGTTGAGGTCTTTGCTCAACAGTTTCAGGTCGTTCAGTTTGGAGTAGGCGTGTTCGTCGATCTTCTCGCCTTTTTTGACAACGATCTCGCCTTTGTTGATCTGCACCGCGGGAACGGCGTCGGCCGCTTCCTCCCGCTTCTTGGTGGTCATCTGATAGTCGTAGATCATGTTCGGGCGGATCAACGGCTTGACCATCGTCTTGATCACGAGGCGGTTGTCCTTGGACAGGTCGACATAGGTCAACTGGATGTCGAGCTTCTGGTCGAGTGCCAGCAACGTCTCTTCGTAGATGTCTTCGCCGTACAGCTTCTGCATGATGCGGATCGCTTCGCTCTTCAGATCAGGCACTTGTGCGATGTCGATGGCGGCGAGACGCTTTAGATCCTCCTCCTGCAACTGAACGGGCAGGGTTTGTTTCTTCCATTCATCCAGCCTGTCCGCTTCCGACAGCGCGTGATTGCCGTTGATGCGGGTGGCGATCTCGAAGATCTGGTTGAGATCGCCGTAGGAGCGATCTTCGACCTCGGTGTCTTTGGTGTATTGCCGGGGGACTGCTTCTTTGGCTTCTTCTTTCAGTTTCCGGGTCATCAGGTTGTCGACCGCATCGGTCGGCGCCTTGATGTCCTCTTCGGCGATCGATCCGACCGCATAATCATAGCGCTCGGGCAATACGTTGCCGATGAACAGGAAAAAAAGGAGCGTGGCGATCAGCAGGTAGATCGTAAAACGCAGGGAACGGCTCTTGCGCAGTTCCGGACTCAGCGTGATCTGGCGAATGTTATTCAGCAGATTGCTCCTCAATGGATATCAACTCCAAGCCTAGCCTCTCCCGTGTCTTGCACAGGCTTTATTTGCGCGCCTTGGCCCCGCTTCTTGACGGAAGCGGGGCTTAGGCGACTTGTTCGATGAATCCGAGACGTTTGGCGTAGCGGACGGCTACGCTTTGGCCGCCGCTTCGACGTCGTACGCCTGGATGATTTTCTGGACGAGGTGGTGACGGACGACGTCTTGCTCGGACAGGAAGATGAACGCCATATCCTCGATGCCGCGCAGGATGCGAACCGCTTCGTTCAACCCGGATTGTTTGCCCCGCGGCAAGTCGATCTGCGTCACGTCGCCGGTGACGACCATCTTCGACCCGAACCCGAGACGGGTCAGGAACATTTTCATCTGTTCCGGGGTGGTGTTTTGCGCTTCGTCCATGATCACGAACGAGTCTTCAAGCGTACGTCCCCGCATGTAGGCGAGCGGCGCGATCTCGATCAACCCGCGCTCCATGTACTTGGTGACGTTCTCCTGTCCCAGCATGTCGTACAGGGCGTCATACAGCGGGCGCAGGTAGGGATCGACCTTCTCCTGCAGGTCGCCGGGCAGGAAGCCGAGGTTCTCCCCCGCTTCGACGGCCGGACGGGTCAGGACGAGCCTCTTGACTTGGTTTTTCTTCAGCGCGTTGACCGCCATCACGACGGCGAGGTACGTTTTGCCCGTACCGGCCGGACCGACGCCGAAGACGACGTCCTTTTTCGTGATCGCGCGGATGTAGTCGCGCTGGCCGAGCGTCTTGATCTTGATCGCCTTGCCCTTGTGGGTGGTGGCGAGCGTTTCGTTATACAGTTCGAGAATCTCTTCCGCCCCGCCGGAACGCGCCATCTTGATCGCGTAGGCCACATCTCGCTCCGCCGGGTTGTGGCCTTTGCGGATCAGTTGGACGAGCACGTTAAACAGGCTTCGCAGGGCGATGACGTCTTCCTTCGAACCGGTCAGCGTGATCTCACCGCCGCGGCAATGGACGTTCGCTTGCGGGAACTCGTTTTCGATCTGCTTGATGTGCGCATCGGCCGGACCGCACAGTTGCAAAGCTTCGTGGTTGTCTTTCAGTGTGACTCTCTC
>DASTWJ010000251.1:0-5319 GCA_035776695.1 Bacilli bacterium
GCGTGCAGGAGCAGGTCGTAGTCCCCGACCTGCTCGATCACGTTGGCGATGCGATCTTCGCGCCCGTGGCTGTCACTCATGATCAGGACCCGCAAAGTCCGGCGTTCACCCGAGACCTGCTCGTCTACCTGCTCCTTCACCCACGCGTCAACCCGCTTATCGGCAGGCTCTCTTTTTGCAGATGGTTCCATGCCCATCCGACTTACTCCGCCTGTTCCGCTTTCAGCGTATCGACCATGTTGCGCAGGGCTTCGGCGCGATGGCTGATGCGGTTCTTATGCTCCAGCGAGATCTCGGCCAGCGTCTTCTGCTCGTCAGGCAACAGGAACAGCGGGTCGTAACCGAAACCGCCTTCCCCGCGCTGTTCGGTCAGGATGCGCCCTTCGACGGTGCCGAAGGTGATCACCGTGTCTTGCCCCGGGCGAGCAAAGGCGATCGCCGAGACAAAGCGGGCCGCGCGGTCATCCGGGTTGTCGAAACCGGCCATCTCCTGCAGCAGTTTGGCGTTGTTGGACGCGTCGGTCGCGTTTTCCCCCGAATAGCGGGCCGAATACACGCCGGGGCGGCCTTGGAGCGCGTCGACTTCGAGGCCGGAGTCGTCGGCCAGCGCCGGGCAATTGTAGTGGCGGGAGATCTCCTCCGCCTTCTTCTGCGCGTTGGCGGCAAACGTCTGGCCGTCTTCCACGACGTCCGGCGCATCGGCGGGCGCCGGTTCGACGTGCCAGCCCAGCTCGGCGAAGAACGCTTGGAACTCCTTGACTTTGCCTTGGTTTTTGGTAGCGATCAGGATCGTTTGCGTCTTGAGTTCGAACATGGTGTTGCAGGACCTCCAGTTGCGATGTAAAGTGCGCGTGCGTTCTATGTAGTTACGCTTGTTGCATGCGTTTGGTTTTGTTCTCGGCGATCAGGTTGGTGATCTCCTCGCCCAGCGCTTCCTGCTGTTTGCCGATCAGGTGGGTGACACCCAGTTGACCCAGCGCGAGCATCTGGTTCAGCTCATCCGGCGAGAACGTCGCCTCTTCCCCGGTGCCTTGCAGTTCGACGAAGCGACCGTCTCCGGTCATCACGATGTTCATGTCCACTTCGGCGGAGGAATCTTCCTTGTAGTTCAGGTCGAGCACCGCTTTGCCGTCGACGATGCCGACAGACGTCGCCGCGAGAAAATCGGTGATCGGCAGGGCGGTCAGCGTGCCTTTTTTCAGCAGCGCGTGCAGGGCGTCGACCATCGCGACATACGCGCCGGTGATCGAGGCGGTGCGGGTGCCGCCGTCCGCTTGGATCACGTCGCAGTCCAGCCAGATCGTCTTCTCGCCGAGCGCTTTCAGGTCGACGATCGCCCGCAGAGCGCGACCGATCAGGCGCTGGATCTCCATCGTGCGGCCGCCGACTTTGCCGCGGGTCGATTCGCGCTGGTTGCGCGTGCCCGTCGAGCGCGGCAGCATGCCGTATTCGGCGGTGATCCAGCCGGTGCCCGAGTTGCGCAAAAACGGCGGGACTTTGTCTTCTACGGTGGCGGTGCAGATCACTTTCGTGTCGCCGACGGTGATCAGAACCGAGCCTTCCGCGTGTTTGATGTAATGGCGTTCTATCGTGACGTCTCGTGTTTGGTTCTCGTTACGTCCATCATGGCGCATGTGATGATTCCTCCCCTTCAATCCCGTAAAGTCACTTTGATAGCATAACCTGAAAACAGGAATTCCACTACCCCTTTTGCAAGAAAAAACCAACGGAGACACGTTCTTCCCCGTTGGTTTTGACCCGCGGATTTACAGTTCTTTCGCGTTGATGATGTCCGGTACGAGCACCGGTTTGGACAGGTCGCCAAGCCCTTCGGCGGATACGGGCGCTTCGCCGTTGACCTTGAACTGAACGGCGTCGACACCCGCGTTGGCGGTGACGGACAGCACGATCGAGTTCAGCATGTTGCGCACGGTCGGCGTGTTGCTGTTGACTGCGAAGTCGTCGCCGAAGTCGAGCGTCGCCACGTTGTCGATCACTTCCGCTTTTTCCGGCTTCAGATTGGACGCGAACACCGGGCCGAGGCCGTCTTGGTTCGGACCGACCGCCAGTTGCTGCATCGTCAGGTCGACGATGTTGGCGTCCGTCTTCGGCAGAATGCGGGTGACCGGCACGAGGTAGGTGAAGTTGCCTTCCGGGTTCGAGCCGGTGAAGTACAGGGTCAGCTTGGTCGAGTTGCTCGGGTTGACGTCCGCCGCGACATCGAGGTTGATCCCGCTCGCCCGCGAGATCGCATCGGCGATCGGCGTGCCCATCTTCATCGTCGGGCGGTCATGCCCTTCGATGCGGAACTTGACCCTGTCGACCCCGTCGAGCCCGGTCATCGTCCAGACGACCGCATCGACGATATCCTGCTCTTCCTGCAGCGTGTTGTAGTTCAACACCTCTTGGGAAAAATCGACCGTGGCGACACCGCCGTTGATCGAGACGCCGCGCACCTGCGTGCCCGACGGCAGGACATTGTGCAGGCCGGTCGTGGCGACCGCCGCATCGCCGGCGCTGCCTTGCACCATATGTTCCAAAGTGGCTTTGGCCACTGCGTTCGTTTGTGCCATTTTGATGTTCAGCGGAACGACGAGCCCGTTGTGGTCCGCTACATACACAGTGGTCGCCATCACGTCCGCGACTTGGTCCCCTTGTGCAGGTCCTTGCGAAGATTGGGACGGGCTAGAAGTCTTCTCCGGCGCAAAAGGCGCGCAACCGGTAGCCGCCACAATGGACATCGCGAGGACACTGACAAGTGCGATCGTTTTGTTTCGCATTCGTTTGTCCTCCTCCAGTAGGATTTCTCACTTTCATATATACGAGCCCTCGGAGGAGATATGCTTGTATTTTGTCCCACGGACAAACTTTTTGCGAAAACGCGCTCGCCTACGACCGCGTTCCCAACCGCACGGATCGTACGGCGATCTCCCGGTTCAGCCAGCGTGATCCCAACTGGTGAAACGTATCGGGATCGCCCGTCGTGTAGAAGCGATAGTCGGGGTGGAGATTGTCTTCATTGAGCAGATGGCGCACCGACAGCACCGTGCTCGCCTCGCGCGCCGTCTCCTCCGCCGAGGAGATCAACTGCACGCCCTCCCCCATCACCTCGCCGATCACCGGAGCGAGCAGCGGGTAATGGGTACAGCCGAGGATCAGCGTGTCGATCGCCTGCTCCCGAAGCGTTGCCAGATAGTCGCCGACGACCTCCCGCGCCTCCGCACTCTGCGTGCGATCCGCTTCGACCAGCGGCACGAACGGCGGACAGGCTTTGTTCGTCACGTCCAAGCGCGGGTTGATCCGATGCAGTTCGCGGCGGTAGGCGTCGCTTTGAATCGTCCCCGCCGTGCCGATCACGCCGACCCGCCCGTTGCGCGTCGCGGAGATCGCCGCTCGCGAACCGGGCGTGATCACGCCGATCACCGGCACCGGATAGCGTTTGCGCGCTTCCTCCAACCCGGCGGCCGTCGCCGTGTTGCAGGCGATGACGACCATCTTGACGTCCTGCTCGACGAGAAAGTCGATGATCTCGAACAAAAACCGTCTCACTTCCTCCGGCTCGCGGTCTCCATAGGGACAACGCGCATTGTCCCCGACATAGATGATGTTCTCCTGCGGCAGTTGGCGAATCACTTCGCCGACCACCGTCAGCCCCCCAAACCCCGAGTCCAACAGGCCGATCGGTTGCTGTGCTGACAAGTTGCATTCGTCCCTTCCGTAAGTCAGTCTGAGTTGACTTAGTCTATGCGGCAAAAAGAAAAGCGTCCCCCGATGGCTTGCTCGGATGACGCCGATTCTATGTCAATCGCTGATATGATTATAGATTTCCTGCAAAGACTTTGCAAGATGACCCAAGTCCTCTTCGCTGACATCGACCATCAGCTTGGCGAGATAGGCGCGTCGAGCCTTCAACACTTCTTCGATCATCGCGCGGCCCTTCTCCAACATATGCAGACGAACGACGCGGCGGTCGTTGCTGTCGCGCACGCGCTCGACCAGTTCGTTACGCTCCAGACGATCGACGAGGTCGGTGGTGGTGCTGTAGGCAAGACCCAACTTGGAGCTGAGTTCCCCGATCGTCAAGTCGCCGAACTCATGCAAATAAACCAGTGCATCGAACTGCGGCGGCGTGATCGAAAAATCAGCCAGAATTTCGCGACCCTTGACGCGGACTTGCTTGGAGATTTGCCGGAGCACCAACTCGATCTCTTCCACGAGGTCAGAATGAAGCATAGGCTGTGTCATGATTCCCCTCCTGTTTGTACATACAATCTTAGTTTAGCATTTACTCTTGCAAACGGTCAATTCTATTAAAACCGAGCTGCCGACGCAAGAACAGCGTCGTCAACGCGCCAAGCACCGTCGCAAAGCCAAACAAGACCGGCAACCGCCCCAGATGAAACAGAAACGAGCCGAGCATCGGCCCTGCCGCCATCCCGAGATAGCGGAAGAAATTGTACACCCCGACCGCCGTACCCCGTTCGCGCTGGAACGCGCCGGTCAGAAGCGTCGTCTGCACCGGCAGGGACAACCCCAAGCACAAGCCAAATAGCGTCGTGGCGCCGATCAAAGCCGGCAGCGCCCACGCGGCGGCGAACGGGAACAACAGCACCGCCAGCACGTTGACCAGCGCGATCACCACCATGTACCGCCGCGGGTGAAAGCGCTCCTGCAACCGCCCGCCTAAGAAGCTCCCGATGACGATCATGATCGAGAGCGGCAAGAACACGAACCCTTTTTCCGAAGCGGACAGGCCATACTCGTCGGTGAGCACGGTCGGCATGAACACGAGGTAATTGTAGAACGTGTAGTATTGAACGAACGCCAACACGACGATGCCGAGGCCGACCGGATGGCGCAACACCGTGGCGAAATCGCGCAGGGAGAAACGATTCCCGCCGGCGACCTCCGGCTTCGTCTCCGGCAGAAAGCGCAGGTTCATCCCCAGCATCAGCACGGCGACGCCCGCCAAAACGAAAAACACGCCCGTCGAATCGGTCACGCCGCCGATCACCCCGCCGATCAACGGCCCGAGCACCGGTCCCAGCGACACGCACATCTGGAACGTGCCCATCGCCCGCCCCCGCTCGCGCCCTTCAAACAGGTCACCGATGACGGTGGTCGCCACAACCGACCCCGTCGCGATCCCGATCGCCTGCAGCGCCCGAAAGCCGAGAAACCAGCCGATCGTCGGCGCAAACGCGCACCCGACCGACGCCAGCACATAGAGGGCGATGCCCGGCAACAACACGTTGCGCCGCCCCCACGTATCGGTCAGCGGCCCGTAGACGATCTGCATCAACGCCAGACACAAGGTGA
>DASTWJ010000252.1:0-11967 GCA_035776695.1 Bacilli bacterium
CTCTCTCCGCTTCGCTCGACTTGCATGTATTAGGCACGCCGCCAGCGTTCGTCCTGAGCCAGGATCAAACTCTCAATAAAAGTTTGTATCATGACTCGAATCGATCTCGTTTCACTCGTTTAGTTTTCAAGGATCAATCAAAGATGAAACATGGTGAGCCATGAAGGACTTGAACCTTCGACACCCTGATTAAAAGTCAGGTGCTCTACCAACTGAGCTAATGGCTCAAAAATGGCGGAGAAAGAGGGATTCGAACCCCCGAGACGGTTACCCGCCTACTTGATTTCGAGTCAAGCTCCTTCGACCAAACTCGGACATTTCTCCGTATGTGATGCCGTCGCTCTCTCGCGGCGACAAGAGATATCTTAACACGCCGGCTTGGACTTCGCAAAAACATCCGCGAAACAAATCTCAGCAATAGACAAAACCATCTCCGCTTTTCCCCCACGATTCTCCCGTTTTCTCGACGTTATGCCTGTCACCGATTGTCCTTTTCTAGGCGAATGCCCGATTTTGCGCGCGCTCCGCACCAGCCCCGAACTGTGCTCATATCCATAGGGTGACAAAAGCACACAAGAGTCCACAAGGAGCGTGACCCCATTGGCTAAAAACCGCAACTTCCAGCCGGATGTCGAATTGATCCCGTACTACGAGTATGATCCCTCCATCCATAACATCGAATACCGCTACATCCAAGATCCGTCCTTCTGGTCCAACAACTATTTCAACAACTTCCAGTTCGATGGCGAAGCAAGCGACGAGAACAACGCAGCTTTTGACAGCGAAGATTTCCGCTATGCTCCCTACGGATACGTACCCGGTCGCCGTCGCCGCCGTCGTCGTCGCCCCTACTACGGCGCTCCGTTCTTCTTCCCGGTACCGGGTCCGTTCTACGGCGGCGGCTATCCGTACGGTGGCTACCCGTATGGCGGTTACTATGGCGGCGGCTACGGTGGCTACGACGGCAGTCCGTCCCGTTAAGCTCCCTTCCATCCATCAATCATCAAAAAAGAAACCCCATCGCCACAAGCGATGGGGTTTCTTCTTAGTAGAGGACAACTCTTACACGAAATGTACCACATTGCCCACGCAAGTCGGGCACAGAGTCGGATGCTCTTCATGCTTCCCGACTTCCGGAGTCACCACGCGGCAACGCTCACACGTCTCGCCTTCCGCCGCACGTACACGAACAGACAGACCCGCATAAGCAGTCGCATCAGTCGGCACGTCGGCACCCACTTCAAACAGGTTTGCCTGCGAAACGCCGAGCACTTCCTGCAAACGCGGTACACCGCTCAAAACATCATAAGTCGCCGCATCCGGGTACAGATCGACAGCTGCGGTGAGGCCTTTGCCGATCACCTTCTCTTTACGTGCCGCTTCCAACGCTTTCAACACTTCGTCGCGCACGGTCAGGATCGCTTCCCACTTCGCATCGAGTTCAGCGTCGACGCCGATCGTATCCTGCCAGTTCCATTGGGTCAACTGCACGCTCTCCTCCGTCGTGCCCGGCACAAACGGCCACACTTCATCGGCCGTATGCGTCAAGATCGGCGCAACCAAGTGCGTCAACGTGACGAGGATTTCGTACATCGCCGTCTGACCGGAACGGCGCTCCGGCGCATCCGGAGCTACGGTGTACAAGCGATCTTTGGACACATCGAAGTAGAACGCCGACATATCCACCGTGCAGAAGTTGTTCACTTCATGATAGATGATGTGGAAGTCATACTTGTCATACGCCTTGAGCACGCGTTCGCGCATCTGCGTCAGTTTGTTCAGCGCCCAGCGATCCAACTCCAGCAACTGCTCCGGCGCCACTTTGTCACGGCTCGGGTCGAAACCGCTCAAGTTGCCCAGCAGATAACGGAACGTGTTCCGGATCTTGCGGTACACTTCCGCCACTTGCTTCAGGATGTCATCCGAGACGCGAGTATCCGCCCGGAAGTCAACGGAAGCCACCCACAGGCGCAGGATATCCGCCCCGAACTGCTTCATCACTTTCAACGGGTCGGTCACGTTGCCCAGCGACTTGGACATCTTGCGCCCTTCCCCGTCCAGCGTAAAGCCGTGTGACAGGATCGACTTGTACGGTGCCAGCCCTTTCACCGCGACACCGGTGGACAGCGAAGAGTTGAACCAACCGCGATACTGGTCGGAGCCTTCCAGATACAGATCGGCCGGCCATTGCAGCTCCGGACGCGCCGCCAACACCGCCATGTGCGAGGAACCGGAGTCAAACCACACGTCCATCGTGTCGGTTTCCTTGCGGAACTCCTTGCCGCCACAGGAACAGGTCAGCCCTTCCGGCACCAATTCGCTCGCTTCCTTCTCGAACCACACCTGTGACCCATGCTTTGCAAACAGGTCGGACAACTTGTCGATCGTCTCGTCGTTGATGATCTCCTTGTTGCAATCGGTGCAATAGAAGATCGGGATCGGCACACCCCATTTGCGCTGACGGGAGATACACCAGTCGCCGCGGTCGGCGATCATGTTCGAGAGACGCACTTCGCCCCATACCGGGCTCCATTGCACCGATTTGACCGCTTCCAACAGCTCGCCACGGAACTTGTCGATCGAACCGAACCACTGCTCCGTCGCCCGGAAGAAGACCGGGTTCTTGCAGCGCCAGCAATGCGGGTAGGAGTGATGCAGGTCTTTCTCCGCCAGCATGTGACCGGACTCGTGCAGGTCGGCGTTGATCAGTTTGTTCGCCTTCAGATAAAATTGTCCCTGGTACGGGCCAGCTTCCTCGGTGAACTTGCCTTGGCCGTCGACCGGAGCCAACACCGGCAAACCGTACTGCAAGCCGACCATATAGTCTTCCATCCCGTGCCCCGGTGCCGTATGCACCGCGCCGGTACCCGATTCCAAGGTAACGTGTTCGCCGAGGATCACCAGCGACTCGCGATCCATCAACGGATGCTGCGCCTTGACGTGCTCCAACTCGGAACCCTTGAAGGTTTTCACGACCTTCGCTTCCCCTTCAAAGCCCGCTTCCTTTAGCACTTGCTCGGTCAGGTCTTTCGCCAGCAGCAGTTTCTCCCCGTTCACTTCGACGAGGTTGTATTCAAAATCAGCCCCCAACGCGATCGCCACGTTCGCCGGCAGCGTCCACGGGGTAGTCGTCCAAATCACCAGATACGTATCATCGGTCGGCAGGATGCCTTTGCCGTCTTTTACGGCAAACTTCACGTAGATCGAAGGAGACGTTTTGTCCGCATATTCCACTTCCGCTTCCGCCAGCGCCGTCTCGCATTGCGGGCACCAGTGAACCGGCTTCAAGCCTTTGTAGATGTAGCCGCGCTTCGCCATCTCCCCAAACACGCGGATCTGCTGCGCCTCGTACTCCGGCAGCAAGGTGATGTACGGGTTCTCCCAATCGCCGCGCACACCCAGACGCTTGAACTGACCGCGTTGGCGATCGACGAAATCGAGCGCGTAGTCATAGCACATCTGACGGAACTCCGTCACCGGCACTTCATGGCGGTTGATGCCCTTGTTCTTGATGATCGCATGCTCGATCGGCATCCCGTGCGTATCCCAGCCCGGCACGTACGGCGCGTCATAGCCTTGGAACGTGCGGAACTTGACGATGATGTCCTTGAGCACTTTGTTCATCGCATGACCGATGTGGATGTCGCCGTTCGCATAGGGCGGTCCGTCATGCAGCACGAACTTCGGCTTGCCGTTCTGCATCTCCTGTACTTTCTGGTACAGGCCCATCTCTTCCCATCTCTGTTGCATCTCCGGCTCGCGCGTCGGCAGGTTGCCGCGCATCGGGAACTCTGTCGCCGGCAGATTCAGCGTTTTGCTGTAGTCTGGTTTCTCCATCTTCGTCTACCTCCAATTGTCTATGGCAACAAAAAAAGCCGCCCATCCCTTCTTGAAAAAAGGGACGAGACGACTCCTGTTCACCAGTTACCAGCTCCCGTGGTACCACCCTGATTGTCGTACCCTCATCATGAAAAAGAAGAGGTGACGACCACTCATTGGACCCTGTAACGCAGGTCAAACGGTGCCGCTTACTACTCGCTTTTCAGAAAAAAAGTTCCTGTCACGCGAGGTTCGGCGCACGACTCCCAGGTGATTTTCCCATGCGGCTCCCTTCCCGGTTCGCAGCTACCCCGGTTCTCTCCTAAGTTCACCCTCATGGTACTCTTCCTGTTCCACGTCAATTTCTATTAATTTCAAGTATTATATGCGATCCGTCTTGCGATGTCAAACGACAACCGCTATTCTTCCACGCGGATCGTCTTTTCATCCAAAATCTGATCCCAATGATCGCTCTCCAAGAGCTCGAGTTGAGCTTTGACCAGCGACTTGAAGCGAGCGCGGAACACGTCGGCCTGCTTCTGAATCTCGTCGATCTCCATCGTGATCCGACGCGCTTTCGCCAGCGCCTCGTTGATGATGCGGTCGGCGTTCTTCTCCGACTCCTTGATGATCAGTTGCGCTTCCTTGCGAGCATTCGCCTTGACTTCCTCGGCCGTCTCCTGCGCGACGATGATTGACTTGGACAGGCTCTCCTCCAACGTTTGGAAATGGCTGAGACGCTCTTCCAACATCGCGACTTTCTCTTCCATGTTGCGGTTTTCACGGATGATCCCTTCGTAATCCTTGATCACCCGATCCAAAAACTCGTTGACTTCATCCTCATCATAGCCGCGAAACGAACGGCCGAACTCTTTGTTGTGAATATCAAGCGGAGTTAAAGGCATCTTGCTCGGCACCTCCAGATAAAAATCAATCCATACAGACAATTTTCGCTATCTTTGCCAAAAGATTCGACAGGATCAGAGCAGACTCCTGCCGTCTCTTAAAGATATTTGCCAATTTTTAAAAACGTGCGTCCCTTTTTCGTCTGTCCGCCGACTTCGAGAATCTTGACCCGCCCGAAGCCGCGCAAGGAGAGCACGTCGCCTTCTTCCACCTGTGCCGACGGGTCCTCGACGACCTGCCAGTTCAGCTGCAGTTTCCCCGCTTTGATCGGGTCGACCACTTTGCTGCGCGACATCCCAAACGCATCGGACGCCACCGCATCGAGACGCAAGGACATCACCGTGAACTCTTTTTCGGACAGCTCGATCCGCACGGCGCGATACCGCTCCCGCTCGATCTCTGTCGCGTAGACGTTCGCCCGCCCAGCCTGTCCGAGATTCAAACGGATAAAATCGGCGATGTCCTGTGTCACCACCAGATCACAGCCATCCTGATGCACCGACAGATCGCCCAGCTTCCCTCGCTTGAGTCCAAGCCCCAACAGCGCGCCGAGATAATCGCCGTGTGACAACGACACATACTCCCCCGAAATCTCCAACCGCAGGAAGTTCAGGGCAAAATCATCCGTTTCCGGCTGCCAGTAAGACGGTGCGATCAACGCCCGCACTCGTTCCGCTTCCTCATGCCCGCCGTCAAACGAGACGAGCAAGTCGGCCCGCGCCCCGATGATCGCCTGTACGATCTTGGCCTGACGCGGATCGAGAAAATCGGTCAGATGCGGAGTCTGCCTCTCGTCCACCCGCTCCGCCACCTCCAGCATCCGCTCGACGAACGGGCGCTCCTGCGGTCGATAATGCATGAACACATTGTCTTTTTTCATAAAACAGTCCGTCCGATCACCACACGTTATAGAGCGATGCCACACCGCTTCTTGCGAGGTTCCACGCGATGATCGCCACGATCGGGCTCAGATCGAGATAGGCGCCGCCAAGCGGAATGGACGGAATAAACCGGCGGAAGATGCCCAGATACGGCTCGGTGATCTTGTACAGAATTCGGCCAAACGCGGTGCGCTCGACATCCGGCACCCATGACATCAAAATGCGTGCGATGATGATGTACGAGTAGATCCCCATCGCCTTGTACAGAAAGTAAATCACTACATTCATCGACTCACCTCATCTACTTATTGAACTTACTGGTCGTCCCGTTCCTGCCCGGCGGCAACATCCGTGATCTGTCCTTGCACGTCGATGTTCTCCGGCGCACAGAGGAAGATGTTGTGGCCGAGCTTTTGCATCGTGCCGCCGAGCGCATACGTGCAACCGCTGATAAAGTCGATCACCCGCATCGCCGTATCGTAGTTGGTCTTGTGCAAGTTGAGCACGACCGGACGCCGATTGCGCAGATGATCGGCGATCTGCTGTGCGTCATCATACGACTCCGGTTCCGCTAAATATACGCGCACCTGCTTTTGCGTATGCAGAGAAACGACAGCTCCTTGGCGTTTGAGCGGCACCACGCCGTCCGGCGTATGCGCCACCTGCCCCTCTTCGGTCATCACCATTTCTTCTTTTTGCGGCTCTTCGTCCGCCAAGCCCAGAAACGTCATCACTTTTTGCAACATGGCTCATCCATCCTCCCTGACTAGGGTTTCACCAACAGGCTGCCGATGCGAACGAGCGTCGCCCCTTCTTCGACCGCCACTTCAAAATCACCCGACATGCCCATCGACAACTCGACGGCCGTCTCCGGCGCGCTTCCGTCCGCCAACAGCTTGTCCCGCAACTCGCGCAACCCGCGAAACACGTCGCGCGTCGCAGCGGGATCGTCGGTGAGCGGCGCCATCGTCATGTACCCGCGCACGTTGACCTGCGGCATCTCCCGCACCTGTTTCAAAAAAGAAGCCACTTCGTCCGGCGCCAATCCGCTCTTGCTTGCTTCTCCCGATACGTTGACCTGCACGAGACAAGGGACGGTGATCCCTTGCTGCAGAGCCCGCTTCTGAATCTCTTTCGCCAGCGACAAACGATCGAGCGAGTGAAGCAAGGCAAACCGTCCGATGACGTCTTTGACCTTGTTCGTCTGTAAACTTCCAATATAATGCCAGCGCACATCGGCCGTGATCGCATCCAGCTTCGGCTGGGCAACCTGCAGGCGATTCTCGCCCAAGTCGGTCTGCCCGGCGACGATCAACGCCTCCGTCTCCGGCACCCCGACATACTTGGTGACCGCCACGATCCGTACCTCTTGCGGATCGCGCCCCGCACGCGCACAGGCGGCGGCGATGCGCCCTTCAATCTCAGTCAATCGATTTCGGTAGTCCATGCCAAGCCTCCAAACCAAAATCAGTTGGTATATATTCGTCGTCTCTCTCTATATTTCCTGCTTCAACGCGATAATGCCTGCCAAGCGCCCCGTATTTCCTCCTTCTTTGCGGTAGGAAAAGTAGCGCCGGTTCTGACAGGAGGTGCAAGCGTCCAAGCGTTCGATCCGCTCACGAGGCACACCCGCTTCCTCCAGAGTCAACACGTTCGCCGTCCAGAGGTCGAACTGCCAGCGACCGTTCGCATTCGGCGTCAACAAGCGTTTCGCCCGCTCGCCGAAGGATTCGCGCACCGCATCCGCCACCCGGTCATCCACCTCGTAACAGCATGGCCCAATCGAGGGACCGATTTGCACGCGCAGGCTGGCCGGATCGGTTCCGTATGTCTTGTGCATCGCTTCGACCGTACGCGCTGCGATCTTGGCGACGGTGCCTTTCCACCCGGCATGGGCCGCGCCGATCGCCAATCGATCCGCGTCGGCAAACAGAAGCGGTACGCAGTCGGCCGCGTACGTGGTCAGGGTGATGTTCGACACGTTGGTGATCAGAGCGTCCGTCGCCGGCAACATGTCGGCCAAAGCCCGTGCCCCGCGACCGCGCATCTCTTCCGTCACCACCGTCACCGTCGAGCCGTGTACCTGCTCGCCGGCCACCCAGGTGTCGAGCGGAAGATTATATGTTGCCGCGATTCGTTCTCGGTTGGCGATCACATGCGCCTCCTCGTCCCCGACATGCAGCCCGAGGTTGCATGCGGCGTAAGGCGCAGGGCTTACCCCATCGGTTCGCCCGGTAAAAAACGCCTTGATCTGAGCCGTTTCCAACATTCCTCACCCTTTCCTGTCTTCCTCAAATCGTACCATAATCCGACAACAAAGCGAAAGGGACTCCGTTCTCAATCGGCCATTGAGAAGGAAATCCCTTTGCACGCACGTTTCGCCGATCCGCCCTACACTCAAAAGCCGCCCGACGAACCGCCGTTCGGCGGCACATAAGGGGACTCGTGACTCGAACGCAGTTCGACCAGCACGACATCGGCGCCGATTTTCACGATCTGATTCCACGGAATCACATAGTCTTGCGCATTGCCGAACATGCCGAGAAAGCGACCGCCCCCCGGCACGATGATCGCGCGGATCATGCCGTTTTCCAAGTCGATGTCGAGATCGCCGATCTGCCCGAGGCGCTTGCCGTCCGTCAGCGAGACCACATCTTTTGCTTGCAGTTCGGAGATTTTCACCATAGGTCTGACACGCTCCTCCCGCTGTCTCTCTTCCATATATATGTGCTTGTCGAGAAAAATGGGCACAATAAAAAAAGCCGCGCCCGAAGAAACGCGACTTTACCCAACACACGGCTCGACAAGTGCTCGTCCGCTTTTGCCAGCCTATGTTTTTATGAACTTGTGCATGTGGTTGATCGCCGCTTTCTCCAAGCGGGACACCTGTGCTTGGGAAATGCCGATCTCCTCGGCCACTTCCATCTGTGTTTTGCCCTCGAAGAAGCGCATCGAGAGGATGCGTTTCTCTCGGTCGTTCAGCTTGTGCAGCGCCTCGCGGATCGAGATTTCCTCCACCCATAGCGTGTCTTGGTTCTTCTCGTCGGAGAGCTGATCCATCACATAGATCGGATCGCCGCCGTCGTGGTAAATCGGCTCGAACAGAGACACCGGGTCTTGGATCGCATCGAGCGCGAAGACGACGTCTTCTTTCGGCACGTCCATCGCTTGCGAGATCTCGACGATCGAAGGCTCGCGCAGATTCTGGTTGGTCAGGTTATCGCGGATCTGGAGCGCCTTGTAGGCGATGTCGCGCAAGGAACGAGATACGCGAATCGGGTTGTTGTCGCGCAGATAACGTCTGATTTCCCCAATGATCATCGGGACGGCATAGGTGGAAAATTTCACGTTTTGCCCGAGATCGAAGTTGTCAATCGCTTTCATCAAACCGATGCACCCGACTTGAAACAGGTCGTCCACATACTCGCCGCGGTTGTTGAAACGCTGGATCACGGACAGCACGAGACGCAGGTTGCCGTTGACCAACTGTTCGCGGGCGTAGAGCTGGCCGCTTTGCAGCTTGACGAACAGCTCTCTCATCTCAGCATTCGTCAGAACGGGAAGTTGAGCTGTGTTCACGCCGCAGATCTCGACTTTGTTCCGTTTCATGAAAAACTCCCTCCATTCAGTCGCCTGCCTCGGTTGTAGACAGTATTACCTGCGGAGGGAGAATTATGCACTTACAGCATTTTGTTGAACTCTTTACGCAAGCGCTTGATGATGCGCTTTTCCAAACGCGAGATATAGGACTGCGAGATGCCGAGCATGTCGGCCACATCCTTCTGCGTCATCTCCGTGCCGTTGGCCAGACCGAAGCGCATCTCCATGATCTTGCGCTCGCGTTCGGTCAGTTTCTCCAACGCTTTGTACAGCAGTTTGCGGTCCACCTGCTCCTCGATGTCGCGGTAGATCGTGTCGTTCTCCGTGCCCAAAACGTCGGAGAGCAGCAGTTCGTTGCCGTCCCAGTCCACGTTCAGCGGTTCGTCAAAAGACACCTCGGAACGGATCTTGTTGTTGCGGCGCAGGAACATCAGAATCTCGTTCTCGATGCAGCGCGAAGCGTAGGTCGCCAGCTTGATTTTTTTCTCCGGGTCGAACGTGTTGACCGCCTTGATCAAGCCGATCGTACCGATCGACACGAGGTCTTCGATGTTGATGCCCGTGTTCTCGAACTTGCGGGCGATATAGACAACCAGCCGCAAGTTGCGCTCGATCAGGACGGAGCGCACCGCTTCATCCTTGGTCGACAACTTGCCGAGCAGGTATTCCTCTTCTTCTCGGGTCAAAGGCGGCGGCAGCGCTTCACTGCCTCCGACATAATAGATCTCCTCCGGCGACTTGCCCAAGAGGAACATCACTTTCAGCAACCAGATGCGGATCATCAATCGCAGTTTCATGGGAATCGGCCATCTCATCACGATAGACAGTCTCCTTTCTAGAACGTGTTAACTCGCTTCTCGGTCAGGTTCGTCCGACCTTGCTTCCAGCATCGCGGGATGCAGGATCGCCCGATACGACCCATCGGCCGCCAACGGCTTCGGGTTCAAGCCGATCAAGATGCGGCGGCAACTCTGCGCCTCTCCCTGTCCTTGTCCTGTCAGCACCACTTCATCCGGTCTAAAGGAGAGCAACATGCCCATCGTGCCCCCTACGCCGCGGTAAGGGACGAGGCGAAACCGCGCTTGCCACTGATCATCCATCTCGATCTCGCCAAGCGCCGTCGAGATGTCTTTGCCTTGCTCCAAAATCCCCCAGAGCGTTGGCGGCAACACGGCGCGAAACAACTCCCAGTCGGCCACCATCACCGGCGTGCGCGACAACGGGTCGGATAAGGCGTTACCGGTGTCCAAGAGGCCCGTAAACTCCGCCTCCTCCTCACCAAACCGCACCTGCACCGTCCATAGATTCTGCTCCCGCTGCCTTGTCCGCGCCAATCGCTTCCAAGCGCTTTTGCCCAGCCAGTACACGAGTGGCAAAGACAGAAGAATCAGAATCATATTCGTCTGTTGGAGCCAAGCCGCCCCGCCGTGGATCATCACCAAGCCGTTGTGGATCGTGGCGTTGCCAAACAGGTTGTTCATCGCAAACGCCGCCCCGCCGGTCAGAAACGAGGCGAGGTAGAACAGCCCCAGCGTTTTGGCCAACTCAAGCAGCCCTTTGGGGCGAAAAGCTACCCAGACCATCAAGCAGGAGAATCCGATTTTCGCCGCAAACGTCAACAAGGTCGACCACGCAGGAAAGAAAAGTAAAAGGGCATACGAAGCTCCGATAGCCGACGCGCCGATCGTCCGCCACCATCGCACTCGCTTGCGTAGCAAAAACCAGGTCACCAGCAAAATGAACCCGTCCAGCCCGAAGTTGATCAGCCAAACCACATCGATATAGACCACGGGCATTTTCTGTTCACCACCAAATTGAATCGCCGATTGACCACAGTATAGTACAAGTCTATTGCAGAGGGTGTCAAAACTTGACGGGGAGATCGAGAAAGTTTTCGACGGGGTTTGGGTGCGGTTGTTGTTGAAAAATAGGGCGTGGGGCGAGGGTCTTGTCGAGCGGAAGGTTTCTGGCGAACAGGCGTTTTCGTATGGAACCGTTCCTAGGAACGAACGCCTGTCACCTGTCGTGTCAATTTGTCGGGAGAGGGGGAAAAGTTTTGGTACAGAAAAAAGACCGGATCGCATAGGCGATCCGGTCTCATGTGTGGTGGGCCCAAGAAGATTCGAACTTCCGACCTCACGATTATCAGTCGTGCGCTCTAGCCAACTGAGCTATGGGCCCGCTTGATTCGCATCAAGGGCAAAAAAATGGCGGAGCTGACGGGATTCGAACCCGCGGTCTCCTGCGTGACAGGCAGGCATGTTAGGCCTCTACACCACAGCTCCACACGCACGGAAGCGTGTGTCCCGCGTTGCGACCCGGACGGTCGCGGTTTTAGCGGGGCTTCCTTACATTGAAAATGGTTGCGGGGACAGGACTTGAACCTGCGACCTTCGGGTTATGAGCCCGACGAGCTACCAACTGCTCCACCCCGCGATAATGCGTGACTTTCGCCACGTGATATTCAGTTAAAAATGGTGGAGGTTGACGGGATCGAACCGCCGACCCTCTGCTTGTAAGGCAGATGCTCTCCCAGCTGAGCTAAACCTCCACGCCCGGAAGGCGGGGCTCGGCGTTGCGACCACGGACGGGAGCGCATGTTAGCCGAGCTTCCTTCGAAAATGGTGACTCGTACGGGATTCGAACCCGTGAATGCCGCCTTGAAAGGGCGGTGAGTTAAGCCGCTTCTCCAACGAGCCAAGATGGCTCCTCGAACAGGATTCGAACCTGTGACCGTCCGATTAACAGTCGGGCGCTCTAC
>DASTWJ010000253.1:0-5859 GCA_035776695.1 Bacilli bacterium
CCTCGGCAAAGAAAAGCAACAGCCCGTGCTCAAACTGAGCGCGAAAGACAGCTCCCAACTGATGGGTCTGTTCTATGACTCCCGTTCCCAGACGACGCCGGGCGATGGTGTCGGCAGCAACAACTGGGTCGTCTCCGGGGCGAAAAGCGCGTCGGGCAAACCGATGCTCGCCGACGACATGCACTTGGTTCTGTCGGCTCCGGCGATCTTCTACCAGAACCACCTCAGCGCACCGGGCGAATATGAAGTGACCGGCGTTTCGTTCCCCGGCGTGCCGGGCGTGACGGTCGGGCACAACGACAAGATCGCGTGGGGCTTCACCAACTTCGGGCCGGACGTGATGGACCTCTATGTCGAGAAGCCGAACCCGGACGACCCGCACCAGTTCGAATACAACGGCAAGTGGGAAAACGCCAAGGTCGAGAAGCAGGTGATCAAGGTCAAAGGCGAAGAACCTGTCGAGTTCGACACGTTGATCACCCGCCACGGCCCGATCGTCAACAGCGTGTTGCGCACCGTCGGCACCACCGCCGAGATCAACCGGCAGATCGCCTTCCGCTGGACGGCGAGCGAAGGCAGTGACGAGATCGCCGCCGCCCTGTTGATGAACAAGGCGAGCAACTGGACGGAATTCAAAGACGCCCTGCGCCATTTCACCGCGCCGGGTCAGAACGTGGTCTACGGGGACGTGAACGGCAACATCGGCTACCAAGCCTGCGGGAAAGTGCCGATTCGCAAAAACGGCAGCGGTCTGTTGCCGGTGCCGGGTTGGACGGACGAATACGAGTGGACGTCCTACGTGCCGTTTGACGACCTTCCGTCCCTGTACAACCCGCCGGAAGGGTACATCGCCACCGCCAACAACAAGGTGATCGACGACAGCTACCCCTACCACGTCACCTACGAGTGGGCCGACCCGTATCGCGTCGACCGGATCAAGGAGATGATCGAGAGCAAGGACAAGCTCACGTTGGAAGATATGGAGAAGATGCAAAGCGACTTCAAGAACCTGCAGGCGGAGCGGATGCGCGACGTCTGGCTGCCGATTCTGGAGAAGGGGCAGTGGTCGGAAAACGAACGGCAAGCGCTCGACACGTTAAAAGAATGGATGAACAACCCGTTCGATTCCGCCGATGAGGTCGGCCCGTCAATCTACCATGCCGTGCTCAACGCGACGATGAAGCACGTCTTCGAACCGCAGATCGGGGAAGACCTGTTCATGGACTCCCTGATCACCGGTCTGACCACCAACTCGCTCGATGCCGTCTTGTACGGCACCAATCAAAAATGGTTCGCGGGGACGGACAACTCGGTCGAGAAGTCGCTGACCGCCGGTTTCAAAGACGGTGTCGCTCTGTTGGAAGAGCAGATGGGCGACGATCAGGACGACTGGCAGTGGGGCAACATCCACACCATCTCCGTCCCGCACAACTTGGGCGGCATGGAAGGACTCGGCATGCTCCTTAACGCAGGGCCGTACCCGTACGGCGGCAGTCACGTCACCGTCGGAGCGGCATCCTATTCCAAGCAGTTGCACCCTTACGAAGCGCGGCTCGGCGCACCGTGGCGCTTCGCCGTCGACCTCGGCGACCTCGACCACGGCGCCGACGTGATGACGATGGGCGCTTCGGGGCAACCCGGTTCGGAGCATTACAACGACCAGATGCAACTCTGGCTGGATGGCGAGTACAAGACGATGTACTTCAAGCCGGAGGATGTGGAGGCGCATGCGCAAGACACGATGATTTTGGACGTGGGGAAATAAGGGACGGACAGAGACCCTTTTTCCGAAACACCCTGTCACGGTTGGTGGCAGGGTGTTTTTTGTTAGCGCTTGTGAGAGACTTGTCTGAATCATTCGGACAAGTGAAAAGGAGAACAAGTATATGGCCTTACAGTTTGCGATTTTTCGAAATAAAAGTTTCCTCCTGCTCTGGCTTTCCGGCCTGATCTCAGGTCTCGGTGATGCGATGTTCACGCTGGCGTTGAGCTGGATGGTGGTCGAGACGACGCATTCGGGTGCGGTGCTCGGGCAGCCGTTGCCTTCTTCCTGCCGGCGATTCGGCCGTACAAGGGACAGGCTCCTTTTCAAGTGCAAGAAGAGGCTACACTAAATTGATCTATCTGAGGGACAAGTGGCTCTTGATATTTGTAAGAAAATTTAGTATTATTGTCCTATAGCAACTTCCATAAAGGCAAACCTGATGAAAATCAGGGACGCAAAGCCTACGGGTCTAAGGTCTCACTTTGGTAAGGGTGAGCTAAGACGGCCGGGTTGCCGAGTCTTACCCCACTAAGAATCGTAGGAGGTTTATTTCATGATGACAGAACGCGAGTATGAGAAGTGCCTGGAGTATCTGGATCAACTGATCGAAGCGGACAGCTCGACCGACGTCAACGCGGCGTTTCGGCAGGCGATGCTGATCATCGAACAGGCGAAAGAGCGCGTCGAACCGATCGCCGTTGGACAAGGGTAGGCGATAGAGTTGAACGCGAATAGATGGTACGGAAGTCCCGCCGATGCAGCGATGCGTCGGCGGGATTTTGTTTTGCTTTCTATGAACATATGGATGATAATGGAAAAATAGAATTGGTGTTGAGGTGATATGTCGAGATGCAGTTTTTGAAAAAGAGAAGGTGGGGCGGACTGCTCGCGCTGTGCTTGGCAAGTGTTGCGATCACGGCGTGCAGTACGAATGCCAATACGGATGCTGAGGAAAAGGAGCAGGTGACTGCAACGGGAAATGTGAAGGAGCCGGAATCTCAGGTGCCAGACTACCTACGCTCCACATGGACACCGCCTGAACCTGAACAACCGCCTAGACAGAATGAAGAGAGTGCCTACTGGGACACCAAGCCCTACACGTCCGCCGCTTGCCCCTGCGATTTTACCAACTCCGAGTTGGGCGCGGCTTCGGAGGAAGAAGTGCTGGCTTATTTGGAAGAGTTGAAGGTGACGTTTGCTGGGCGAACGGTGGAAGAGGTGATGGAGGGCGTGGCT
Source organism: Bacilli bacterium (assembly GCA_035776695.1). GTDB lineage: Bacteria > Bacillota > Bacilli > Tumebacillales > Tumebacillaceae > Tumebacillus. Next base: position 3,002 of record DASTWJ010000253.1, read on the forward strand.
TCGGACGATCCGAGCCAGTACGAATTCCACTTGAAGCGCGACGGAGAGCATGCCCCGATCGTGCGACTCAATGCCTCTGCGCCGCATGGAGCGAACGAAGTACCCGTGATCACGGTCGACGTAGGCGCCGGATTCAACACGGCCAAGGTCTACGGCCTGATCTGGTATGAAAACAGAGCCTGGCACACCCAAGCCTACCCGCAAGCCCCTGCCGATGTCGCACAGAAAAGAGCCCAAGTCCTCGACAACCAATGGTGCTGGGGACAGATCCGCGAGATCCGCCAGCAGGGACACTTGTTGGCTGTGGTTAACGACTTGGGCGGTGGTGGGACTCGTGCAGCGCAGGAAGTTCATTTGCTTAAGCTTCAAAATGGGGCATGGCAGGCGGTTGATATTCCTATCTATGAGAACCCGGGTGTCTTGATGGATTCCCTCGTCGAATTCCAAGGGGAAGGCATCGACCGCTTCACGATCAAGCGTATGCAGACGTACATGGACGTCCACCCGTGGATCGAGGAGTGGCAGTTGCAGGGGGAGCGGTATGTGATGATCTCGCGAGACGAGTATCAGATTCCGGAAAGCAAGCCTGAACATGATTCGCCTAAGCATTCCACACCGTGGTAGAAGTGGGCGAAGTGCTCTCACCTGTTGTCAAGCGTATTCGGGTTATGTATGATAGTGGTTATTAACAGGATAACTTAAAGGAGGTGATATAACTTGTCGAACATCCGGAACGGACCTGTGAGATTCACAGACGGACATAGGAGATTTACTACGGAGTTTGCAGCATACACCAACTCCGAGTATGCCCGCGACCTGCCGCATAGCGAGGTGCAGGACTACGAGATGAATATCCGACACGGCGGCGATGTGGAATACCAGACGGAACGACTCGCTTTCATTCAGCGGGCCACGGCGATCCAAGCCTACGAGAGCTCCTTGTAACGACAAAAAGATGACTTCTGATGAGCAGGTCAGAAGTTATCTTTTGTTTGTGTGCGATCCTTACCTCAACAGGAGAGCCAGCAACCAAGCAGCCACACCGCCGGCCAAAGAAGCCGACAGATTCACCGCATCATTGTTCAAAAACCCGAGTCCGCGCACTCTGCGAGCCGAGACGTCACAGTGAACCTTTTGCTCCAATTCCCGCCCGCATGCGGAGCAGCGGTACATCACCTGCAACCGCGCCCCAAGCAACGAGTCGGTGAGTGAACCGAGGGTGCCGCCTACCCAGCCGAGCATGAGGAGCCAAGGGCTGTAGGCAAAGGGGATGTAAGGGGATTGGCCGTCGATCATCAGGGGGCGTGCCATCTCACTAGCTCCAAGCCAGGAACTCAAGCCCCAAGCAACAGCCCCGATAAACAAACCGCCCGCCATCGTGGCCGTTGTCCCCAACACCGACACGCCGCCGGATGTCCCACGCGGCACGCGTTTGCCTGTCAAAATCGACCGCGGCTCTCCCTTGCTCAAGCCGCCGATTTCCGTCGCCCACGTGTCCGCGTTCACCGTAGCCATTACGCCGACGAACAAGAGCCACCAGACCTCCTGCGTCACCATGGAGTCCGGCACGAAGGTATGCGCCACGCACAACAAAGCCCCGATCCCGCCGTTGGCGAGCACTTGCCCCGCATCGCGACGATCTCCTTTTTCATACACCGCCTCCAACTCCGCCTTCGCCCGCTTTTTCCATTTGGAGAGCAGAGTAGAGGACAGGAAGAACGCAATCAGCGTCCCGAACCACGCCAGATTCCCCAGCGCATATAACACTGTCCCGACGACCATCGCGGCCACGGCACCGGAGCCGGACAGCGACTTTTTTCGAAAAGCGAGACCGCCGATTAGCCCGCTGCCGAGCAGACCGATCAGCCAGTCGTACCACATGACGTCATGCATTATCGAACATCACCCGTTTCTGTTCCAACGTTTGGTTCGATTATACACCGCCTTTGACATATTTGTCGCTAAACAGGAACAACCAAGCCAGAAACAACAGCCCCGGAATCAGCACGACCAGCCCGCCGCCTAGGGCAAAGGCGAGGTATTTGAACATCACCGGATTTACGAACGCGTCGTAGATGTTCAGGAGCGGGTAGATCAGATAAGGCAGGTGCGAGTAGCCATAGGCGGCCACGGCGGCGGCATACTGGGCGAGGACCAGCACAAACGTCCAGCCGGGGAAGCGACCGCGTTGCAGGAACATGTACGCATTGGTAAACAGGATGCCGGACAGCAGCAACAGCCAGCCGTAGTGCGTGGACAAGTCCAAGAAGTGCTGCGGACGGTGGTTCGCCAGCGGCAACAGGATGAACGCACCTGCCCCCAAGGCAGGCAACCCCATGTTCAACGCGACTTGCCGGAACTTCTCCGCCGCAACTCCGGCTCCGGCCTTACGCGCGTAGTAATAGAGGAACACGGCCGACACGAACAGCACCGACAACAGCGCAAACAGCACGAACGACCACTGCAACGGGCTTTTCAATACCTCGCCGAACAGGAGGTCCAGCTTGCCGTCCTGCTCGACGATGAACCCGCCTTCCGCCACGGGGATCACGCTGACCAACACCATCGGCAGGAGCAACCCAGCCACGCCTTGGAGCAGGGTGTAGAGCGGGTGACGGACTTTTGCATAGTGGCAGTAGGCGAAGAACGTGCCTTTGAAGATCAGCAGGATCAGGGCGATCGATCCGGGCAGCAAAAGCGTCGTCCCGAAGTAATACGCAGCCGGCGGGAAGAAGCCGACCAGCCCGACGACGAAGGCGATCAGGAACACGTTGGTCACTTCCCAGAACGGGGACAGGTAGCGCTCGATGATCTGCTCGACTTCCTCCGGCCACTTGCGAAACCGCGCCCAGAACAGC